>JBKHXI010000064.1:0-10298 GCA_046566095.1 Gammaproteobacteria bacterium | reverse complement strand
TGGGCGGTGATCGGCTGCGGATAGCGGCTGGGATTGTCGGGCGTGATGCAGGAGGGCAGCACGTCGATCAGGAAGTCCGGGTTCGGATGCAGGAAGAACGGGGTCGAGTAGCGCGGCTGCCGGGCCTTTTCGCCCGGCGGGTTGACCACGCGGTGGGTGGTGGACGGGTACACGTGGTTGGTCAGGCGCTGCAGCATGTCGCCGATGTTGACCACGATCGTGTCCTCGTCGGCGGTGAACGGCACCCAGGAGCCGTCCCGGCGCGACTTCACCTCCAGCCCTTCCGCGCTGGCCCCGACCAGCAGTGTGATCAGGTTGATGTCCTCGTGGGCGCCGGCGCGCACGTTGGGGATGTCGTCGGTGGTGATCGGCGGGTAGTGGATCGGGCGCAGGATCGAGTTGCCCATGTCGGTCTTGTCGGCGAACCAGTCCTGCGGCAGGCCGATGTGCAGCGCCAGCGCCGACAGCACCCGCGCGCCCAGCGCGTCCAGTTCCCGGTACAGCCCGTATCCGACCTCGCAGAAGCCGGGCACTTCCTCCGGCCACAGGTTCGGCGGCATGTCGGCGGCGTATTTCGAGTCGCGCGGGATCTCGCGGCCGATGTGCCAGAACTCCTTCAGGTCCGAATACTGCGCGCCCTTGGCGGTCTCCACCCCGAACGGCGTGTAGCCGCGCGCGCCGCCGCCGCCCGGAACGTGGTACTTGCGCTTGACCTCTTCCGGCAGCGCGAAGAAGGCGGCGAACACGCGGTAGGCCTCGTCGATCAGGGCCTGGTCGATGCCGTGGCCGCGGATGCCGGCGAAGCCCCAGGCGCGGTAGGCCGCACCGAGGTCGGCGACGAAGGCGTCGCGGTCGGTGTCGAAGCGGCGGATGTCGAGCGTGGGAATGGCCGAAGGGGACATGGAACGGTTCCGGGTGGAAGTCGGGGGTGGTCAGCCGGCCGCGGCGCGGACCACGGCAGCCAGGGTGTCCAACGTCGACCGCACCAGCGCCGGGTCGTCGGCCTCGACCGTGACCCGCACCACCGGCTCGGTGCCGGATGGGCGCAGGAAGGCGCGGCCGCGGCCTTCCACGGCCCGCTGCGCCTGCGCCAGCGCCGCCCGCACCCGCGGGTCTTCCACCGGACGGGCGCCGGTGGCCAGGCGCACGTTTTCGGTCTTCTGCGGGAGCCTGTGCAGGCCCGCCAGCAGGGCCTGCAGGGACTCGCCGCGGCGCTGCAGCACTTCCAGCACCTGCAGCGCGCTGACGATGCCGTCGCCGGTACTGGCGCGGTCCAGGCACAGCAGGTGGCCGGAGGCCTCGCCGCCGAGCACGCCGCCGTGTTCCAGCAGCGCCTGGTGCACGTGGCGGTCGCCCACCCTGGCGCGGACGAAGCCGATGCCTCGCGCGGCCAGCGCCTGTTCGAAGCCGTAGTTGGTCATCAGCGTGCCGACCACCGGGCCGCGCAGGCGGCCGGAGCCCTGCCAGTCGCAGGCCAGCACGTACAGCAGGTCGTCGCCGTCGCGGACGTTGCCTTCGGAATCGACGAACAGCACCCGGTCGCCGTCGCCGTCGAAGGCGATGCCCAGCGCCGCGCCGGTCTCGCGCACGCGCGCGGCCAGCGCCTCGGGATGGGTCGAGCCGACCCCGTCGTTGATGTTCAGGCCGCTCGGGTCGACGCCGATGGCGTCGACCTGGGCGCCGAGCTCGCGCAGCACCAGCGGGCCGATCTGGTAGGTGGCGCCGTTGGCGCAGTCCATGGCGATGCGCATGCCGGCCAGGTCGAAGCCGCGCGGCACCGCGTTCTTGCAGGCCTCCACGTAGCGGCCGACCGCGTCGCGGGTGCGCACCGCCTTGCCCAGCGCGTCGGAGGCGGCGGTGCGGAACGGCCGTTCCAGGGCGGCCTCGATCGCCAGCTCGGTGGCGTCGTCGAGCTTCTCGCCGCCGGCCGAGAAGAACTTGATGCCGTTGTCCTGGTGCGGGTTGTGCGAGGCCGAGATCACGATGCCGCCGTCGGCGCGCAGCGAGCGGGTCAGGTGCGCGACCGCCGGGGTCGGCATCGGCCCCATCAGCTGCACGTCGACCCCGGCCGCGACCAGCCCGGCCTCGAGCGCGGCCTCGAACATGTAATTGGAGATCCGTGTGTCCTTGCCGATGATCACCATCGGCTTGCGCCAGCGGCCGCCGTGGTTGACCGCCTCGCACAGCACGTGGCCGTAGGCGTTGCCCAGGCGCAGCATGAAGTCGGCCGAGATCGGGCCCTCGCCGACCCGGCCGCGGATGCCGTCGGTGCCGAACCAGCGCTGCCCGGGGCCGGGCCCGCTCACGCCAGCACCTCGTCCTCGGCCGGCGCCGGCTGCTGCATCATCAGCGCCAGCAGCGCGGCCAGGCGCTCGCGCAGCTCGCGGCGGTCGCAGATCTGGTCGAGCGCGCCGTGCTCGAGCAGGAACTCGCTGCGCTGGAAGCCCTCCGGGAGCTTCTCGCGCACGGTCTGCTCGATCACCCGCGGGCCGGCGAAGCCGATCAGCGCCCCCGGCTCGCCGATGTTGATGTCGCCCAGCATCGCCAGCGAGGCCGAGACGCCGCCGGTGGTGGGATGGGTCATCACCGAGATGTAGGGAAGGCCGGCGGCGCGCAGCCGGCCCAGCGCCGCGGCGGTCTTGGCCATCTGCATCAACGAGAACAGGCTCTCCTGCATGCGCGCCCCGCCCGTGGCCGAGAAGCACACCAGCGGGCAGCGCAGCTCCAGCGCGCGCTCGGCGGCGCGGGCGAAGCGCTCGCCGACCACCGAACCCATCGAGCCGCCCATGAAGGCGAAATCGAAGGCGCAGGCGACCAGGTCGCGGCCCTTCATCCTGCCTTCCATCGCCACCAGCGCGTCGCGCTCGCCGGTCGACTTCTGCACCGCCTTGATGCGGTCGGCGTACTTCTTCTGGTCCTTGAACTTGAGCACGTCGGTCGGGCCGAGCTCGGCGGCGATCTCGCGGGTGCTGTCCGGGTCGAACAGGCGCTTCAGCCGGGCGCGGGCGCGGATCGGCATGTGGTGCGCGCACTTCGGGCAGACCTCGAGGTTCTCCTCGAGCTCGGGCCGGTACAGCACCGCCCCGCACTTCTCGCACTTCTCCCACAGCCCTTCCGGGACGCTGCGCTTGCGGCCGGCCTGGCCGGAGTCGGTGCGGATGCGCGAGGGAGTGAGTTTCTTCAGCCAGCTCATTCGTTCAGCTTGCCCCTGTGCCTGAACCTGCCAGTGTAATCCCCCACCCCCTTCCGTAGGAGCGCCCCTTGGGCGCGATCCCCGCGCCCTGCGGGCTTGTGGGGAAAGCCATCGCGGGCAAGGCCCGCTCCTACGGAGGCTGCGGCGGTTCCGCGGCTGCGGCACGTTCGCGGCCATGCCCGTAGGAGCGCCCCTTGGGCGCGATCCCCGCGCCCTGCGGGCTTGCGGGGAAAGCCATCGCGGGCATGGCCCGCTCCTACGGAGGCTGCGGCGGCTCGCGGCTGCGGCACGTTCGCGGCCATGCTCGTAGGAGCGCCCCTTGGGCGCGATCCCCGCGCCCTGCGGGCTTGCGGGGCAGGCCTTCGCGGGCATGGCCCGCTCCTACGAGGCGGGGATTTGCGCGGGGATCGCGTCGAGCGCCTGGCGCAGCGGCGACAGGAACGCGGCCGCACGGCGCGCCGCCTCCGCCGGGTCCGCGGCGCCGTCCAGGGCCGCCACCAGCGCGCTGCCGACCACCACCCCGTCGGCATCCCGCGCCATCGCCGCGGCGCCGGCGGCGTCGCGGATCCCGAAGCCGGCCACCACCGGGATCGGGCTGCCCGCCCGCAGCGCCCGCAGGCGTGCACCCGCGGCCTCGGTATCGAGCCGGTCGGCGCCGGTCACCCCGGCGTAGCTGACGTAATACAGGTACCCGGACGCCTGCGCGCACAGCCGTTGGCGGCGGGCATCGCTGGTGGTCGGCGCCACCAGCGCGATCAGCGCCAGGCCGTGCGCGTCGAACGCCGTACGGAAGTCTGCGGCCTCCTCGGGCGGCAGGTCGACCAGCAGCACGCCGTCGACGCCGGCAGCCGCCGCATCGCGCGCGAACGCCTCGGCGCCACGGATCTCGACCGGGTTGAGGTAGCCCATCAGCACCACCGGGGTATCGCTGTCGACTCCGCGGAACGCCCGTACCGCCTCCAGCACGTAGGCCAGCCCCGCGCCGCGCGCCAGCGCGCGTTCGGAGCTGCGCTGGATGGTCGGACCGTCGGCCATCGGGTCGGAGAACGGCACGCCCAGTTCGATCACGTCCGCGCCGGCCTCCACCAGCGCATGCATCGTCGGCACCGTCGCCTCCAGTGCCGGGTCACCTGCGGTCACGAACGGCACCAGGGCCTTGCGGCCGGCGGCGCGGAGGGCGTTGAACCTGGCGTCGATTCGATTCATGCGCATGCCGTAGGAGCGCCCCTTGGGCGCGATTGCTTGCCGGATGATCTCGGGATCGGATTCAAGGGCCATCGCGCCCAAGGGGCGCTCCTACAGGTCGATGCGCTCGCGCGCGGCGATGGTGTGGACGTCCTTGTCGCCGCGCCCGGACAGGTTGCACAGTACCAGGCCGTCGCGCGGCAGTTCGCGCGCCAGCTTCGCCGCCTGGGCGATGGCGTGGCTGGATTCGAGTGCCGGCAGGATGCCCTCGGTGCGCGCCAGCTGGTGGAACGCGGCCAGCGCCTCGTCGTCGGTGACGCCGACGTACTCGGCCCGCCCGCAGTCCTTGAGGAAGGCGTGTTCCGGGCCGACCCCGGGATAGTCCAGCCCCGCGGAGACCGAATGGGTCTCGACGATCTGGCCGTCGTCGTCGCACAGCACGTAGGTGCGGTTGCCGTGCAGCACGCCGGGCCGGCCGGCCGCCAGCGAGGCTGCGTGGCGGCCGCCGGCGATGCCCTCGCCCGCCGCCTCGGCGCCGACCAGACGCACGCCTGGGTCGTTGAGGAAGGCGTGGAAGATCCCGATCGCGTTCGATCCGCCGCCGACGCAGGCGGTCACCGCGTCCGGCAGGCGGCCGTACTGCGCCAGCATCTGCGCCCGCGCCTCGCGCCCGACCACGGCGTTGAAGTCGCGCACCATCCGCGGGTACGGGTCGGGCCCGGCGACGGTGCCGATGATGTAGAAGGTGTCGTCCACGTTCGTCACCCAGTCGCGCATCGCCTCGTTGAGCGCGTCCTTGAGGGTGGCCGAGCCGCTGGTCACCGGCACCACCTTCGCGCCGAGCAGCTGCATCCGGTAGACGTTGATCTTCTGCCGCTCGATGTCGGTGGCGCCCATGTAGACCACGCATTCCAGGCCCAGGCGCGCGGCGACCGTGGCGCTGGCCACGCCGTGCTGCCCTGCCCCGGTCTCGGCGATGATCCGGGTCTTGCCCATGCGGCTGGCCAGCAGCGCCTGGCCGATGGTGTTGTTGATCTTGTGCGCGCCGGTGTGGTTCAGGTCCTCGCGCTTGAGCAGGATCCGCGCGCCGCCGACTTCGGCCGACAGGCGCGCGGCCTCGTAGATCGGGCTCGGCCGGCCGACGTAGTGCGCGAGGTCCGCCTCGAACGCGGCGACGAATTGCGGGTCGACGCGCGCGGCGTCGTAGGCGGCCGCCAGCGCCTGCAGCGGCCCGACCAGGGTCTCGGACACGAAGCGCCCGCCGTAGCGGCCGAAGCGACCCTCGGCGTCGGGCCAGGCGTGGAAGTCGGTGGTGGCGGGGGAATCCATCGGCGCGCGGGCGGCCGGGCGGCCGCGGTCTCGGCGCAACAGTGTAGCGAAAGCGCCCGTGCCGGGCCCCGGGCGAGCCGCGCCGGGCTACTCGTGGCAGTCGGCCCGCCGCACTTCGGCGACGAACCGGCGCATCTTCTCGCCGTCCTTCAGCCCGGGCTCGGCCTCGATCCCGCTGGACACGTCCACGCCCCAGGGCAGGGTCGCGACGATGGCGTCGAACACGTTGTCCGGGCGCAGCCCGCCGGCCACCACGAACGGCCGGGTCAGGCCGGTGGGCAGGCGCGACCAGTCGAAGGTCGCACCGCTGCCGCCGGGCTCGCCGGGCGCATGCGAATCGAACAGGAAACCGCTGGCGGCCGGGTAGCGAAGCACCAGCGACTCGCCGGCCGTGGCCTCCTCGCCGTTGGCCGCGATCGCCTTCAGGTACGGCAGGTTGAAGCTGCGGCAGAAGGCGTCGTCCTCCCCGCCGTGGAACTGCAGCATGGTCGGGCGCACGTGCCGGATCGCCTCGCGCACCTCCTCCATGGAGTTGTCCATGAACACGGCGACCGCATCCACCAGCGGGCCGAGCGCGTTGCGCATCGTCCGCGCCTCCTCCGGCGCCACGCGCCGCGGGCTGCCGGGCGCGAACACGAAGCCCACCGCGTCCACGCCCAGCTCGCCGGCCAGGCGCACGTCGCCCGGACGGGTCATGCCGCAGAACTTGACGCGGGTGCGGTAGAGGGTGCGGTTCACAGGCTGACCTCCGGCGGAAGCCCCCATTGTGCGGGATAAAGCGGCCCGAGGAACACCAGGCCCTGCGGCGGCGCGGTGACGCCGGCGCGGCTGCGGTCGCGGCCGGCCAGCAGTTCCGCCATCCAGTCCTCGCCGCGCTCGCCGCGCCCGATCGGCAGCAGCGAGCCGACGATGTTGCGCACCATGTGGTGCAGGAAGGCGTTGGCCTGCACGTCGATCTCGACCAGCTCGCCCTCGCGCCGGACCTCGATCCGCTGCAGCTCGCGGCGGGCGTGCGGCGCCTGGCAGTGCACGGTGCGGAAGGCGGAGAAGTCCCGCTCGCCCAGCAGCGCCTGCGCGGCGCGATGCATGGCCTCGGCATCCAGCCGACGGCGCTCCCAGGCCAGCGTGGCCCGGTGCAGGGCCGGGCGGACCGGACGGTTCAGGATCCTGTAGCGGTAGCGGCGCGCGCGCGCCGAGAAGCGCGCGTGGAAGTCGTCGGCGACCGGCACGCACCAGCGCACGCAGACCGGCGGCGGCAGCCGGCCGCTGACCCCGAGCATCCAGCCGCGCGGGTCGCGCCGCGCGTCGCTGTCGAAATGCGCCACCTGGCAGACGGCGTGCACGCCCGCATCGGTGCGCCCGGCGCAGACGGTGGCCACCGGCGCGGCGGCCACGTACTCGAGTGCGCGCTCGAGCTCGGCCTGCACCGTGCGCGGGCCCGGCCTGCCGGGCGCGCTCAGGCGCTGCCAGCCGGAATAGCCGCTGCCGTCGTACTCGACGCCGATGGCGTAGCGCATCGCGCGGGCGGCCGCGCGTCAGCCGAGCTCGCGCAGCAGCCGCGCGGCTTCCTCGCGGGCGGCCGGGTCGTGCCCGCTCAGCACCTCGCGCAGCAGGCCGCGCGCGGCCTCGTCGTCGCCCAGGTCGAGGTAGGCGCGCGCCAGTTCCAGGCCCTCGCGCCCGGTCGCCGGGCGCGGGCCGGACTGCGCTGCCACGGCGGCGGATGCGGCCGCCGCGGCGCCGAGATCGGGCGTGGCGCGGCCGGCGTGCCAGGTCGGCGTTGCGGCGACCTCGGCGGGCGCATCGCCGGCGGGCCCTGCCGCATCCGGCGGATCGAGCGGCGGCGTGGCCGTCGCCGCATCGTCCCCGATCTGCGCCCGGGCCGCTCCGGGCATGCTGGCCGCCAGCGCGGCCGAATCGTAGCCGCGGCGCGGCGCTGGCGGCGGCGGCGCGCGACGGCGCCGCAGCAGCAGCCAGGCGATGGCCGTCAGCGCCAGCAGCACCAGCCCGCCGAGCAGCCAGGGCGTGGCCGCGCGGGCATCGGCGGGCGCATCCGGCGCGCGCTCGCCCGCCAGGCGCTGCTGAACCGCGGCCAGTTCGCTGTCCTTGAGCGTCAGCAGTTCCTGCTGCTTGCCCTGCAGCTCCTCGAGCTCGGCCACGCGCGCCCGCAGCTCGGCCAGCTCGGCATCGCGCGCGGCCAGTTCTTCCTTCGTCTGTTGCAGTTGGGTGCGCAGCATCTCGCCCTCGCCATCGGCGCTCAGGCCGGATCGGGTTCCCGGATCGGTGCCGCCGCCGGGCGGCACGATTTCCAGCCGCGCATCGGTCGTGCGCGCCGCGCCCGGGCCGGCGTCGGCGGGAGCGGGGTCGGTGCTGGCGGCCGTGGCCACCGCCGGTTGCGGGGCGGGCTGGCGCGCCTCGCGCCAGCGCCGCACCTGGGCGCGGACGAGCGCATCGGCCTGCGCGCCGTCGACCCGCGCCAGCTCGGCGCGTTCGGGCATGCGCAGCACCGCGCCGGCACGGACCAGGTTGATGTTGTCGTCGATGAAGGCCTCGGGATTGGCCCGCAGCAGGGCCAGCATCGCCTGGTTGAGGCTGTGGCCGCCGCGGTCGATCCGCGCGGCGATCTCCACCAGCGTCTGTCCCTGACGGACCGTGACCGTGTCCTGTTCCGGCGTGCCCGGCTCCGGCGCGCTCCGCTCCGGCGTGCCCGGCTGCGGCGTCGCCGGCGCGGGCGCGGCGGGCGGCGCGGCGGCTTGTGGCGCCGGCGCCGGCGCCGGCCTCGGGTCCGGCCGCGGCGGCGCGGCCGGCTCGGGCTCGGGCTCGGGCGGCGCCTCGGCAAGCGGTTCGGCCTGCACCGGCGGGGCCGGCGGCAGCGGCTCGCGCACGATCGGCGCACGCACCACGGTGGCCGGCGGCGCTGCGACCGGCGCCTGGATCGCGGGCTGGGCGACCGCCGCGGCACTGCCCGGCGCGCCGACCAGCGCCGAGTACTCGCGCACCAGCCGGCCCTGCCCCCAGTCGACCTCGACCAGGAAGGTCAGCACCGGCTGCTGCACCGGCGCGGCGCTGGTCACCCGCACCACCGGCCGGCCGCGGGCGTCGAGCGCCACCGAGAACTGCAGGTCGGAGACGATCCCCTGCGGCGGCTGCAGGCCGATCCTGCGGAAGGTTTCCGGCGAGGCCAGGCGCGCGCGCAGCTGTTCGAGCTCGCGCGGGTCGCTGGACACGATCGGGATCTCGGCCAGCAGCGGCTCCCCAGGGCGCGACCGGACCTCGATCTGGCCCAGGCCCAGCGCCAGGGCCTGGCCGCTCGCCAGTGCGAGCAGCAGCGCCAGCAGCGGCGACGACCTGGTGCCGGACTTCGTGTGCACGCCTCTCCCCATGAGCGTTGCGTGAACGCCCCTGTCGCCTGCGACTTTAGTCGCGCACGGCGCCGTCGCGCAATGGCGGGTTGCCGCGGAACCGCCGCCCGGCCGCGCGATCAGGCCTCCGCGGCCACCAGCTCGGCGATCTGCACCGCGTTCAGGGCCGCGCCCTTGCGGATGTTGTCGGCCACGATCCACAGGTTCAGCCCGCGCGGGTGCGAGATGTCCTCGCGGATCCGGCCGACGTACACCGGGTCGCGGCCGGAGGCGTGGGTGACCGGGGTCGGGTAGCCGCCGGCTTCGTGGGCGTCGACCACCTCCACCCCGGGCGCGGCACGCAGCAGCTCGGTGGCGCGCGCGGCGCTCAGCTTGTCGCGGGTCTCGATCGCCACTGCCTCGCTGTGGCCGTAGAACACCGGCACCCGGACCACTGTGGCGTTCACCGCGATACCCTCGTCGCCGAGGATCTTGCGGGTCTCGGTCACCAGCTTCATCTCCTCGCTGGTGTAGCCGTTGTCCTGGAAGTCGCCGCCGTGCGGGATCACGTTGAAGGCGATCTGCACCGGATAGACGCCGGGCTCGGCGGCCTGGAAGTTGAGCAGGGCCGCGGTCTGGCGGCCCAGTTCCTCCAGCGCGCGGCGGCCGGTGCCGGACACCGACTGGTAGGTGGCGATGTTGATCCGCTCGATCCGCGCCTCGCGGTGCAGCGGCGCCAGCGCGACCATCAACTGCATGGTCGAACAGTTCGGATTGGCGATGATGCCGCGCGGACGCCGGGCGACCATCTCCGGATTGACCTCGCTGACCACCAGCGGCACGTCCGGGTCGGCGCGGAAGGCCGAGGAGTTGTCGATCACCACCGCGCCGGCCGCGGCGAACTTCGGCGCGTATTCGCGGGATACGTCGCCTCCGGCCGAGAACAGCGCGATGTCGACCCCGGCCGGGTCGAACGTGGCCAGGTCCCGGACCGTCAGCTCGTCGTCGCCGAAGGCCACGCCCTCGCCCGCCGAGCGCCCGCTCGCCAGCGCCACCAGTTCCCCGACCGGGAACCGGCGCTCGGCCAGCACCGCCAGCATCGCCTCGCCCACCGCGCCGGTGGCGCCCACCACCGCGACCTTCAAGCCCTTGCCCATCGATCCGCACACCCCGTAGGAGCGCCCCTCGGGCGCGATTGCCTGGACCGGCCGATGCCGGAAACGGCGATTATCGCGGATCGGGCCGCCGTATCG
>JBKHXI010000063.1:0-10358 GCA_046566095.1 Gammaproteobacteria bacterium | reverse complement strand
TTGTCATTCCGAACGCAGTGAGGAATCCGCTTTGAAAGCAGATCCTTCGCTTCGCTCAGGATGACAGTTTCATGGGTGGCGGCGCTTCGCTCAGGATGACAGCTTCATGGGGCGGCAGCTTGACGGGTCGCAGCCATGCGGCGGTGGCGGTGGCGGGGGGCTGGGGCAGAAGGCGCCGTAGCCGGACCGCTACTCGATCACCACGCGCGCCGACGGCACCGCGTCCGGGGCCAGGATCGCCATGACGCTGGGGTCGGGCGGGTAGCCGGTGCCGTCGTACTGCAGGGCGACGGTGCCGGATTCCAGGCCGCCGCCGCCGACGTTGACCAGCAGGTCGTGCCAGCCGCTGTGGCGCTGGCTGCTGACCGCGATCGGCGGGCGGGTGACGCTGGTCTCGGTGACCAGCTCGAAGCCGTCGGGCCCGTTGCGGAACACCAGCAGGGTGCAGCCGCCGCTGCCGCACCAGTTGGGGTCGTCGAGCAGCATCAGCAGGTCGTCGCGGCCGTCGCCGTCCAGGTCGACGAAGGCGTCGCGGTGCTCGGGCACCTCGCGAATGTCGCGCTCGGCGAGGAATTCGGCCAGGGCGTTGCGGGCGCGGGTGGCGTCGTCCACCACGGGCGCGGGCGGGGCCGTCGCGGCGGCGGCTCCGGCATCGGCGTCGTCGTCGCGCCCGCTGCAGGCCGCCAGCAGGCAGGCGGCCAGCAGCGCCGTCAGGACGGCGGGGGCGGGGCGGGGGGCGCGGCGCATCGGGCTCTCCTCGGCGGGGAGTCCAACGCTAGCGGGTCAGTTGTCGTCGCCGAGTAGATGCGCCTGCCAGAACAGCATGGTGGCGGCGGTGAAGTAGTCGGCGTTGGTCTTCTTGCGGAAGCCGTGGCCCTCGTCGGCGAACAGCAGGTACCAGACCGGCTGGCCGTTGCCGCGGACCGCCTTGACGATCTGCTCGGCCTCGGTCCACGGCACCCGCGGGTCGTTGCGGCCCTGGGCGACGAACAGCGGGGCGGCGATCCGGTGGGCGTTGTTGAGCGGGGAGATGCGCTCGAACAGTGCGGCGATGGCCGGGTCGCGTTCGTCGCCGTACTCGGCGCGGCGCAGGTCGCGGCGGTAGTCCTCGGTGTTCTGCAGGAAGGTGCCGAAGTGCGAGATGCCGACGATGTCGACGCCGGCGCGGATCCGCTCGGGGTAGGTGGCCATGCTCGCCAGCACCATGTAGCCGCCGTAGCTGCCGCCGTACACGCCGACCCGGCCTTCGTCGAGCTCGGGCTGCGCCGCGATCCAGTCAAGCAGGGCGCCGATGTCGCGCACCGAGTCCTCGCGCTTCTCGGCGTTGTCCAGGGTCAGCCAGGTCTTGCCGTAGCCGGACGAGCCGCGCACGTTCGGCACCAGCACCGCCACGCCCAGTTCGTTGACCAGGTACTGCACGGTCGGGTTGAAGGTGGGCAGCGACTGCGCTTCCGGCCCGCCGTGGATGTTGATCACCACCGGCAGCCTGCGGCCGGCCGGCAGGTTGGCCGGGCGGTAGTAGAAGGCGGGAATGGTGCGCGGGGCGCCGTCGACCTGGTCGAAGGTGGGGTAGCGGACCAGGGTGGGGCTGACGAACCGGTCCGGGTCCAGGCCGCCGATCTCGCTGCGGGTCCAGCGGGTGAGGCTGCGCGCGGCCAGGTCGATCACGTAGGCGTCGCTGGGCGAGGTGGCGCTGTTGAGGGTCAGCGCCAGGCGCCGGCCGTCCGGGGAGAAGGCCAGGCCGCCGATCACGCCGACCGGAAGCTCCGGCAGCGCGACTTCCTCGTGGCCGGGCAGGGCCAGCACCCGCAGCTTGTAGATGCCGTCCTCGTTGGTGACGTAGGCCAGGTGGCGGCCGTCGTCGGCGATGGTGAAGCCCTCCACGTCCCAGGGAATGTGTCCGCTGAGCTCGCGCACGCTGCCGTCGTCGGGGGCGTGGTAGCGCAGGGTGCGGAACTCGCTGGGACGGCCGGCGACCGGCTCGTCGGAGACGAAGTAGACCGAGGCGCCGTCGGGCGCGTACTCGAAGCCGCCGAACGCGGCCTTGCCGCCGTCGACCGGGAACAGGGTCAGCTCGCCGGTGGCGAGGTCGACCTCGCCGGGGTAGGCCTCGTTGATCGAGACGTAGCGGGTGACCAGCAGCCGGCGGCCGTCGGGCGAGAAGTCCTGCGCGCTCCAGCTGCCGCCGGCGGTGACCACCGGGCGGGCCTGGCCGGTGGCCATGTCGCGCACCCAGACATCGGTGTCGGTGCCGTTGCGGGCGGTGCTGCTGTAGGCCAGCAGCCGGCCGTCGGGCGAGAACAGCGGGCCGCGGTTCTGGCTGCGCCGGCCGTCGGTGAGCAGGGTGGTCTCGCGGGTGGCCAGGTCGAACCAGTGCAGCTGCCAGAACTCGTCGCCGCCGGTGTCCTTGCCGAACACGAAGCCGTCGCGCCCGGATTTCGCCGGGGCCGGCGTGGTGCTGGACACCGGCTCCGGATAGAAGGTCAGCTGCTCGCGCATGCCCAGCGGCGCGCAGACCCGGTGCACCTGGTTGGTTTCGGCGAAGCGGGTGCCCACCAGCAGGCAGCCGTCGGGCGTCCAGCCGGCGACGCCGGCGCCGCGGGTGTTCTGGTAGCGGTTGAGCTGTTCGAGCAGTTCCGCCGGGATCGGCGGGATGTTCTCGCTGATGCGGTTGCCGACTTCCTCGCGGACGACGTCGTTGCCAGCGCGGGTGGCCGCGGCCGGCGCCTGTGCATGGGCCGGGGGAGACAGGACCAGGCCGGAGAGGACGGCGGTGAACAGCAGGCGCACGAACATCGGAAACCCCCGCGACGAACAAGGAACCCCGAGCATAGCCCACATCCCCACCGCGCCCGTAGGAGCGGGCCTTGCCCGCGATGGCGTTCCCGGCGTGGCCCGGCGTCGCGGCATCGCGCCCAAGGGGCGCTCCTACGAAGGGGGGGCGTACGCATCCGCAGGAGCGGGCCTTGCCCGCGATGGCGTGCCCGGCGTGGCCAGCGGCGCGGGCATCGCGCCCAAGGGGCGCTCCTACGGGGCGGGGTCGGGTTGGGAGGGCAGGCGGGTGCGCAGGAGGGTGCGCAGCTCGTCCTTCTCGGCGGCGTCGAGCGGCTGCTCGCGTTGCCGCGCCTGCAGTTCGTCGATGCGCTGCTGCACGGCCTGGCGCTGGAGGCGTTCGAGGGTGTCGTGCAGCTCGGTGGCCAGGGTGGCCTCGTCGCCGGGCAGCTGGATCGAGGCCAGCTTCTGCAGGGCGCCGGCGGTGTCGCGGTCGGCGAAGTGCTCGAGCAGGGCGCCGGTGCTGATGCCGGGGCGCTCGTGCACCAGGTTGACGATGTCGGCCAGCAGTTCGATCCCGGGCTGGCGCAGCATGGCGAACCGGAACGGCGGCTGCAGCGCCAGCGCCAGCTGCGGCTGCTGCAGCAGCAGCGCGATCGCGTGCCGCACCAGGGTGCGCTTGGGCGCGGGCGCGTGGCCGCCGCGGCGCGCGCGCTGCACCGGCACGTGGGTGCCCGGTGAACTGTCGCGCGCACCGACGCCGGTCAGTTCGGTCAGGCGCTGGCGCATCAGGTCGGCGAAGGCGCCGTCCGGGATCTGCGCCAGCAGCGGCTTGGCGCGCTCGGCCAGCCGCCCCTTGCCCTCCAGCGTGCCGAGGTTGACGTCGGCGGCCAGCGAGTCGAACAGGAATTCCGACAGCGGCGTGGCCTGGCCCAGCCGCTCGCTGAAGCCCTCGGCGCCTTCGGCGCGCACGATCGTGTCAGGGTCCTCGCCCTCGGGCAGGAACAGGAAGAAGGCCTGGCGGCCGTCGCGCATGCGCGGCAGCACCGATTCGAGCGCGCGCCAGGCGGCCTTGCGCCCGGCGGCGTCGCCGTCGAAGCAGAAGTACACGTCCGGCGCGTTGCGGAACAGCAGCTCGGCGTGGTCGGGCGTGGTGGCGGTGCCGAGCGTGGCGACCGCCGTGTCCACGCCGTGCTGGAACAACGCAACCACGTCCATGTAGCCCTCGACTACCACCAGCCGCGGGATCGCGTTGTGCGCCTGCCGCACCTGCCACAGCCCGTACAGCTCGCGGCCCTTGTGGAACAGTGCGGTCTCGGGGGAATTGAGGTACTTGGGACCGTCGTCGGCCTTCCTGCCGGCGGCCTGGTCCGCGGGATCGGACGCAGCGCCCGGAATGATCCTGCCACCGAAGGCGATCGGCCGGCCGCGGCGGTCGTGGATCGGGAACATCACCCGGTCGCGGAACTTGTCGTAGACGCGGCCGCCGTCGCTTTTCGAGAACAGCCCGGCGCGTTCGAGCAGCTGCAGGCGGCGCGGATCGCTGCCCAGCGCGTCCTTGAGCGCGGAGAAGCCTTCCGGGGCGTAGCCGATGCCGAAGCGCTCGCGGGTGGCCTCGTCCACGCCGCGCCCGTCGAGGTAGGCCTGCGCCTTCGGGCTGGCCGCCAGCTGCCGGCGGAAGAACTGCGCGGCCGCGGCGACCGCCGCGTACAGGTCCTGCAGGTCCGGGTCGGCATTGCGGGCCCGGGTGTCGCGCGGCACTTCCAGCCCGGCGCGGCGCGCCAGTTCCTCGACCGCGTCGAGGAACTCGAGCCGGTCGTAGTTCATCAGGAAGCTGATCGCGGTGCCGTGCGCGCCGCAGCCGAAGCAGTGGTAGAACTGCTTGGCCGGCGACACCGTGAACGAGGGCGAGCGCTCGTCGTGGAACGGGCAGCGCGCGGCGTATTCCTTGCCCTGTTTCTTCAGCGGCACCCGCGCGCCTACCACCTCGACGATGTCGGTGCGCGCCAGCAGTGCGTCGATGAAGGCGTCGGGAATGCGGGCCATGGCCGACAAGCATGCCACGCGCCCGTGCCTACAGCCGGCCGCCATCCCGTAAGCGCGCCCCCTGGGCGCGATGCCGCATGGCCGCGACCGCCCTGGCCCGCTAGCCAGCGATGCCATCCCGTAGGAGCGCCCCTTGGGCGCGATGCCGTGGCGCCGGGCCATGCCGGGAAAGCCATCGCGGGCAAGGCCCGCTCCTACGGCGAAGGCTGCCTGGCGGGGTTGGCGGCGGCGATCCGGCGGGCGCGGGCGCGTTCGTCGATCACGGACGTGATCAGCGCGCCGAGGAAGAACACCACCGCGGCGTAGTAGACCCAGACCAGCAGCAGCACCAGCGCGCCCATCGAGCCGTAGGCGCTGCCCGGCGCGGCCTGCGCCAGGTACACCCCGATCAGCCAGCGCCCGAGCACGAACAACCCGGTGGTGACCAGCCCGCCCAGCACCGCCTGCGGCCAGTGCACCCGGCGGTCCGGCAGGAACCGGTACATTAGCGCGAACACCAGCGCGTACAGCGCCGCCGAGGCCAGGGTGCCCAGTACCGGCAGCAGGGTCGGCAGGCCGGCGAACAGCACCTGCAGCAGGGTGCTGACGGTGGTGGCCAGCAGCAGCACGAACCCCAGCGACAGCACGATCCCGAACGACAGCACCCGCTTGCGCAGCCATGCCAGCACCCCGGGCAGGCGGTTGGCATCGGTGCGGAAGATCAGGTTGAGCGCAGTCTGCAGCCGCGCGAACACCGCGCTGGCGCCGACCAGCAGCAGCGCGGTGCTCCACCAGCCGGCCAGCGAGCCGACCGAGGGTTCGGCGCGGGCGTGGTCGATCACGGTGTCTGCGACCACCGCCGCGCTGCGCCCTGCCAGGGCATGGATCTGCGCGAGCAGGGCGTCCTGGGCCGGGCTGTAGAGCCAAGTGGTCAGCCACAGCACCAGTACCAGCAGCGGCGCCAGCGACAGCAGCGCGTAGAACGCCAGCGCGGCCGACTGCGCCACCAGGTCGAGTTCGACGAAGCGCCGCACGACCGCGACCGGCAGGCTGCCGCGCAGCCGCGCGCTCCGCCGCGCGCGCCGTGCCTCCGGATCCCGTGCCTTGCCGACGGTGGTCTGCGCGGTCATCGGCATCGTGCTGTCCGGATCAGCCGGCAAGGCGCTGCTTCACCCGCCGGGAAACCTCGCCCATGTCGGCCTGGCCGGCCAGACGCGGCTTGAGCACGCCCATGACCTTGCCCATGTCGGCCGGGCCGTTGGCGCCGGTCTCGGCGATCGCGGCGTCGATCGCGGCGTCGAGCTCGGCCTCGTCCAGCTTCTCGGGCAGGTAGCGTTCGATCACCGCGATCTCGGCGCGCTCGATGGCGGCCAGGTCCTCGCGGCCGGCGGCGGCGTACTGCGACACCGAATCCTTGCGCTGCTTGACCATCTTCTCCAGCACCGCCAGCACCTGGGCATCGTCCAGCTCGATGCGCTCGTCGACCTCGCGCTGCTTGATCGCGGCGTTGGCCATCCGGATCACGCCCAGGGTGTCCCTGTCGCCGGCCTTCATCGCGGCCTTCATGTCTTCGGTCAGTCGGGTCTTCAGGCTCATGTCGGGCTCCGCATGGCAGGCGCGTCGGCGCGCCGGCGTGGGTGGAATCGGCCCCATCCTGCCGCAGCAGGCCTGCACGCGACGTCGTCGCGGCCGGGGGTCTCCTTCCCCCGCTTGCGGAGGAAGGCTTTGCTCCTTCCCCCGCTTGCGGGGGAAGGCCGGGATGGGGGTGCGTCAAGTCGCCGCCAGACAGCCGCAGCCCACTGCCCGCACCCCGGAAACACGAAAGCCGGCTTGCGGCCGGCTTCGGGGGTCACGGGTGGCAGGCGGGCCGGGGGCTGCCTGCCGGGCCTGCGCTCAGTACAGGCGCTGGCGCTTGGTGACGTCGCGCGAGGCGCGGCGGGCCTGGCGCTTCACCGCGGCGGCGGCCTTGCGCTTGCGCTCCTGGGTCGGCTTCTCGTAGTACTCGCGCTTGCGGGTTTCGGCCAGCACGCCGGCCTTCTCGCAGGTGCGCTTGAAGCGGCGCAGGGCAAACTCGAAAGGCTCGTTCTCGCGGACTTTGACGCTCGGCATACGGAATCTCGGTTCGGGTATGGCCCGGGCGGACCGGGCAAGCCGCATATGATAGCGGGAGCCCGCTGGGGCGTGCAAGCCGGGGCCGCCGCCGTAGGAGCGGGCCTTGCCCGCGATTTGGCGCCGGCGGGGATCGCGCCCAAGGGGCGCTCCTACGGGGCGGGAAATCCGGGGCGGGCGCCCCCATACTGGCCATATGCGCGTACTCGGCATCGAAACCTCCTGCGACGAGACCGGGGTGGCGGTCTACGACACCGCCCGCCGCGGCGCGGACGGGCTGCTGGCGCACGCGGTCTACAGCCAGGTGGCGCTGCACGCCGAGTACGGCGGGGTGGTGCCGGAACTGGCCAGCCGCGACCACGTGCGCAAGCTGCTGCCCCTGGTCCGCCAGACCCTGGCCGAGGCCGGGCTGTCGGTGCGCGACCTCGACGGGGTGGCCTACACCGCCGGCCCCGGTCTGGTCGGCGCGCTGCTGGTCGGCGCCGGCGTGGCCCGCGCGCTGGCCTGGGCCCTGGAGGTGCCGGCGATCGGAGTCCACCACATGGAAGGCCACCTGCTGGCGCCGTTGCTCGAGGACCCGGACCTGGCGCCGCCGTTCGTGGCGCTGCTGGTCTCCGGCGGCCATACCCAGCTGGTGCAGGTGGAGGCGATCGGCCGCTACCGGCTGCTGGGCGAGACCCTGGACGATGCCGCCGGCGAGGCCTTCGACAAGACCGCCAAGCTGATGGGCCTGCCCTATCCGGGCGGCCCGCAGCTGGCCAGGCTCGCCGAGGGCGGCACGCCCGGCGCGTTCCGCTTCGCCCGGCCGATGACCGACCGGCCGGGGCTGGACTTCAGCTTCAGCGGGCTCAAGACCCAGGTGCTGCTGGCCTGGCAGGGCTGCGACCGGGCGGACGGCACCCGCGCCGACCTCGCCCGCGGTTTCGAGGACGCGGTGGTCGACACCCTGGCGATCAAGTGCGAGCGGGCGCTGGACGCGGCCGGCTGCGACACCCTGGTGGTGGCCGGCGGGGTCGGCGCCAACCGGCGGCTGCGGGCGAAGCTGCAGGAGGCCGCGGCCATGCGCGGCGGGCGGGTCTGCTTCCCGCGGCCGGCGCTGTGCACCGACAACGGCGCGATGATCGCCTTCGCCGGCGCCTTGCGCCTGGCCGCCGGCCAGCACGACGACGCCTCGGTGCGGGTGGTGCCGCGCTGGGACATGGCGACCCTGCCCGCGGTCGCGACCACGTAGGAGCGGGCCTTGCCCGCGATGGGCTTTCCCGGCGCGGCCCGTTCGCGGCATCGCGCCCAAGGGGCGCTCCTACGGCGGTGGGCCTCGTCGCGTAGGAGCGGGCCTTGCCCGCGACGGCTTTCCCGGCGCGGCCCGGTCGCGGCATCGCGCCCAAGGGGCGCTCCTACGGCGGTGGGCCTCGTCGCGTAGGAGCGGGCCTTGCCCGCGATGGCTTTCCCGGCGCGGCCCGTTCGCGGCATCGCGCCCAAGGGGCGCTCCTACAATGGGGGCTCGGACTGCAGGAGCCGGCATGGACAAGGTGTTCATCGAGGGGCTGGAGATCGAGGCCCTGATCGGGATCTACGACTGGGAGCGGCGGATCCGCCAGCCGCTGTCGTTCGACATCGAGATGGCCTTCGACAACAGCGTGCCGGCGGCCAGCGACGACATCGCCGACACCCTCGACTACAAGGCGGTGAGCAAGCGCCTGGTCGCCTTCGTGTCGCAGTCGGACTTCGGCCTGGTCGAGACCCTGGCCGAGCGCTGCGCGGCGCTGGTGCTGGAGGAGTTCGGCGTGGCCGAGGTGCGGCTGCGGCTGTCCAAGCCCGGCGCGGTGCGCGGCGCGCGCAGCGTGGGCGTGGAAATCGTGCGGCGGGCCGGGCCGCGCGCATGACCGCGCGATGAGCGGCCTGCCGCACCATGGCGCGCACCGCGCCTGGCTCAGCCTGGGCAGCAACATCGCGCCGGAACGCAACCTCGCCTCCGCGGCGGCGGCGCTGCGCGAACGCTTCGGCACGGTGCGCTTCTCGCCGGTCTACCGCACCCGTGCGGTCGGGTTCGAAGGCGGGGATTTCCTCAACGCCGCGGCGGTGGTGGAGACCACGCTGGACCCGTTCGAGCTCGACGGCTGGCTGCACGCCCTGGAGGACGCGCACGGCCGCGACCGCAGCGGCCCGCGCTTCGGCGACCGGCCGCTGGACATCGACATCGTGTTCTACGACGACCTGGTGCTGGACGGCCCCGGCCCTCTGCGGCTGCCGCGGCCGGAGCTGCAGCACGCCTTCGTGCTCAAGCCGCTGTGCGACCTGGACCCCGACCTGCGCGTGCCCGGCGACGGCCGCAGCCTCGCCGCGCTCTGGGCCGCACACCCCGAGCACGCCGCCCCGCCGCCGCAGATCGCCCTGACCCTGTAGAGCGGCAGGCGCGGGTCTTGTCCGCGACCGGTCGGGCGTTGGTCGGTTTGCAGACAATCGCGCCCAAGGGGCGCTCCTACGGGTAGTCCCGGGATTCGTAGGAGCGGGCCTTGCCCGCGATTCGCGTTGCGCGCCGGCGCGTGGCTTGCTGGCGGGGCGCGGGTGGTCGAAGGCGCGGTCGGCTCTCAGTCCTGCAGCAGCCGTCCTCCGTCCAGGCGGATGACCTGGCCGGTGACGTAGCTGGCCTCGCGCAGCAGCCAGCGGACCGCGCCGGCGACTTCCTCCGCGGTGCCGGTGCGGCCGAGCGGGGTGCGGGCGAGGATAGCCTGCTTGGCCGCCTCCGGCTTGCCGCCGTCGTCGTCCTCGGGCCACAGGATCGCGCCGGGCGCGATCGCGTTGACCCGGACCTCGGGCGCCAGCTCCAGCGCCAGCGCGCGGGTCATGTGCACCAGCGCCGCCTTGCTCATGCCGTAGATCGCGTGGTCGCGCAGCGGGCGCGCCGCGTACACGTCGGCGAGGTTGACGATGGCCCCGCCCGCGGCCCGCAGATGCGGCGCGGCGGCCTGCGCCAGGAAGAACGGCGCGCGCGCGTTGGCCGCGAACAGCGCGTCCCACTGCGCCGGGGTGGCCTGGCCGAGCGGGGTGGGGAAGAAGGCCGAGGCGTTGTTGACCAGGCCGTCGAGCCGGCCGAAGCGGCCGACCGCGCGCGCCACCAGCTCCGGCAGGCGGTCGAACTCGGCCAGGTCCGCCTGCAGGACGGCCGCGCTGCCCGGCCGCGCCGCCAGCAGCGCGCCCTCGAGCTGGCGCATGTCGGCGGCCGAGCTGCGGTAGTGCAGGGCGAGGTCGCAGCCGGCGGCGTGCAGGTCGCGCGCGATCGCCGCGCCCAGGCGGCGGGCGGCGCCGGTGATCAGCACGACGGGACGTTCGCTGGCCATGCGCGCATGGTCGCACGAGGCGGGCGCGCCGCGCAGGCTGCAACGGCCGGCTCATCCACCTGTCGTCCCGAGCGCAGCGAGGGACCTGCTTTCCGGAAGACGGAAGCAAGCGCT
>JBKHXI010000062.1:0-5675 GCA_046566095.1 Gammaproteobacteria bacterium | reverse complement strand
CCGTCCTTGCCCGCAAGCGAAGGATCGGTCGGCGCGTCGGTGTCGATGCACAGCAGCGCGAACGAGCGCGTCCCGTCCGGCGCCCCGTCCCAGGCCAGGTGCGGGTTGCGGTTGCCGCCGAAGCCGCCCGGCGCGCCCATCGCGAACTCGGCCGGGATCGGCTGGCGGTGCTCGAAGCTGTCGCTGCGGATGCGCATGGCGCGATCTCCTGGATGCAGGGGGGAATGGAAGCGTAGCGCAGCCGATGCGAACCGGAAGCCGCGCCGTGTCAGGGGGTCGCCTGCGCCAGGCGACGCGCCACCCAGGCTTCGGCATAGCCGTGCAGCCGCGCATCCTCGATGAAGCCGCAGTGGCCGCCGTGCTCGGCCACTTCCAGGGTGGTGCCGGCGGCCAGTTCCAGGGCGCGGAAATGGCCGATCGGGATCACCGGGTCGTCGGCCGCGGTCAGGATCCAGGCCGGCACCGCCAGCGGGGCCAGCCGCGCGCCGGCGATGGCGTAGCCGTCGAAGTAGCGGTCCAGGCTGCCGAAATCGGTGTGGCGCTCGACCAGCCACTGGGTCAGCGGCCGCAGCGGCAGGCCCAGGGTGCGGTCGTCCACCGGGTAGCGCTGCGGGAACAGCGCGCGCTTGCGCTGCAGCGAGCGCCGCCACTTGCGGGCGAAGTACCAGTGGTACAGCGGCAGCCCGGCCTCCATCGCGTCCATGGTCGCGGCCGGGTCCAGCACCGGGCAGACCGCGGCGATCGCGGCGATGTCCAGCCCGGCGGCGGGGGCGCGCAGCCCCACCCGCAGCGCGAAGTTGCCGCCCAGCGAATAGCCGGCCAGGCACAGCGGCCGCGCCGGTCCGGTCGCCGGCAGGATCCGCCGGGCCACGTCGCCGACCGCGGCCACCACCTCGTCGATGCGGTTGGAGTGGAACAGCTCCTCGTTGAGGTGGTGGGTGTCGCCGTGGTCGCGGAAGTTGAGCCGGCACACGTCGAACCCGGCCTCCAGCAGCCGCGCCGCGGTCAGCCGCATGTAGCCCGACTCGGCGCTGCCCTCCCAGCCGTGCAGCAGCACCGCCAGCGCCCGCGGGACCTGCCCGGGCAGGGCGCTGTGCACCGCCTGCAGGCGCACGCCGTCGCCGCCGTCGAGCAGGTGCACGCGCGAGCGGGCGCCGATCGCGGCCAGTGCCTGCGCGCCGCGCCGCCGCCGCGGCGGGCTCGAGCCGAGCACGGTCTGCAGGTGCGGGTTGCGCAGCCAGCGCGGCGGGCGGTAGCCGGCCGCCGGGCGCCCGGCCGGCGTCATCCGCGCATCGCCGCGACGATGCGCTCGCGCGCGGTCTCGGCGATGCGGCGGCGCCCGCCCGCGTCGCCCGGCTCGATCGGTTCCAGGAAGTGCAGCTCGCACACCCGCGGCGGCTCGCCGAGCAGGCGCAGGAAGTTGCCGAGGAAGCCCTCGCCCGGCGCGAACGCGACCCGGGTCTGGTCCCGGCCGCGCTCGCCGTAGCGCAGCGCCACCGGCTGCACGCGCACGCCCGCTTCCACCGCCGCCAGGAAGATCCGGGCGTGGAACGGGCCGACCTCGCGGCCGTCGCGGGTGCGCCCCTCCGGGAACACCCCGACCGAATGCCCCGCGCGCAGCCGCGCCAGCATCTCGTGCAGCACCCCTCCCAGCGATTCGGTGCTGCCGCGCTGGTGGAAGATGGTCTCGGCCCGCGCCGCCATCCAGCCGACCAGCGGCCAGCCGGCGATCTCGCGCTTGGCCACCAGGCCCATCATCCGCTGGCTGTGCAGGGCGACGATGTCGACCCAGCTGACATGGTTGGCTACGAACAGGGTGGCGCCGGGCGCCGGCGTACCGTAGCGGCGCAGGCGGAAGCCGAACACCCGCATCAGGCCGGCCGACCAGGCCCGGATCGCGCGGTGGTCCAGGCGTTCGCCGCCGATCCGCATGCGCGCGGTCGGGGGCGCCAGCAGCAGCAGGGTCAACGGCAGGTCCACCAGCAGGTGCCAGAGCAGCATCGGCACCCGCAGCAGGTAGCGGCCGGCGCGCGCGAGCGGGTGGCCGCCGCCGGAGCCGCCGGAATCCGTGGAGTCGGTCATCCGTCCGATTTTACGGATGCGGGCCCGCGGCCGCTGACGCGTGCCGGGTCAGGCGGCGGCCACTACCGCCAGGGTCAGCCGCGACACGCAGGCCAGACGGCCGTCGCCGTCCTCGATCCGGATTTCCCAGACCTGGGTGCGGCCGCCGACGTGCAGCGCCCGCGCGGTGCCGGTGACGATGCCCGAGCGCACCGCATGCAGGTGGTTGGCGTTGATCTCGATGCCCACGCAGATGCGTCCTTCGGCGGTGCACAGGTTGCCGGCGGTCGAGCCCAGGGTCTCGGCCAGCAGCACCGAACTGCCGCCGTGCAGCAGGCCGTAGGGCTGCACGGTGCGGGCGTCCACCGGCATGGTCCCGCGCAGGAAGTCCGCGCCCAGCTCGGTCAGGCGGATCCCGAGCGCGGCGATGGCGGTGCCCTCGGACAGGGCGTTCAGCGCCTCGATCGAGGGCCGGCGGCGGAACGGCATGCGGCGTCCGCGCCTCAGCGCCGGCGCGCCGGGGTGCGCGGCCGCGGGCTGCCGGCGCCGGCCTGGGCGCAGGCGAGGGAGCTGCGGGCGCACCCGGCAGCGCGGTCGGGCGCGGGCGCGGGAGCCCGGTCGGGCAGTGGCTCGGGGATCGGCATGGCGGCTGGGAGCGTGGTCCAGGCGGCGGGCGGCCAGCATAGCCTGCCGGCCCGCACGGCCCCCCGGACCGGCCTGCCCCCGCCGTCGTTTCGAAGGCAGGGAAGAAGCCGTTTGCAGGCGGATCCTTATCCGATGGACCGGCGGATGGCCGCGGCGACCCCGATCGGGTGCCGCGGCCGTCCGCCGGCGCGGCCGGGGGGAGGGGCCGGCCGCCCGGCGCGGTGGATCAGCCGAACTGGAAGCGGGCCTGGCCCCAGAGCGGGGTGTAGCGCTTGCAGCTCGCGTACCCGCTGCTGTTGCCGTAGCCGACGCCGAAGTCGCGGGCGCGGTGGATGCGGCGGCTGGAAGGCGGGGCGGCCAGGCGCAGCGGGGCGGGGCAGGAATGCGCGGGGCGGGTGGTGAGGACTTGCACGGTGGCGTTCATGGCGGGGTCTCGGGTGGAGGCCGGCGGGCGGCGTGAATTGGTGTGCTGGTATACTACAACACCTAGACGATCCGTCATGGGCCGGAAGTCACCCCACCGACGGCAGGGGGGCCCAGACCGCGTCGAGGGCCGTCGCCCGACCGCGGTCCGGGCCATGCCGGCGTGCAACGGCCGGCCGCGCGACCGGCGGCGATGCGCACCCACGCGCGACACCGCTCGCCTGCGGGATCGGCGGCGACGGCAGCCGCTGCGGCCTGCACGATCTGCTGGCGAATTTTCGCCACCGCCGATGCGAACGCACCGCGCGTTCATGCGCGAGTCGACGACTTCGCCGCCATGCGGAGGAAACCGGTCGTGCGCGCGCTGTTCCGGCGTCGCGGTTCAAGCGCGGTACGGAATGTTGAATCCGGGTCTCATGCGCGCCCGCCTACGCTCGTGGGCAACGCAGACACATGGAAACGCATCTCATGGAAGTCCGCATCCCACACGCCCCTTCCACCGCCCGCCCCGCGGCGAAGCCCGCCGGCCGCGGCATCGGCGCGCGGCGCGCGGCGACGGCCGCCGTCCTGCTGGCGCTGGTCCTGGCCTGGCTGCCGGCGCAGGCCGACGGCCTGGCCCCGGGCGAGTTCCGCTGGATGCCGGAACTGGCGCCGGCCGGCGACGACACGGTGGTGATCGTCAGCCTGCCGGAGCAGCGCGCGCACGTGTACCGCAACGGGGTGCGGATCGGCGTGTCGACGGTGAGTACCGGCAAGGCCGGCAAGGAGACCCCGACCGGGGTGTTCCCGATCCTGCAGAAGCGCAAGGAGCACTACTCCAACCTCTACGACAACGCGCCGATGCCCTACATGCAGCGCCTGACCTGGGACGGCGTGGCCCTGCACGCGGGCAAGATCCCCGGCTACCCCGCCTCCAACGGATGCGTGCGCCTGCCCAAGGAGTTCGCCCGCAGGCTGTTCGAGGCCACCGGCCACGGCACCCTGGTGGTGGTGGCGGACTACGCGTCGCACGGGCCGGAGATCGTGAGCCCCGGCGACCGGTCGCCGGTGGATCCGGCCACCGGCATCGCCTGGGCGACGCCGCAGGCGTCCGATTACCGGCACGAGTACCGACACGATTACCGGCAGCCGCCCGCGCAGCAGGGCGTGGCCGGCATCGACCGGGTCGAGGTGCTGCAGGCCGCCGCCGGCAGCCGCGGCGACGGGATCGGACAGTGATGTCCCGGCAGGATGCCCCGGCAGCGAGGCAGTGACGCGCAGGCAGTGGCGCGCAGGGTTCAGGCCGCCGCGCGCGCGGCCTGCGGCGGCCGATCCGCGTCCCAGCGCGCCAGCAGCCCGGCCTCGCGGCGCAGGGCCTCGGCCAGGTGCGCCTCCTTGACGTGGCCGAAGCCGCGCACGTGCTCGGGCACCGCCGCGATCTCGGCGGCCAGCGCCACGTTGCCGGGGTGCAGGCCTTCCAGCAGCCGCTCGACGGTGGCGAAGTAGCGCTCGACCAGCGCCCGCTCGCCACGCCGCTCGGCGGTGTACCCGAACACGTCCAGCGGCGTGCCGCGCAGGAACCGCAGCCTGGCCAGCATCCGGAACGCGGTGAACACCCAGGGCCCGAACTCGCGCTTGCGCAGGTGGCCCTGCGCGTCGCGGCGGGCCAGCAGCGGCGGAGCCAGGTGGAAGCGCAGTCCGCGCCGGATCCGGTCGAAACCGCCTTCGAACTGCTGTTCCAGGCGGCGCCGGAACTCGTCCGACGCATACAGGCGCGCGACCTCGTACTCGTCCTTGTAGGCCATCAGCTTGAACAGGTAGCGCGCCACCGCCTCAGTGAGGCGCGTGCCCTGGCCCAGTGAATCCTCGGCCGCGCGCACCTTGTCCACGAAGGCCTGGTACTCGGCCGCATAGGCGGCGTTCTGGTAGCCCGTGAGGAAGTCCACACGCTTGGCGACCATCTCGGCCAAGCCGGGCTTCTTCACGAACTGGATCACCTGCGCGGCCTGGAACAGCGCCTGCACCTCGGCCAGGTTGTGCGCGCAGCGGCGTCCCCATTCGAAGGCGGCCTTGTTGTTCTCCACCTGTACGCCATTGAGCTCCATGGCGCGCATGAGCGCGGCGTGGGACAGCGGCACGCGGCCCTTTTGCCACGCATAGCCCAGCATCAGCGGGTTGGTGTAGATGCTGTCACCCAGCAACTGGCTGGCCACCTGCTCGGCGTCGAACACACCCAGCAACTCGGCGCCCACGGCCTGTGCGATGGCGGCCTCGCAGCCGTCGGCCGGGAACTGCCAATTGGGGTTGTGCACAAAGGCCGCGGCCGGTGTGCCGTGGCTGTTGAGGGCGACAAAGGTGCGCCCCGGCTGCATGGCGGCCAGCGTGGCCTTGTTCGCGGCAACGATGGGGTCGCAGCCGATCACCAGGTCCGCCTTGGCCGTGTCCACCTTGGTGGTGTGGATGGCCTCGGGGCGGTTGGCGATCTGCACATGGCTCCAGGTCGCGCCGCCCTTCTGCGCCAGGCCGCCGGCGTCCTGGGTGACGATGCCCTTGCCTTCCAGGTGCGC
>JBKHXI010000061.1:0-4283 GCA_046566095.1 Gammaproteobacteria bacterium | reverse complement strand
GTGTTCACCCTGGGCCAGGCCGGCCGCGCCGAGCACGTGCTGGCGCCCGGCGCCATCCCGGTGCTCCAGGTCGACCGCGGCGGCCAGGTCACCTACCACGGCCCCGGCCAGATCGTGGCCTATCCGCTGCTGGACCTGCGCCGGCTGAAGCTGGGCGTGCGCGACTACGTCTGCCGGATCGAGCAGGCGGTGATCGACACCCTGGCCGACTGGAACATCGAGGGACGCCGCCGCGACGGCGCGCCCGGGGTGTACGTGAACGGCGCCAAGGTCGCCGCGCTCGGCATCCGGGTGCGCCGCGGCTGCAGCTTCCACGGCCTGGCCTTCAACATCGCCATGGACCTGGAGCCGTTTGCGCGGATCAATCCCTGCGGCTACCAGGGCTTGCAGGTGGTGTCGATGCTAGACTTGGGCGGCCCGCCGAGCCCGGACGCGGTCAAGCCGGTGCTGGTCGGCCACCTCGCCGCGCAGCTCGGCTTGGCGATCGAGCCCGGCCCGCCGCCGTAGGAGCGCCCCTTGGGCGCGATTGCGCGTCCCCCGGGCCGACGATCGCCCCGAAGGGCGCTCCCACATCCGCATGGGCGACATGACCGATCCCGCCGCCAAGTCGATCCCGCTCGCGGTCGTCGCCGACGTCCCGGCCGCGCCCGCGCCCGCGCCGCTGCGCGAAGGCGCCAAGCAGGTCGCCGGCGACAAGATCGCGCGCTCGCCGGTGCGGTTCGCCGAGGCGCCGGTGCTGCGCAAGCCGTCCTGGATCCGGGTGCGGATTCCCTCGGACAACTCCGTGGCCCGGCTCAAGGCCAAGCTGCGCGAGAACCGGCTGGTCACGGTGTGCGAGGAGGCCAGCTGCCCGAACATCCACGAATGCTTCGGCCACGGCACCGCCACCTTCATGATCCTCGGCGAGGTCTGCACCCGCCGCTGCAGCTTCTGCGACGTCGCCCACGGCCGGCCGAAGCCGCCGGACCCCGACGAGCCGCGCAACCTGGCGCGCACCGTCGCCGACATGGGCCTGCGCTACGTCGTGGTGACCAGCGTCGACCGCGACGACCTGCCCGACGGCGGCGCCCAGCACTTCGTCGACTGCATCGCCGCGATCCGCGAATACAGCCCCGGCACCCGCATCGAGATCCTGACCCCGGACTTCCGCGGCAAGGGCCGCATGGACCGGGCGCTGGAGATCCTGGCGCGGAACCCGCCGGACGTGTTCAACCACAACCTGGAGACGGTGCCGGCGCTGTACCGCAACGTGCGTCCGGGCGCCGACTACCAGTGGTCGCTGGACCTGCTGGCGCGCTTCAAGGCGCAGCATCCGGCGGTGCCGACCAAGTCCGGGATCATGCTCGGCCTGGGCGAGACCCTGGACCAGGTCCGGCAGACCCTGCGCGACCTGCGCGCGCACGCGGTGGAGATGGTCACCATCGGCCAGTACCTGCAGCCCAGCGCCCACCACCACCCGGTGCTGCGTTACTGGACGCCGGACGAGTTCAAGGCGCTGGAAGGTTACGGCCTGGAACTGGGCTTCCGCCACGTCGCCTCCGGGCCGCTGGTGCGTTCGTCCTACCACGCCGACCGCCAGGCCGCCGAGGCCGCCGGGGCGCTGCGCGCCGCCGCCGGCTGAACCCGGCCGCGCGGCCCGCCGGCGTCCGTGGCCCGCTGACGATTTGTTCACAACCGGCCGCCAGGGCGCGGTTAGAGTGGGATCGGGCGTGCGGACGCGACCTGGTTCGCGCCGGCCGCAACTTCCGGCACTACCGCGCGGTCCAAGCCCCCCGCAAGCTTCGATGACGGCCTCCCCACGGCCGCGGATGCCACGATGAACTTCCGTCCCCTGCTGCTCGCCTTCGCCCTCACCGCGCCGCTGCTGCTCGGCGCGCGCGCCGACACCGGGCTGGCGGACGGGCCGACCCAGGCCCAGTCGACCACCACCCAGCTGGTCTACGGCCTGCTGTCCGACAGCCGCTACGCCTACCGGCCGCGGCCGCTGGACGACGCCCTGTCGCAGGAGGTGTTCGACCGCTTCCTGGAGGCGCTCGACGGCAACAAGCTGTTCCTCACCGCCCAGGACGTGCAGAAGTTCACGCCCTGGCGCACCCGCCTGGACGATGCGATCAAGGACGGCGACCCGGGCCCGGCCTGGACCATGTTCGCCGTCTACCGCCAGCGCGTGGACGAGCGCATCGGCTACGCGCGCGGGCTGCTCCGGCAGGGCTTCGACTTCGACCGCGACGAGCGCTGGCAGCACGACCGCGAGGACGCGCCCTGGGCGAGCGCGGAGGAGCTGGACGCGCTGTGGCGCAAGTCGGTCAAGAACGACTGGCTGCGGCTGCGGCTGGCCGGCAAGGACGACAAGGCGATCCGCGAGACCCTCGACAAGCGCTACGCCAACCTCGCCACCAGCGTGCGCCAGCTTACCGGCGACGACGTCTTCCAGACCTTCCTCAACGCCTACGCCGGCGCCATCGACCCGCACACCAGCTATTTCAACCCGCGCAGCGCGGCGCTGTTCAACCAGAGCATGTCGCTGTCGCTGGAGGGCATCGGCGCGCAGCTGCAGAAGCAGGACGACGTGGTGGTGATCCGCGAGATCATCGCCGGCGGCCCGGCGGCGATGGACAAGCGGCTCAAGCCCGGCGACCGCATCGTCGCCGTCGGCCAGGGCGACAGCGGGCCGATGGAGGACGTGATCGGCTGGCGGATCGACGACGTGGTCGACAGGATCAAGGGGCCGAAGGGCACCAAGGTGCGGCTGGACGTGGTGCCGGCCGCGGCCGCGCTGGACGGCCCGCCCAGCCGGGTCGAGCTGACCCGCGCCCGGATCCGGCTCGAGGAGCAGGCCGCCAAGTCGAAGCTGCTTACCGTGCCGGTCGAAGGCGGCGGCGAGCAGCGCATCGGGGTGATCGAACTGCCGACCTTCTACCAGGACTTCGAGGGCCGGCGGAAGAACAACGGCGACTACGCCTCGGCCACCCGCGACGTGGCGCGGCTGCTGCAGGGCTTCCGCCGCGACGGCGTCGACGGCGTGGTGCTGGACCTGCGCAACAACGGCGGCGGCTCGCTCAACGAGGCGGTCGAGCTGACCGGCCTGTTCATCGACAAGGGCCCGGTGGTGCAGGTGCGCAGCTCCGGCGGCCGGGTGGCGGTGGAGCGCGACCGCTCCGGCGGCACCGCCTGGGACGGACCGCTGGCGGTGCTGGTCAACCGCGGCTCGGCCTCGGCTTCGGAGATCTTCGCCGGCGCCATCCAGGACTACGGGCGCGGGCTGGTGATCGGCGAACCGACCTTCGGCAAGGGCACGGTGCAGAACCTGGTCGACCTGGACCGCTGGCCGGCCAACGAGGAGACCCGCTTCGGCCAGGTCAAGCTCACCATCGCCCAGTTCTTCCGCGTCAGCGGCGGCAGCACCCAGCACCGCGGCGTGGTGCCGGACATCCGCTTCCCGGTCACGGTCGACGCCAACGAGTTCGGCGAGAGCACCTACGACAACGCCATCCCCTGGACCCGGATCGCCGCGGTCGAGCACCGCCGCTACGGCAACTTCGCGCCGCTGCTGCCGCGCCTGGGCCAGCGCCACGAGGCGCGGATCGCCGCCGACCCCGAGTTCCGGTGGTGGGTGGAGGACGTGGAGCGCTTCCGCGAGGAGAAGGCGCGCGGCTGGATCTCGCTCAACGAGGCCGAGCGCCGCGCCGAGCGCAAGGCGGACGCCGCGCGCCGGGCCGCGCGCCAGGCCGAGCGCAAGCGCCTGGGGCTGCCGCTCGACCCGCTGGCCGAGACCACCCTCGACGATGGCCTGCAGGCCGGCGAGCGCGACATCCTCGAGGACGTCGCCCGCGAGGAAGCCGCCGAGGAGCGCCCGGACCCGCTGCTGCGCGCCTCCGCCGCGATCCTGGCCGACGCGGTGGTGCTGCTGGGCGAGGACCGCCAGCTGTCGGCGCAGGTGCTGCCGGGCGCGAAGTCGGCGGGCCGCTGGGCCGACTGACCGCGGCGGCCGTCGCGGCCTGCGCATGGCAACGGGCGCCGCAGGGCGCCCGTGTTCTTTCCGGAAGCAGTCCCGCGCGCGGCCGCGGCGCCGGCGCCGCCGCATGACCTGTGGCGCATCCGCGGATCGGGCGACCGCAGTACGATGCGCGCCCGGCCGCCGCGGTGCGCCGGCCCCGGCGCACGGGCGTTGCGCGACCCGTCCGGACCGCGCCCATGAGCAGCCCCGTTCCGCCCCTCCTGCCGCCGGCCCCGGCGCTGCCGGTGCGCGCGCTGGCGGTCGCCGCCGCGCTCGCGGCGGTCTA
>JBKHXI010000060.1:0-3884 GCA_046566095.1 Gammaproteobacteria bacterium | reverse complement strand
CTCGTCGGCCGGGATGTCGCGGAACCGCGCCAGGCAGGAGTAGCCGGTGCCGAAGTCGTCGATCGACACCCGCGCCCCGAGCGCGCGGATGCGCGACAGCACCGCGAAGCTGTGGTCGGCATCCATCAGCGAGCGCTCGGTGATCTCCAGCACCAGCCGCGCCTGCGCGCCGCCCCACAGCCGCATCGCGTTCTCCACCAGCTCGGGCAGGTCCTGCTGCGCCACCATCCCGGCCGGCACGTTCACCGCGACCGCCAGTTCGCCCCACGGGTGCCGCCAGCGCCCGGCCTGGCGCAGGGCGGTGTTGAGCGCCCACATGGTCAGCTTGCGGATCTGGCCGGTGCTCTCGGCGACCGGGATGAAGACGTCGGCCGGGATCTCGCCGCGCGCCGGCGCATACCAGCGCATCAGCGCCTCGACCCCGACCGGCCGGTGGTCGTGGATCCGCAGCTGCGGCTGGTAGTACAGCGCGATCTGGCCGTTCTCCAGGGCGCTGTCGAGCTCGATCTCGATGTCCCAGAACTGCGACAGCAGGGCATCGCCGCCGCTGTCGGCCGCGAACGCGCTGCGCAGCCCGCCGGTGCGCGCGCGCGCCACCGCCTTCTCCGCCTGCCGCAGCAGGAAGTCGGCGTGGGTGGCGTGCGCCGGGCACAGCGCGATCCCGGCGGTGGCGGACAGCCGCAGCTGCTGCTCGCCGTGGCGGAAGGGGCTGTCGAGCAGGCGGAACAGCTTCTGCACGGCCAGTTCCGCATGCCCTGCGTTCATGATCCGCGGCAGCAGCAGCGCGAACCGGTCGCTGCCGATCCGGGCCGCGTAGTCCTGCGCGCGCGCGACCTGGCGCAGGATCCCGGCCAGGTGCTGCAGGATCCGGTCGCCGGCCTCGTAGCCGAAGGCGCCGTTGATGCGCGCGAAGCCGTCCAGGTCCACGACCACCAGCGCCAGCGCCTGCTGCCGGTCGTTGGCCATGCCGATGTGGCGGCGCAGCAGCGACAGGAAGCTGCGGCGCCCGTGCAGCCCGGTGAGGTCGTCCTCGATGCCGGACACGCGCGGTCAGTCCAGGAACAGTTCGGCGGGATCGATGCCGTAGGCGCCCCGCGGCAGGCCCCGGACGATCGATACCGCGCCGCCGTCGCCGGCGCCCGCGTCGCCCAGGTCGACCGTGGCGAACTGCGGCAAGGGCCTGTGCTCCGGGTCGAGCAGCAGCATCACGCTCGGCCGCAGGCGCTTGAGGCTGTGCACCGCGGTCACCACGCCCACGTAGCCGTCGCTCAGCTCCACCAGCGACCCGGTCGGGTAGATGCCGCAGGTCTGGATGAACTGTTCGACCAGCTCCGACTGGAACAGCGTGCCGCGCACCCGGTACAGCTCGGCCACGGCCTGGTGCGGCGCCAGCCCGGCGGCATGCGAACGCAGGGTGGTCAGGGCGTCGTAGGTGTCGACGATGCCCAGGATGCGGCCGGCGATCGGGATCGCGCTGCCGGCCAGGCCGCGGGGATAGCCGCTGCCGTCGTGGCGCTCGTGGTGGGTTTCCACCATTTCCAGCACCGCCGCACCGATCCCCGGCGTGTCGCCCAGGATCGCCAGGCCGTGCTCCACGTGCCGGCGCATCTGCGCGCTCTCATGGGCGTCGAGGCCGGCGTCCTTCGACAGCAGGGCGGCCGGCACCCGGGTCTTGCCGACGTCGAACAGCAGCCCGCCCAGAGCCAGCTCGCAGATCTCGTCGCGCTCCAGCCCGAGGTGGCGGCCGAAGCTCGCCGCCCACACCGAACAGCTCAGCGCGTGCTGGTAGGTGTAGTCGTCGCGGCGCTTGAGTTCCTTGAGCCAGCCGAAGGCGGCGGGGTTGCGGGTGACCGAATCGACCATCGCGTCCACGCCCTGGCGAAGCCTGGCCACGTCCAGCTTGCGGCCGGCGTCGACGTCGGCCATCAGCTCGGCGATGCCCTGCTCGAGGCTGGCATGCGCCTGCTCGGCCTGCGGCAGCTCGTCCTCGAAGCTGCTGCCCAGCGTCCATTCGGTCCTGCGCAGCGCCTGGTACTCCTCGCGCTCGCGCGCGGCCTCCACCACGCTCGAATCGGTCAGCTCGATGAAGCGCGGGTCCGGGGACAGGCCGCGCGCGACGTCGACCCAGGCATGGCTGCACTGGTTGCGCAGCGCCTCCAGGTCGGCCTCGTCGCGGATCAGAAAGCCCTGCAGCGGGAAGCGGGTATCCAGCCACGGCCGGTCCAGGCGCGCGACGAACATCCCGACCTGCAGGCCCCGCGCGCTGACGCGGAATTCCTGCGCGAACTCTTCCATCGCTCTGCCCTCTGCCCGGCCGCACACGGGGGGCAGCTGCGCTTTGCGTCCGCATGCCCCCTTGCATGGAAAACGCGATGGCCCGCCGGATCCGGCCGGGCCGGCGCCAGGCGGACACCCACCATGCCCCGCCGCACGGGAACAACTGTCACACGTCCTTCCTAGGGTCTCGGCGGAGGCGGCCGCTTGCGGCGCCGGGGAGGGGTTCCGCCGCAGCCGCGGCATCGAAGGGGAAGCACCATGCATCGCATCCGTCGAGGCGTCCGCGCGGCAGCGCTCGGGCTCGCCGTGTTCGTGTCCGGCACCGCCAGTGCCGGCGTCTTCATCAACGAGTTCCACTACGACAACGAGGGCAGCGACACCAACGAGAAGATCGAGGTCGTCGCCCCCGCCGGCACCAGCCTCGCCGGCTGGTCGATCGCGCTCTACAACGGCAACGGCGGCGGGCGCTATGCGACGCTGAGCCTTTCCGGCACGGTCGCCGACCAGTGCGGCGGCTACGGCACCGCCGTGGTCGCCGCGACGGGGCTGCAGAACGGCGCGCCGGACGGTTTCGCGCTGGTCGATTCGGCCGGTCGCGTGGTGCAGTTCCTCAGCTACGAGGGCGGCTTCACCGCCAGCGACGGTCCCGCCGCCGGCATGGCCAGCGACCCGATCCCGGAGGCCGAGGGCAGCAGCACGCCCGTCGGATATTCGCTGCAGCTCGCCGGCAGCGGTTCGCTCTATTCGGACTTCGCCTGGCAGGCGCCCGGTGCGCATTCCTTCGGCGCATGCAATGCCGGGCAGACCTTCGGCGGCGGGGGCGGCTCCACGCCTCCCCCAAGCGGCTACTACAGCGGCGTGGACGCCAGCAGCGCCTCGCGCCTGCGCGCGACCCTGCACGCCGTCATCGACGACCACCAGCGTTTTCCCTACACCTCCACGGCCACCGACACCTGGGACGTGCTCGAATTCGCCGACGAAGACCCGCTGGATCCGGGCCGGATACTGGACGTCTACGAGAACATGTCCTACCCGAAGTTCGGCGGCGGCAACACCTACTACAACCGCGAGCACACCTGGCCCAAGTCATACGGCTTTCCCACCGACGGCGCCGGCAACTATCCCTACACCGACATGCACATGCTGATGCTCTCGGACAGCGGCTACAACAGCGCGCGGGGCAACAAGCCGTACGGCAACTGCACGGCCAGCTGCACCGAGTATCCGACCCAGGCGCACGCGGGGGCCGGCGGCGGCAGCGGCGTGTTCCCCGGCAACTCGAACTGGGCGAACGCTTCCATCTGGCAGACCTGGAGCGCGCGCAAGGGCGATGTCGCCCGCGCCATCCTCTACATGGACGTGCGCTACGAAGGAGGCATGCACGGCGTTACCGGGGCCAGCGAACCGGACCTGCGCCTGACCGACGACCTGGGCCTGATCCAGACCACGGGCAGCAATGCCGACATCGCCTACATGGGATTGCTCGGCGTGCTGCTGCAATGGCACGCGGAGGATCCGGTGACCGAGGCCGAGCGCCTGCGCAACGATGCGATCCATTCCTACCAGGGCAACCGCAACCCCTACGTCGACCACCCGGAATGGGTGGA
>JBKHXI010000059.1:0-14769 GCA_046566095.1 Gammaproteobacteria bacterium | reverse complement strand
CCCGAGCGCAGCGAGGGACCTGCTTTGGCGGGCGAGGGCAGAAGCAGGTCCCTCGCTGTGCTCGGGACGACAGGTTCAGCGCAACCAGTCCTCGGCCAGGTCGTCCCAGGCGGGGTTGTGGGCACGGATCAGCGCCAGCTTCTTCTCACGCCGCCAGCCCTTGATCTGCTTTTCGCGGGCAATCGCGGCCAGCACGTCCTCGCACTCCTCGAAGTGCACCAGCCGATGGATCCGGTAACGCGTCGCGTGTCCCTTCGCCAGTGCGTTGCGGTGCTCGAACATCCGGCGCAGCAGATGTCCGGTGACGCCGACGTACAGGGCGCCGGAGCGGCTGGCGAGGATGTAGACGTGGAAGGTCCTTCGGGGAAAAGACAAGAGCAGGTTCCTCGCGTTGATAGCCCCGTCCCGTGCGCGGTCCCGATCGGCCACGGCCCAGCCGATCCTCCCCGATGTCGTCCCGAGCGCAGCGAGGGACCTGCTTCTGTCGTGGTTGGCTAAAGCAGGTTCCTCACTGCGTTCGGAACGACAGGACGGCGGGGACGACGGTGCGGCGGGGATGGATCACACCCATCCACGGGCGGCCAGCGAGACCGGTGGGCCGTCGGCGATGACGAAATGGTCGAGCAGGCGGACCTCGACCAGGGCCAGGGCCTGCTTCAGGCGTGCGGTGACGGCGCGGTCGGCGGCGGAGGGTTCCGGGTTCCCGGACGGGTGGTTGTGGCCGACGATCAGGGCCGCGGCGTTGAGGTCCAGCGCGCGCCGGGCGATCTCGCGCGGGTGCACCTCGGCCCCGTCCAGGGTGCCGCGGAACAGTTCCTCGAAGGCGATCGCGCGGTGGCGGTTGTCCAGGAACAGCGCCGCGAACACCTCGTGCGGCAGGTGCCGCAACCTTCGTGCGAAGTAGCGGCCGGCGGCGGCAGGGTCGGCCAGCGCCTCGCCGCGCTCGAGCTGCGCGGCGAGCCGGCGGTTGCCCAGCTCGAGCGCCGCGGCCAGCGCGCAGGCACGTGCCGGGCCGAGGCCGGGCAGCCGGGCCAGTTGCGCCGGGGTGCGGTCGAGCAGCCGCCGCAGCGGGCCGTGCGCGGCCAGCAGGTCGCGGGCGGTGGCGACCGCGTCGCGCCCCCGAAGCCCGGAGCCGAGGAAGATCGCCAGCAGCTCGGCGTCCGACAGCGCGCCGGCGCCGCGCGCCAGCAGCTTCTCGCGCGGGCGCTCGTCGGCCGGCCAGTCGCGGATGTGCATCACGGCCTCCTTGCCGCGGTGAAGGGGGCATGGCGGACGCCGGGGCGCCAGGGGAGGGTCGCGGTCCGGCGGCCGCCATGCAGGGCCATTGCAGCGCGCAGGGCCATGCCGGCGCAGTCGGGCGCCGCCCCGGCATCGGGTAAGCTGGCGGCCGTTCGCGGGGTAGGAAAACGCCCACATGGCCGCGCTGTCGGGACAGAAGGTGTTGCTGTGCGTCTGCGGCGGGATCGCCGCCTACAAGGCCGCCGAACTGGTGCGCCGGCTGCGCGAGGCCGGCGCCGAGGTGCGCGTGGCGATGACCGCCGACGCCCGCCACTTCGTCGGCGCCGCGACCTTCCAGGCCCTTTCCGGGCACCCGGTGCGCGACAGCCTCTGGGACCCGGCCGCCGAGGCGGCGATGGGCCACATCGAGCTGGCCCGCTGGCCCGACCGGATCGTGATCGCGCCGGCCACCGCCAACACCCTGGCGAAACTGGCGCACGGCCTGGCCGACGACCTGGTCAGCACCCTGTGCCTGGCCAGCGAGGCCCCGGTCGCGGTGGCGCCGGCGATGAACCGGGTGATGTGGGCGCATCCGGCCACACAGTCCAACCTCGCCATCCTGCGCGAGCGCGGCGTGCGGATCCTCGGCCCGGACAGCGGCGAACAGGCCTGCGGCGAGACCGGCGAGGGCCGGATGCTGGAGCCGGACCGGATCGTCTGCGCGCTGGCCGGCGCCACCGGCGCCGGGCCGGCGTGAGCGGCGACCTGTGCGGCAGGCGGCTGGTGGTCAGCGCCGGGCCGACCTTCGAGGACATCGACCCGGTGCGCTACATCGGCAACCGTTCCAGCGGCCGCATGGGCTTCGCGATCGCGGCCGCGGCCGCGCGTCGCGGCGCGCAGGTGGTGCTGGTGGCCGGGCCGGTCGCGCTGGACACGCCGGCCGGGGTCGCGCGCCGCGACGTGCGCTCGGCCGCGCAGATGCGCGAGGCGGTGCTGGCGGCGCTGCCCGCCGATGCCTACGTCGGCGCGGCCGCGGTCTGCGACTGGACCCCGCGCACCGTCGCCGACCACAAGCTCAAGAAGGTCGGGGGCGCGGCGACCATGACGCTGGAACTGGTGCGTACCGCCGACGTGCTGGCCGAGGTCGCGGCGCATCCGCGGCGGCCGGCGCTGGTGGTCGGCTTCGCCGCCGAGACCGAGGCGCTGGAAACCCACGCCCGGGCCAAGCTGGCGGCCAAGGGCGCCGACCTGGTCGCCGGCAACCGGGTCGGCCTGCCGGGCACCGGCTTCGAGGCCGAGCACAACGCCCTGCTGGTGGTCTGGGAAGGGGGCGCGCGCGCGCTCGGGCCGGCGCCCAAGACCGAGCTGGCCGAGCGCCTGCTCGACCTCATGGCGGACCGGCTCGACGCCGGACCCCGCGCGCATCCCGCATGAAGCCGCCCGAATCCGTCCGCGCCCCCGCACCCCGCCCGCCGGAGCCCGCATGACCCGCGAACACCGCCTGGAAGTGAAGCTGCTGGACCCGCGCTTCGGCGACGAATGGCCGATGCCGGCCTACGCCACCGAGGCCAGCGCCGGCCTGGACCTGCGCGCCGCGCTGGAGGCATCACTGGTGCTGGAGCCGGGCGACGCGGCCCTGGTGCCCAGCGGGCTGGCCATCCACCTGGCCGACCCGGGCCTGTGCGCCGTGGTGCTGCCGCGCTCGGGCCTGGGCCACCGCCACGGCATCGTGCTGGGCAACGGCACCGGCCTGATCGACGCCGACTACCAGGGGCCGCTGCTGATCAGTACCTTCAACCGCGGCCGCGAGGCCTACACGATCGCGCCGGGCGACCGCATCGCCCAGCTGGTGGTGCTGCCGATCGTGCGCGCCAGGCTGCAGGTGGTGGATACTTTCGAGCAGAGCGCGCGCGGCGCGGGCGGCTTCGGCCACACCGGCGTACGCTGAGCGACGGGCCCGTCCAGGCGGGGCGCCAACATCGGCCGCCGGTGCCCGGCATCGCGCAGGCCTTTCCGGGGGGAGACGACATGAGCGAAAACCGACCGCGCCGGCGGCCATCCATCGCGCAACTGCGCCCGGCGCTGCCGCTGCTGGCGGCGGCGCTGCTGCTGCTGGCGGCGTGGCTGGCCTGGAGCGGCTGGCAGCTGCGCCAGGACGCGGCCGCCAGCCAGGCCCTGGAGCAGGCCCGCGACGAGGCCGCGCAGGGCACCGCGGCGGCGCTGTCGGCGGAGCTGCGGCAGCTGCAGGCGCAGCTGGCCAGCGCCCCGGTGCAGGCGGCGCTGGCCCGCGGCGACCTCGGCCAGGCCGGCACCGCGCTGGCCGTGGGCTGGCGCGGGGTGGAGGAAACCGCGGTGTTCCCGCTCGACCTGGAGGATCCCTACGCGCGCCTGGAGGAGGGCGGCTACGGGCGGCTGGCGGCGCTGGAGGCGGCGCTGGTCGCCGACGACACGGTGGCGACCATCGCCCGCGAGGGCACCGGCCCGCGGCTGCTGCTGACCGCGCCGGCACGCGCCGGCGACGTCCTGGTCGGGGTGGCCTACGCACGGCTGCCGCTGGTGCGCGCGACCGCCCCGGCGGCCGGGGTGCCGCTGCAGGAAGAGGGCGCCTACCTGGCCCTGCGCCAGGGCGGCCACACCGTGTTCGCGCGCGGCGACGAGGCCCTGGCCGGCAGCGCCGAGGCCCGCGGCGTGCCGGTGCCGGGCAGCGGGCTGCGGATCGTGGCCGCCGGGCCGGAAGCCGGGGTCGGGCCGTTCGGGCTGTCGGCCATGGCCTGCCTGCTGGCCGCCGTGGTGCTGGCGCTGCTGGCCGTCGCCGCCTTCGTGGCCTGGCGGCGGGCGCCGGCGGCCGCCGGCGAGGCCGGCGAGGAGGCCGCCCCGGCCGCGGCCCCGACCCTGGCCGAGGCCCTGCAGCAGGCGCCGCCGCCCCCGCCGCCGCCGCCGGTCGTGGCCCCGCCCAGGCCGGCGGAACCGCCGCCGGCCGGCGGCCCGGTGCCGATCGACCGCGGCATCTTCCGCGCCTACGACATCCGCGGCGTGGTCGGCCGGACCCTGGACCGCGGCATCGCCGAGCTGATCGGCCACGCGATCGGTTCGCTGATGCACGACCAGGGCCTGCAGGACATCGTGGTCGGCCGCGACGGTCGCCTGTCCGGCCCGGAGATGGCCGACGGCCTGGTCGAGGGCCTGCGCCGCGCCGGGCGCAACGTGATCGACATCGGCATGGCCCCGACCCCGGTGGTCTATTTCGCCGCCTACCACCTGCGCACCGGTTCCTGCGTATCGGTCACCGGCAGCCACAACCCGCCGGACTACAACGGATTCAAGATCGTGGTCGGCGGCGAGACCCTGTCGGGCGACGCGATCACCGACCTGCACGCGCGGATCGCAAACGACCGCCTGCACGAGGCGCCCGAACCCGGCACCCTGCAGCAGCGCAACATCGACCAGGACTACGTGCAGCGGATCGCCTCGGACGTGCAGCTCGACCGGCCGCTGCGGGTGGTGGTCGACGCCGGCAACGGCGTGGCCGGCGCCATCGCCCCGCAGGTGCTCGCGGCGATCGGCGCCGAGGTCACCCCGCTGTACTGCGACATCGACGGCAGCTTCCCGAACCACCATCCCGACCCCAGCGACGCGCAGAACCTGGTCGACCTGACCAGCATGGTCGCGCGCCTGGACGCGGACCTGGGCATCGCCTTCGACGGCGATGGCGACCGCCTGGGCGTGGTCACCCGGGACGGCCAGAACATCTACCCCGACCGCCTGCTGATGCTGTTCGCCGCCGACGTGCTCGAACGCAACCCGGGCGCGGTGATCGTCTACGACGTCAAGTGCACCGGGCGCCTGCCCGGTCAGATCCTGCGCTTCGGCGGCAGCCCGCTGATGTGGAAGACCGGGCACTCGCTGATCAAGGCCAAGATGCGCGAGACCGAGGCGGAGCTGGCCGGGGAGATGAGCGGGCACTTCTTCTTCAAGGAGCGCTGGTACGGCTTCGACGACGGCATCTACGCCGCTGCGCGCCTGCTGGAGATCCTGGCCGCGCGCAGCGAGCCGCCGGCCCAGGTGCTGTCGGCGCTGCCCGACGGGGTGTCGACGCCGGAGATCAAGGTCGATGCGCCCGGCGACGACCCGCACGCGTTCGTCGAGCGCTTCCGCGCCAAGGCGAAGTTCGAGGGCGCGCGGCTGTCGACCATCGACGGGCTGCGCGTGGACTGGCCGGACGGCTGGGGCCTGGTGCGCGCCTCCAACACCACCCCGATCCTGGTGCTGCGCTTCGACGGCGACGACGCCGCGGCGCTGCGCCGGATCCAGGCCGCGTTCCGCGAACAGCTGCTGGCGGTGCAGCCGGACCTGCAACTGCCGTTCTAGCGGCCTGCCTCCGCAGGTTTCCTGGGCAGCCGCCACGCCCATTCCGAACCACGCGCCACCGTCACCCCGAACCACGCGCCACTGTCATTCCGAACGCAGTGAGGAATCTGCTTGAAGCAGATCCTTCGCTGCGCTCAGGACGACACTTCCCTTCCCCGGCGCTATCGGCCGCTGCCCGCCGTGGCGGCGGCCGGCTGCTTGAGCTCGCGGTAGCGCGCCAGCGCCTCGTCGAGTTCGGCCTCCAGCAGCGCCTGCTCGCGCAGCTGCGACTCCAGCACCGCCGACTGCTGCCGCAGCAGCACATGCTGCTGGCGGATGCGGGCGGTCATGTCGGCGGGCACCGGCCGGCCCGCCAGCTCGGTTTCGCCGGCACGGCGCAGCAGCCCGAGCAGGCTCTGGCGCAGGTTGTCCACGCTCATGCGCGAGGTCCGGGCCGCGCCCTCCATCAGCTCGATCCGGTGCCGGTAGGCGCGCCGCAGCTCGCCCTCGTCGGCGTAGGACTCCACCATCGCCAGCTCGCGCCGCCGCTGCGCGGCCTCCTCGGCGGCCAGGCGCGCCGCCTCGGCCTGGACGCGGGCGGCGGCGGCGCGCTCCTCGGCGGTCGGCGCGCGCGCCACCGCGGCGGTGCGCATGCCGGTGCGGGCGCTGATCTCGGTGCGGGCGCGGTCGGCGGCTTCCGGCGGCAGCGCGTCGCCGCAGACGCGCTTGCCGCTGGCGTCGTCCCAGCAGTACACGCGCTTCTCGGCCTGGCCGCCGCGGTTCTGGGCGCCGGCCCCGGGCGCCAGTGCCACGGCGGCGACCAGCGCGGCGGCGATGGCGGATGCGTGCTTCGGCATGGTTGCAGCCCTCCCCTGCAGCGATGCGCAGCGTTGCGGTGGTGCGGCCGGCTCAGCCGGCCTCGGCCTCGCCGGCGCCGTAGCGCGCGCGGTAGGCGCGCAGCGCCGGGCGATGCCCGACAAGTTGGGCGCTTTCGCCGGCGAACGCAAGCAGGTCGTCGAGCCCGGCGATCGCGACCACCGGCAGGCCGTGCTCGTCGGCCAGCGCCTGCGCCGCCGAGCGCCGGCCGCCGGGCCCGGGGTCGTCCGGATCCAGGCGCTCCTGGCGGTCGAGGGCGACCGCCACGCCCACGGCCCGGCCGCCGGCCGCGGCGATCAGGTCCAGGGCCGCGCGCACCGCGGTGCCGGCGGTGATCACGTCGTCGACCACCAGTACCCGGCGCCCTTGCAGCGGCGCCCCGATCAGGCGCCCGCCCTCGCCGTGGGCCTTGGCCTGCTTGCGGTCGAAGGCCAGCGGCAGGTCGCGCCCGCGGCGCGCGTACTCGCAGGCCAGCGCGGTCGCCAGCGGGATGCCCTTGTAGGCCGGGCCGAACAGCAGGTCGAATTCCAGGCCCGCCGCCTCGATCGCATCGGCGTAGCAGGCCGCCAGCGCGGCCAGCGCCGCGCCCGAGTCGAAGCGGCCGGCGTTGAAGAAGTAGGGGCTCTCGCGCCCGGACTTGAGCGTGAACGCGCCGAAGCGCAGGGCCTCGGCGTCGAGCGCGAGCTGCAGGAAACGGGCGCGGTGGTCGGGCACGGGCCAGGGCCTGGGAGCGGAACAGGACGATCATAAACCGCGCCCGACCGGCCGCCGCGGCGGGTCGCGGCGAATCCGCTACCCTTGGCCGACTTCCGTCGCCGGGCACCGCCGACCGCATGCGGATCATGAGCTTCAACGCCAACGGCCTGCGCTCGGCCGCGTCCAAGGGCTTCTTCGACTGGTTCCCGGCGCAGGACGTGGACGTGCTGTGCGTGCAGGAGACCAAGGCCCAGGAGCACCAGCTCCAGGGCGAGGCGTTCCTGCCGCCGGGCTACCGCGCCTGGTTCCGCGACGCCATCACGAAGAAGGGCTACAGCGGCGTGGCGATCTACAGCCGGCGCGAGCCCGACGAGGTGCGCACCGCGCTGGGCTGGGCCCCGTTCGACGACGAGGGCCGCTACATCGAGGCGCGCTACGGCGACCTGAGCGTGGTTTCGTTCTACATCCCGTCGGGTTCGTCGGGCGAATTGCGCCAGGGCTTCAAGTTCGAGGTGATGGACTGGCTGCGGCCGATCCTCGACCGGTGGCTGGCCAGTGGCCGCCACTACGTGCTGTGCGGCGACTGGAACATCGTCCGCGCGCGCAACGACATCCGCAACTGGACCTCGAACCAGAAGAACTCCGGCTGCCTGCCGCCCGAGCGCGCCTGGCTCAACGGCCTGATCGCCGACGCCTGCGGCGACGGCAGCGCGCAGCCCGAACGCGGCTGGGTCGACAGTTTCCGCGCGCTCAGGCCCGAGGCCAGCGACGTGTACACCTGGTGGAGCCAGCGCGGCGCGGCGCGCGCGAAGAACGTCGGCTGGCGGATCGACTACCAGCTGGTGACGCCCGGCCTGCGCGACCGCATCCGCGACTGCCGGGTGTTCCCGGAGCCGCGCTTCTCCGACCACGCCCCCTACCTGGTGGAATACGACCATGGCGGCTAGCCCCTCCGCGCCGCCCGTCCCCCCCGTGGCGCCGCCGGCCGAGCCCGGATGGCGCCGGGTGCTGCGCAACCTGCGCGAGCCCAAGGTGCTGGCGATGCTGCTGCTGGGCTTCAGCTCCGGCGTGCCGCTGTACCTGGTCGGCAACACCCTGGGCTTCTGGATGCGCGAGAACGCGATCGAGCTGTCCACGATCGGCTTCCTGTCCTGGGTCGGCATCGCCTATTCGCTCAAGTTCCTGTGGGCGCCGCTGGTGGACAAGGTCGACGCGCCGCTGTTCGGGCGCCTGCTCGGGCGCCGCCGCGGCTGGATGCTGCTGGCGCAGATCGTGGTGGCCGCGGCCTTGGTGGCGATGGCGCTGATCGAGCCGCGCGAAGGGCAGCTGCTGCTCGGCGGCCTGGCGCTCGATCATCTGGTGGTGTTCGGCGCGCTGGCGCTGGTGGTGGCCTTCGCCTCGGCGACCCAGGACATCGTGGTCGACGCCTGGCGCATCGAGATCGCCGACAGCAACGAGCAGCAGGGCCTGCTCACCTCCTCGGCCACGCTGGGCTACCGTGGCGCGCTGCTGGTGACCGATGCGCTGATCCTGATCCTGGCCGCGCAGATCGGCTGGTCGCTGTCGTACACGGCGATGGCGGCGCTGATGGGCGTGGGCATGGCCGCGGTGCTGATGGCGCGCGAGCCGGTCGCCACCGCGCTCGCCCCGGTGGCGGGCGCCCCGGCGCTGTGGACCGCGCGCGGCCTGTTCGACGCGCTGGTCGGCCCGTTCGTCGCCTTCTTCCGCCAGCACGGCAGCTGGGCCTGGCTGATGCTGCTGGTGATCAGCCTGTACCGGCTCCCGGACTTCGTGATGGGGCCGATGGCCAACCCCTTCTACGCGGACCTTGGCATCGACAAGGAGACCGTGGGCGGGGTGCGCGCCACCATCGGCCTGGCGGCGACCGTGGTCGGCGTGGCCGCGGCCGGCCTGTGCGCGGTGCGCTTCGGGTTCCTGGCGACGCTGCTGCTCGGTGCGGTGCTGGGCCCCGGCTCCAACATCGCCTTCGCCTGGCTGGCCTGGGCCGGGGGCGACCCGGCGGTGTTCGCGACCGCGATGTCGATCGACAACTTCTGCAGCGGCTTCGCCGGGGTAGCCCTGATCGGCTACATGTCGAGCCTGACCAACATCGGCTACACCGCGACCCAGTACGCCCTGCTCAGTTCGTTCTACGCCTTGCTGGGCAAGGTGCTGAAGGGCTTTTCCGGCGTGGCCGTGGAGACGCTGCAGGCGGCCACCGGCCCGCTCGACGGCTACGCGCTGTTCTTCATCGGCACCGCGCTGATCGGCATCCCCGGGGTGTTGCTGTGCCTGCTGCTCGGCCGGCGCGGGCCGGGACCGGTCGCGGCGAAGGCCGCCGTTGTTTGAATGGACGGGGCCCCGGCAGGCAAACTGCATCCGGGCAGGCGGGAGGGCAGCCCGGCATGACCGACATCGTGCTGCGCGACATCGACCCGGTGCTGGCCGAGCGCATCCGCGAGCTTGCGCAGGCCCGCGGCTGGAGCATGCACGACACCCTGCTGCGGCTGATCGAGCAGGGCCTGTACCAGTGCGAGGAGGCCGGTGCGCCCGGCAACCTGGACCACCAGGAATCGGACGTGCTGCAGGCGGCGATCGCCGCCCTCGAGCAGGTGCCCGACGACCCGGGCTTCGCCCTGATCGGCCGCATCGCGGCGGCGGCCGGCGACGACGGCGCCGAGCCCCCGGACCCCGACCGCCGCCGCCCGTTCTAGGCTCCGCTCGCGCAGGATCCCCGGACGATCCATCTCCGATGGTGGGCAGACGCGCGCGGTCGGGCGCGGGCGGTTCAGGGCCCGTCGTCAGCCGCGTCCGGGCCGCGCCCGCCGGCTGCCGGCGCGACCGGGTGCACGCAACCCAGGATCCGCGGCCCGCGCGCGCCGGTGACCGCGGGCAGGTTGCCCGGCAGCCCCGCCAGCGTCCGCCGCGCCAGCCAGGCGAAGCCCATGGCCTCGACATGGTCGGGGTCGAGGCCGTGGCCGGCGGTCGTTTCCAGCGCCACCCCGGGCAGCCGCGCCTGCAGCCGCTGCATCAGCAGCCGGTTGTGGACGCCGCCGCCGCAGGCCAGCAGGCGCGCGGTGCCCGGCTGCGCGGCCTGCAGCGCCCGGGCCACGGTCGCGGCGGTGAGTTCGAGCAGGGTCGCCTGGACGTCCGCCGGCGATTCGCCGCGCAGCCGCGGTTCCAGCCAGCCCAGCTGGAACTGCTCGCGGCCGCTGCTCTTGGGCGGCGGCTGCGCGAACCAGGCTTCGTCCAGCAGCCGTTCCAGCAGCGCCGGGACCACCCGGCCGCCGGCGGCGAAGGCGCCGTCGGCGTCGAACGCGCGGCCGGTGTGGCGCTGGCACCAGGCATCGAGCAGGGCGTTGGCCGGGCCGGTGTCGAAACCGCGCACCGGCGCGCCGCCGGCCGCGGGCAGCAGGGTCAGGTTGGCGATGCCGCCGAGGTTGAGCACCGCCCGGTCCTCGGCCGGGTCGGCCAGCAGCGCAGCGTGCAGGGCCGGCAGCAGCGGCGCGCCGTGGCCGCCGGCGGCCAGGTCGCGGCGGCGGAAGTCGGCGACGGTGGCAATGCCGGTGCGCTCGGCGATCACGTGGCTGTCGCCCAGCTGCAGGGTGAACGGGTGCCGCCCGTCGTGCGCGGCGCCGTGCGGGCGGTGGCGCAGGGTCTGGCCGTGCGAGCCGATCGCCCGCACCTGCGCGGGGTCGACGCCCGCCTGCGCCAGCAGCGCCAGCGCCGCCGCGGCGAAGGCTTCGCCGATGCGTACGTCCAGCGTCCCGTACTCGTCCAGCGAGTCCAGCGCGCCGCCCTGGCCGAGCGCCAGCAGCCGCGCGCGCAGCGCCGGCTCCCAGGGGAAGGTGCGGGCGGCGACCAGGCCGCAGCCCTGCGGCCCGGCATCGGCGCCGAAGCGTACCAGCGCGGCATCGATGCCGTCGGCGCTGGTGCCGGAGATCAGGCCCAGGAACAGGCCGTCGACGACGGCGGGCGGCCGCCCGCCGGCGCCGGGCTCGGGAGCGGCCACGGCCGCAGGTCCCGGTGGCGCCGGGCCCGGCTCAGCCCCGGTCCGGGGCGGCGGAGCCCTCGGTCCCGGCCACCAGCACCGCCGCCTCGCGCTGCTCGCGCTTGCGCAGCTGCGCCAGCACCGGCGCGGTCTGCGCGCGGAACGCGGCCAGCGCCGCGCCCTTCAGCGGCTCGGGCGGCGGCATGGTCACGGTCAGCGGGTCGCGATGGGCGCCGTTGACCCGGAATTCGTAATGCAGGTGCGGGCCGGTCGACAGGCCCGAGGTGCCCACGTAGCCGATCACCGCGCCCTGCGGCACCCGCTGCCCGGCCTTGTACTTGCCGAAGCGCGACATGTGCGCGTACAGCGTGGTGTAGCCGCGGCCATGGTCGAGCACCACGGTGCGGCCGTAGCCGCCCTTCCAGCCGGCGAACTGCACCCGCGCGTCGCCGGCGGCCATGATCGGGGTGCCGGTGCCGGCGGCGTAGTCGACCCCCGCGTGCATCCGCACCTTGCCCAGCACCGGGTGGCGGCGGGCGCCGTAGCGCGAGCTCAGCCGCGCGTACGGGATCGGCATGCGGATGAAGCTCTTCTTCAGCGGCCGGCCGTCCAGGTCGAAATACTCGGCCTTGCCGTCGCGCTCGTAACGCAGGCCGGTGTAGGTCTTGCCGCCGGTGGTGAAGCTGGCGGCCAGCACCTCGCCGCTGCCGATCCGCTCGCCCTCGCGCCAGGTCTCCTCGTAGACCACGCTGAAACGGTCGCCGCGCCGGGTGTCGCGGTCGAAATCGATGTCGTACTGGAAGATCCGGTCGGTCATCGCCACGATCGCGCCGGGGGCGAGGCCGGCCTTGCGCGCGGCGGCGTACAGCGAGCTTTCGATGGTGCCGCTGGCGACCACGGTGCGGGTCTCGACCGGCCGTTCGATCACCAGCTCGCGGACGCTGTCGCCGTCGAAGCTCAGTTCCACCCGCTCCGAATCGCTGCGGTCGTAGCGGAACATGCGCAGCGCGCCGCCTTCGGGCAGGTCGAACGCCAGCTGCGCGCCCGGGCGCAGCCGGGTCAGCGCCTGGCGGGCGCCGGGCTGCTCGAGGATGCGGTACATGGTGGCGGCCGGCAGGCCCAGGTCCTCGAAGATGGCGCCGAGGGTCTGGCCGGGTTCGATGGTCACGATCCGCCAGCTGTCGCCGGGCTGGCTGGCGCGCTGGCGCGCGACCGGAAGCTCGGGCAGGGCCAGCGCCTGGGTGATGCGCGGGCCCTGGTGCAGTTCGCGCGGTTGCGTGGCCTCGGAGAAACCGGGCACGATCGCGCCCAGCAGCATCACCACGCTGGCGGCCAGGCTGGCCTGCGCCCAGTGGCGGCGGGTCCAGCGGCCGTGGAAGCCGCTGCCGCCGATCCAGTCCGAGGCGAAGCGTCCGACGACGCCGGTACTGCGCTGCAGGGCGGTTTGGCGCAGGGCCCTGATGCGTGCACGGCGCGTGCCGTCGCTCCCCGGAGTGGTCATGCGGCTTCCCCCTCGCCCGATTGTCGCTTGGACAAGCGCTCGAAAAATTGGCGGGCCTGTGATGGCCGCGTCACGGCGGTACCATAGACACGCGAAATCACGCCGTCAAATCTTTGAGACGGCAGGATTTTTAAATCGATTCAGGATTCACTCAGGCTTAACGCCGCCTTCACGCGGGACGTCACGTTTCGCGACCTGCCATGAGACTGCCGTGTCCATCGACCAAGCCCTGCAACTGATCGGCCGCGGAGCCGACGAGATCCTCAAGCGCGAGGAGCTGGAGGCCCGGCTCCAGGCCGGCCGGCCGCTGCGGGTCAAGGCCGGTTTCGACCCGACCGCGCCCGACCTGCATCTGGGCCATACCGTGCTGCTCAACAAGATGCGGCAGTTCCAGGACCTGGGCCACACGGTGGTGTTCCTGATCGGCGACTTCACCGGGATGATCGGCGACCCCAGCGGCAAGAACGCCACCCGCAAGCCGCTCACCCGCGAGGAGGTGGCGGCCAACGCCCGCACCTACGCCGATCAGGTGTTCAAGGTGCTCGACCGCGAGCGCACCGAGATCCGCTTCAACTCCGAGTGGTTCGACCCGATGCCGGCCGCCGACCTGGTGCGGCTGGCCTCGCAGCACACCGTGGCGCGGATGCTCGAGCGCGACGATTTCGCCAAGCGCTTCGCCGCCCAGCAGCCGATCTCGATCCACGAGTTCCTATATCCGCTGGTGCAGGGCTACGACTCGGTGGCGCTGAAGGCCGACGTGGAACTGGGCGGCACCGACCAGAAGTTCAACCTGCTGGTCGGCCGCGCCCTGCAGGAGCATTTCGGCCAGCCGCCGCAGGTGGTGCTGACGATGCCGCTGCTGGAGGGCATCGACGGCGTGCAGAAGATGGGCAAGTCGCTGGGCAACTACATCGGCATCGACGAACCCGCGATCGACATCGTGACCAAGGCGATGCGGATCGACGACGCGCTGATGTGGCGCTGGATCGAGCTGCTGAGCTTCGAGATCGGGATCGACGAGGCGGCCGAGTGCCGGCGCCGGATCGAGGCCGGCGCGCTCAACCCGCGCGACCTGAAGCTGCGGCTGGCGCGCGAGCTGGCGGCGCGCTTCCACGGCGAGGCGGCGGCCGAGCGCGCGGTGGCCGGCTGGAACGCGGCGGTGCGCGGCGAGGGCGATACCGCGCTGCTGCCGCTCACCGACGTGGTGGTGCCTGCCGGGGGGCTGCGGGTAGCGGCGCTGCTGACCGCCGCCGGGCTGACCCCCAGCAATTCCGAGGCCAACCGCAAGCTGCGCGAGCGGGCGGTGCGGGTCGACGGCGAGGTCGTGGAGGACCCGCAGCGCGGCTTCGCCCCGGGGTTCGAGGGCGTGCTGCAGGTGGGCAAGCGCAACTTCGCGCGGGTGCGGCTGGTGGCCGGCCCGCCGTGCTGACGCGCCGCTGACGGCCGCGGCTGCCAGACTTGCGCCATGGAAGCGCCGAGCCAATGGGTGGTCGTGCTCGCAACCGCCTACGCGATGCTGCTCGGCGGGCTGGTGGGGCTGGAGCGCGAGTTCAAGCGCAAGCCGGCCGGGTTCCGCACCCACATGCTGGTGGCCGGGGCCGCCGCGCTGCTGCTCGGGATCGGGCGGCTGTTCGTCGGCGCGGGCGTGACCAACGTCGAGGCGCTGCAGATCGACCCGCTGCGCCTGGTCGAGGCCGTGGTCGCCGGGGTCGCCTTCATCGGCGCGGGCACGATCTTCAGCCATCGCGGCGGGCGCGTGGTCGAGGGCATCACCACCGCCGCCTCGCTGCTGATGGTGGCGGTGATCGGCATCGCCGCCGGCCTGGGCTACCACCTGCTGGCCAGAGCCGCGACCGCGCTGACCCTGGTCGTGCTGGTGGTCCTGCGGCTGTTCGAGCGCAAGCGCGACGGCGCATCCGACGGCGCCCGCGGCGGCCGAACCTGAATCCGCGCCCGCCGCGCCTGCCGCGGCCTTCATCGGGTGTTGACGGACTCCGAATCCGCTGTATGATGTGCGGCTCCCTCGGCCATCGGGCTTTGGGGATGGGTGCAGGCGTTGAGGCCGGCCCCGGGTTCCTTGACAGTGTGCGCAGGTGACTTGTGCGGGCGTCTGGCCGGTGGATGGTTGTCCATGGCAGAC
>JBKHXI010000058.1:0-15825 GCA_046566095.1 Gammaproteobacteria bacterium | reverse complement strand
CAGCAGCGCGTAGAACGCCGGCACCACGAACAGCGACAGCAGCGTGGAGAAGGCCACGCCGAAGATCACCACCACGCCGATGGCGGCACGGCTCGCCGAACCCGGCCCGCCGGCGAGCACCAGCGGCATCGCGCCCATTATCGTGGCCACCGAGGTCATCAGGATCGGCCGCAGCCGCACCCCCGCCGCCTCGACGATCGCCTCGCGCACGCTGCGCCCGTCGTCGCGCAGCTGGTTGGCGAACTCGACGATCAGGATGCCGTTCTTGGCCGCCAGGCCGACCAGCATCACGATGCCGATCTGGCTGAACAGGTTGAGCGAACCGCCGGTGACGAAGATCCCGATCAGCGCGCCCAGCACCGCCAGCGGCACCGTCAGCATGATCACCAGCGGGTGCAGGAAGCTCTCGAACTGCGCCGCCAGCACCAGGAACACGATCAGCAGCGCCATCGCGAAGGTGAACAGCACCGCGCCGCCGGCCTCCTGGAACTGCCGCGACTGGCCCTTGTAGTCGAGCTGCGCGTACTCGGGCAGTTCCTCGTCCACCACCTGCCGGATCCATTCCAGCGCCTCGCCCAGCGGATAGCTCTCGTCCAGGCCGGCGGAGATGGTGATCGCGCGCAGGCGGTTGAAGCGGTTGAGCTGGCCCGGCTCGGCGACCTCGCGCAGGGTGACCAGGTTGCCGAGCGCGACCAGCCCGCCGGCCTGGGTGCGCACGTACAGTCCGTCCAGGTCGCCGGGAGTGGCGCGCTGGCCGGGTTCGGCCTGGATCACCACGTCGTATTCCTGGCCGTCGTCGACGAAGGTGGTCACCCGGCGGCTGCCCATCATCGTCTCCAGGGTGCGGCCGATGTCGCCGACCGACACGCCCAGGTCGGCCGCGCGCTGGCGGTCGATCTCCACCCGCATCTGCGGCCGGGTCTCGGCGTAGTCCGAGTCCACGCCGTAGAAGCCCGGATTCTGCTCCATGCGCGCCATCAGCCGGTCGCGCCACTGCGCGATCTCCTCGTATTCGGGCCCGCCGAGCACCACCTGCACCGGCTGCCCGCGCACCCGCACCAGGCCGCCGCCGGTGCGCGGCATGGCGCGGACCCCGGTCAGCTGCGAGAGGTCGCCGCGCAGCTGGTCGACCACCTCGTCGGTGCTGGCGTCGCGCTCGTTCCAGGGCTTGAGGAACACGATCACGTTGCCGGTGTGCATTTCCTCGCCGGCGCCCCAGCCGCCGGGGACGCGGATGTTGGCGCGCTGGATCGGGCCGTCGCTGTCGATGTACCGCGCGAACACCTCCTCGATCTGGCGCATCTGCCCGACCGTGTAGTCGAAGCCGGCACCCTCCGGCCCGGAGACCGAGACGAAGAACGCGCCCCGGTCCTCGTTCGGCGCCAGCTCCGAGGGCACCAGCCGGAACAGCAGCACGCTGACCGCGACCGCCGCCAGCAGCACCGCGCCGAACAGCAGCGGCCTGCCGATGCTGCGCTCGAGCAGGCCGGTGTAGCCGCGCCGCAGCCGCTCCAGGCGCCCGTGCACCCAGCCGTTGAGCCCGCGGCTGCGGTCCTCCGGGCTGTGCGGGCGCACCAGCTTGGAGGACATCATCGGCGTCAGGCTCAGCGCCACGAACGCCGAGATCGCGACCGCCGCGGCCAGCGCCACCGACAGCTCGCGGAACAGCCGCCCGGTATCGCCCTCCATGAACCCGACCGGCAGGAACACCGCGACCAGCACCGCGGTCGTGGCGATCACCGCGAACGCGACCTGGCGGGTGCCGCGTGCGGCCGCCAGCAGCGGCGGCTCGCCCAGGTCGACGCGCCGCTGGATGTTCTCCAGCACCACGATCGCGTCGTCCACCACCAGGCCGATGCACAGCACCAGCGCCAGCAGCGTGAGCAGGTTGATCGAGAAGCCGAACGCGTACAGCGCCATGAACGAGGCGATGAGGCAGACCGGCACCGTCACCGCCGGGATCAGCGCGGCGCGGGCGCTGCCCAGGAACAGCCAGATCACGACCAGCACCAGCGCGATCGCTTCGGCCAGGGTCAGGTACACGCGCTTGACCGCCTCGCCGATGAACACGGTGCTGTCGAAGGCGACGAAGATGTCGGTGCCCTCGGGCAGGGTCGGCTGGATCCGCGCGGCCTCGGCGCGCGCGGCGTTCGCCACGTCCAGACTGTTGGCGGTGGAGGTCTTGGTGATGCCCAGGCCGATGTTCGGCTCGCCGTTGCTGCGGTAGTAGGCGCGGCGCTCGGCCGAGGCCAGCTCGACCCGGGCGACGTCGCCCAGCCGCACCACATAGCCGTTGTCGCCCTGCGCCAGCGGGATCCGGGCGAAGTCCTCGGCGCTCTGGTAGCCGCGTTCGACGCGCAGGGTGAAGTCGCGGTCGGCGCCTTCCAGCCGGCCGGCCGGCAGCTCGACGTTCTCGCGGCGCAGCGCCGCCTCCACGTCGGCCACGGTCAGCCCGCGCGCGGCCAGCTGCCCGCGGTCGAGCCAGATGCGCATCGCGTAGCGCTGCTGGCCGCCGACCCGGACCTGGGCGACGCCGTCCAGCGCCGAGAGCCGGTCGACCACGTAGCGGTTGGCATAGTCGGACAGCTCCAGCGTGTCCATCCGGGTGGAGCTCATGTTGAGCCACATCACCGTCTCGGCGTCGCTGTCGGCCTTCTCGATCTCGGGCGGATCGGCCTCCGGCGGCAGCCGGTCGAGCACGCGGCTGACCGCGCTGCGCACGTCGTTCGCCGCCGCCTCGATGTCGCGGTCGAGCGAGAACTCCAGGGTCAGGCCGGCGCGGCCGTTGCGACTGGTCGAGGACAGCATCTGCACGCCCTCGATGCCGCTGACGGCGTCCTCCAGCACCTGGGTGATGCGGGTCTCCACCACCGCCGCCGAGGCGCCGGGGTAGGTGACGTCGATCGAGACGATCGGCGGGTCGATCGCCGGCAGCTCGCGCAGGGTGAGCTTGGTGTAGGCCATCGCGCCGAGCACGATCAGCAGCAGGCTCATCACCGTGGCGAACACCGGCCGCTGGATCGAGATGTCGGACAGGCGCATGGCTCAGCCTCCGGCGTCGTCGGGCACCACCGCGCCGTCGCGGCCGGCGCCGCCCTCGGCGCCGGCGTCCCGGGACGCGCCCGGATCGACCACCCGGCTGCCGGGCCGCAGCTTGCCGGTGCCGTCGACCACGATCCGGTCGCCGGCCGCGAGCCCGGACCGGATCTCGGCCTGGCCCGCCCGCCGCGCGCCAACCTCGACCGCCACCCGCTCCACGCGGTTGTCGTCGCCGACCCGGTACACGAACGACTCCTGCCCGACCTGGACCACCGCGATTTCCGGCACCACCAGCGTGCGCCGCTCGGGCTGGTACATGCGCACGTCCATCAGCATGCCCGGGCGCAGGCGGTGGTCGGGGTTCGGGAATTCCGCGCGCACGGTCACCGCGCGGGTGGCCGGGTCCACCCGCGAGCCGACGGTCGTCACCTCGCCGGAAAACTCCAGCTCCGGCCAGGCGCTGCTGCGGGCCTCGACCCGGCGGCCGGGGGCCAGCGAACCGAGCGCGCGCTCGGGCACCGCGAAGTCGACGTAGACGCGGTCGATCGCATCGAGCGTGGCGATGGTCGTGCCCGGCGTGACCAGCGCGCCCGGGCTGACCTGGCGGATGCCGAGCACGCCGGCGAACGGCGCCCGCACCGTACGGTCGCCCAGCTGCGCGCGGACCTGCGCGACGCGCGCGCGGGCCGCGTCGCGGGCGGCGCGCTGGGTATCGAGCTGGGCGCGCGCCACCAGCTGCTGTTCGGCCAGTTCGCTCTGGCGCCGGTACATGCGCTCGGCCTCGTTCGCCGCCGCCTGCGCCTCGGCAAGCGCGGCCTGCTGCTGCTGCCCGGACAGGGTCACCAGCGGCGCGCCGGCGCGCACCGCGTCGCCGCTGTCGAAATGCACCCGCTGCACGGTCTCGCTGACCTTGGCGGTGATCTCCACCGATTCCAGGGCCTGGACCGTGCCCAGGGCCTCGAGCACGTCGCTCCAGGCCTGCTCGGCCACGACCCCGGTGGTCACCGGGATCGCCTCGGGGCCGCGCGCGTTGCCGGCCTGCGCCTGGTCGCGGTCGCAGCCGGCGGCAAGCAGCAGCACCGCGGCCAGGGCCGGTGCGCGGATGCGGAAGGCGGCCGTGCGCGGGCGGGCCGGACCAGCTGCCGTGGCGGCCGTCGTCGTGGATCGGGTCATCGGGCGATTGTAGCCAGCGGCCGCTGCAAGGACCCGTGACTATGGTTGGGCGCGGCGGTGTCCAATCCGCGCATTGGCGGAACGCTGCATCGCCCGCTTGCGGTAAACCGCTCGCCGGCCCAGGATGCCGGTTCGCCTGCGCCGCGGCCTGAGGCCACGGGCATCCGCGTTGTCCCGGGCGCAACGCCCCAAGCCCCAGGAGCCGCCATGAGCCTGCACGACAGCATCCTCGACACCATCGGCCGTACCCCGGTGGTGCGCCTGCACCGGGTCGCGCCGGACCACGTGCGCATGTACGCCAAGGTCGAATCGTTCAACCCCGGCGGCTCGGTCAAGGACCGGCTGGCGCTCGGCATCATCCTCGATGCGGAGGCGCGCGGGCTGCTCAAGCCGGGCGACACCGTGGTCGAGGCGACCTCCGGCAACACCGGCGTCGCGCTGGCGATGGTCTGCGCGGCGCGCGGCTACCGGTTCGTCGCCACCATGAGCGAGACCTTCTCGATCGAACGCCGCAAGCTGATGCGCGCATACGGCGCCAAGGTGATCCTGACACCGGCTGCCGAGCGCGGCAGCGGCATGGTCCGCCGCGCCGAGGAACTGGCGAAACGGCACGGCTGGTTCCTGGCACGGCAGTTCCAGAACCCGGCCAACCCCGCCTACCACGCGCAGACCACCGGCCCGGAGATCCTGCGCGACTTCGCCGGGCGGAGGCTGGACTGGTTCGTCACCGGCTGGGGCACCGGCGGCACCATGAGCGGCGCCGGCCGAGTGCTCAAGGCCGCGCGCCCGGAACTGAAGATCGCCACCTGCGAACCGGCCGGCGCGGCGCTGCTGGCCGGCAACGAGTGGCAGCCGCACAGGATCCAGGGCTGGACCCCGGACTTCGTGCCGGAGGTGCTGGACCGTTCGATCTTTGATGAGAACCTGCCGGTCGACGACGTGCTCGCGCGCGACACCGCACGCCGGCTCGCAGCGGAGGAAGGCATCTTCGTCGGCATCTCCGCCGGCGCCACGCTGGCCGCGGCGCTGCAGGTCGCTGAACGCGCAGCCGATGGGGAAGTGATCCTGGCGATGCTGCCGGATACCGGCGAGCGGTACCTGTCGACCTTCCTGTTCGAGGACGTCAACGAAGGCTCCGACGACGACTGGCTCGCCTGCCTGCCGTAACCCTGCTTCCTTCCCCCGCGTGCGGGGGAAGTGCCCGAAGGGCGATGGGGGTGCGTCAGATGGCGTCGCTGCGTCCGCGCGCCTTCGGCGCGCGCCCCCACCCCAACCCTCCCCCGCAAGCGGGGGAGGGAGCACAACGCGCGGGGGAGGGAGCAAATCGCCGAGGGGAATGGCCGGTTGGCCTACGCGGCCGCGTCCCACTTGCCCTGCGCCGCCAGGCCGTTGTCGCGGGCGCGGGCGTAGACGGTTTCCTGGGCCCTGGCCACGTTGCCGGCCAGGTCCTGCGACCACAGCTTGAGCGCGGCCTGCTGCATGGCGCGGCCGTAGGAGAACGACAGCGGCCACGGGTTCGGGCCCATGCGGTTGATCATGTCCAAGTGCGCGGTGGCGTCCTCGTCGGACTGGCCGCCGGACAGGAACACGATGCCCGGCAGGATCGCCGGCACGGTCGACTTGAGGCACTGCAGGGTCGCCGCGGCCACTTCCTCGACGCTGGCCTGCTCCTCGCAGTCCTTGCCCGGCAGCACCATCGAGGCCTTCAGGATGGTGCCCTCGAGCAGGACGTTGTGCTCGTACAGGGCGCCGAACAGCGAGCGCAGCACCACCTCGGTGACCTCGAAGCAGGTGTCGATGTCGTGGTCGCCGTCCATCAGCACCTCCGGCTCGACCATCGGCACCAGGCCCTGTTCCTGGCACAGCGCCGCGTAACGCGCCAGCGCGTGCGAGTTGGCCTCGATGCAGGTACCGGACGGGATGTCGTCGCCGATGTGGATCACCGCGCGCCACTTGGCGAAGCGCGCGCCCAGGCCGTAGTACTCCTTGAGCCGGTCGCGCAAGCCGTCCAGGCCCTCGGTCACCACCTCGCCCGGGAAACCGGCCAGCGGGTGGGTGCCCTTGTCGACCTTGATGCCGGGGATCATGCCGTTGTCGGCCATCAGCCTGGGGAACGGCACGCCGTCCCTCGTCGACTGGCGGATGGTCTCGTCGTACAGGATGGCGCCGGAGATGTAGTCGGACAGCTTCGGGGTCGCCAGCAGCAGCTCGCGGTAGGCGCGGCGGTGCTCCTCGGTGTTCTCGATGCCCACCGCGGCGAAGCGCTTGGCGATGGTGCCGTTGGATTCGTCGATGGCGATGATGCCCTTGCCCGGGGCGACCATGGCCTGGGCGGTCTCGGCAAGCTGTTCGATGCTCATGTCTGCGTCCTGCGGGGGCGGTGGGGAAAGGCGGAATTATAGCCGCCCGGTCCGGTATGCCTCGCGAGAGCGGGCCTTGCCCGCGATCGCCGCCCTGACCCGGCACGCGGGCATCGCGCCCAAGGGGCGCTCCTACGGGCTGCCTCGGTGCGTCGCAGGAGCGGGCCTTGCCCGCGATTGCCGCCTTCTTGGCCGTGGAGCGCGCGGGCATCGCGCCCAAGGGGCGCTCCTACGGGCGGCGCCGGTGCGTCGTAGGAGCGGGCCTTGCCCGCGATCCCGCCTCGGCCCGGCACGCGGGCATCGCGCCCAAGGGGCGCTCCTACAGTTCGCCCAGGCCTTCGGCCACGCCGCCGGGGCCGACGCGCAGCAGGCGCAGGGTGTTGGTGGCGCCGTGGTGCTCCATGTGGTCGCCGCTGGTGACCATGACCCGGTCGCCCTCGGCCAGCAGGCCCTTGCCGAACAGCAGGCGGACCGCGTCGCGGGCGGCGTCGCGGGCGGCCAGGCCGCGGCTGTCGAAGTCCACCGGGTAGACGTCGCGCATCAGCGCCATCTGCCGGCGCGCGCCGACGTGCCGCGACAGGCCGTAGATCGGCACGCTGGAGCGGAACCGCGACAGGTAACGGGCGGTGCCGCCGGACTCGGTCATGGCCACGATCGCGCGCACCGCGATGTGCTCGGCCAGGAACATCGCGGCCATCGCGATCGCCTGGTCGGCGCGCTCGAGGTTGCGCTGCGCCTTCTCGAAATCGGTGTCGTGCTCGAACTGGGCCTCGGCGCCGGCGCAGATGCGGGCCATCGCCTCGACCGCCTTGACCGGCCAGCTGCCCGCGGCGGTCTCGGCCGAGAGCATCACCGCGTCGGTGCCGTCGATCACCGCGTTGGCCACGTCCAGCACCTCGGCGCGGGTCGGCATCGGGCTGTCGACCATCGACTGCAGCATCTGGGTGGCGGTGATCACCACCCGGTTGCGGGCCAGCGACTCGCGGATGATCTTCTTCTGCAGGCCCGGCAGCGCGGCGTCGCCGATCTCCACCCCGAGGTCGCCGCGCGCGACCATCACCGCGTCCGACGCCTCGATGATCTCGGCCAGGTTCTCGATCGCCTCGGCGCGCTCGATCTTGGCCACCAGCGCGGCGCTGCTGCCGTGGCCGCGGGTCACCGCGCGCGCCTGCTCCATGTCGTCGGCATTGCGGCAGAAAGACACCGCGATGAAGTCGGCGCCGAGCTGCGCGGCCACCCCGATCAGTTCACGGTCGCGTTCGGTCAGCGCGCCGAGCGACAGCCCGCCGCCCTGCTTGTTCAGGCCCTTGCGGTCGGACAGTTCGCCGTCGTTGAGTACGGTGGTGACGATGCGCTCGCCCTCCACCCGCTCGACCCGCAGCTGCACCATGCCGTCGTCGAGCATCAGCAGGTCGCCGGCGGCGACGTCGCCGGGCAGGCCGAGGTAGCTCACGCCGACCTGCCGCGCATCGCCCGGCGGCACATCGGCGGCCGCAACGAGGTCGAAGCGGTCGCCCTCGCGCAGCGTGGCCTTGCCGTCGGCGAAACGCTCGATCCGGATCTTCGGCCCCGGCAGGTCGGCGAGGATCCCGACCTCGACCCCGGCCCGCGCCGCCGCCTCGCGCACCGCCCGTGCCCGCGCGACCTGGCCGTCGGCATCGCCGTGCGAGAAGTTCAGCCGCACCACGTCGACCCCGGCGGCGAGCAGCGCGTCGAGCACGCCGGGCGCGTCGGTCGCCGGGCCGAGGGTGGCGAGCACGCGGGTGCGGGAGCGCGGCAGGGCGGAACTCATGCGCGGGTGCGGTCCGGGCGGTTCGTGACTGCGCGCCACGCTAGCACAGGGCAGCGCGCCTCCGGCTTGAATACGATTGCCGCCGGAGGCCTGGCCCGCGCCCGGCGCAAGGCCACCTGGGCCAAGCTCCGCACATCCCAATCCCGCCGAGGCCGCCATGCTCCAGCGCCTGTCCCGCCCCGCTGTCCGCCTGGTCGAACGCTGTCTGCCGGATCCCTACGTCCTGGTGCTGCTGCTGACCCTGGTCGCGGCGGCGGCGGCGATGCTGGTCGAGCGGCAGGCGCCGGTCGAAGTGCTGCGCGCCTGGGGCGGCGGCTTCTGGAACCTGCTGGCGTTCTCGATGCAGATGCTGCTGGTGCTGGTCACCGGCTTCATGCTGGCGAGCACGCCGCTGGTGCGCGCGGGCCTGCGGCGGCTGGCGGGGCTGGCGCGCGGGCCGGGCGCGGCGATCGTGCTGGTCAGCCTGGTGTCGCTGGTGGCCAGCTGGCTCAACTGGGGTTTCGGCCTGGTGGTCGGCGCGCTGTTCGCGCGCGAGCTGGCGGCGCAGGTGCGGGTCGACTACCGGCTGCTGGTGGCCAGCGCCTATTCCGGCTTCGTGGTCTGGCACGGCGGGCTGTCGGGCTCGGTGCCGCTGGCGATCGCCGGCGAGGGCCACTTCATGGCCGATGCGATGGGCGTGGTGCCGACCTCGCAGACCATCTTTTCCGGCTGGAACCTGGCGCTCCTGGCCGCGCTGTTCGTGCTGGTGCCGTTGGTCAACCGGCTGATGCTGCCGCGGCCGGAGGACAGCGTGTACCACCGGCCCGATGCCGGCGACGGGGACGCGCGGTCGGCGCGGGATGCGGTGCAGGACGGCGCAGGCCCGGTGCCCGTGCGCTTCGCCGACCGCCTCGAGGACAGCCGCCTGCCGGCGCTGGCGATCGGCCTGGCGGGGCTCGCGTGGCTGGCCGACCGTTTCCTCGCCGGCGGCGGGCTGGACCTCAACACCGTCAACTTCGCTCTGCTGATGCTGGCGATCGTGCTGCACGGCAACGCCCGGCGGCTGCTCGCCAGCCTGCAGCAGGCGATCCGCGGCGGCGCCGGCATTGTCATCCAGTTCCCGTTCTACGCCGGGATCATGGCGATCATGGCCGACTCGGGGCTGGCCGCCAGCCTGTCGCGCGCCTTCGTCTCGCTGGCCAGCGCCGACACCCTGCCGTTCTGGAGTTTCCTCGCCGGCGGCATCCTCAACGTCTTCGTGCCCTCCGGCGGCGGCCAGTGGGCGGTGCAGGCGCCGATCATGATCCCGGCGGCCGAGGCGCTCGGCGCGGACATGGCGAAGGTGGCGATGGGCGTGGCCTGGGGCGATGCCTGGACCAATCTCATCCAGCCGTTCTGGGCGCTGCCGCTGCTGGCGCTGGCCGGCCTGCGCGCGCGCGACATCATGGGCTTCTGCCTGGTGCAGCTGCTGGCGACCGGGCTGGTGATCGGCCTGAGCCTGTTGCTGCTCTGAACGCTCCGCGTCCCCATGTACCGTAGGAGCGCGCCTTGCGCGCGATGCCGCGCGGCGGGGCAATCGCGCGCAAGGCGCGCTCCTACGGGAGCGTAGACGCAGGTGTGGCCGGGAGCGCGGGCGACGGCCTGAAGGGCGTTCTCGCGGGAATGCAGCTGCGGCGCCTGCTCAGCCGCGGGCCTCGAGCGCGGCGACCGCCGGCAGCTCCTTGCCTTCCAGGAACTCGAGGAACGCGCCGCCGCCGGTCGAGATGTACGAGAGCCTGTCGGCGATGCCGTACTTGTCCACCGCTGCGAGGGTGTCGCCGCCGCCGGCGATCGAGAACGCCTGGGAGTCCGCGATCGCCCGCGCCAGGGTCTCGGTGCCGCGGCCGAAGGCGTCGAACTCGAACACGCCGACCGGGCCGTTCCAGACCACGGTGCCGGCGGCCTCGACCAGCTGCGCGTAGCGCGCGGCGGTCTGCGGGCCGATGTCCAGGATCATGTCGCCCTCGGCCACCCGGTCGACCGGCTTGACCGTCGCCGGCGCGTCGGCCCGGAACTCGGGCGCCACCACCACGTCGACCGGCACCGGCACCTCCGCCCCGCGCGCCTTGGCGTCGGCCATGATCCTGCGCGCGGTGTCGACCAGGTCCGGCTCGTACAGCGACCTGCCCACGCCGTGCCCGGCCGCGGCGATGAAGGTGTTGGCGATGCCGCCGCCGACAATCAGCCGGTCGACCTTGGCGACCAGCGAGGACAGCAGTTCCAGCTTCGTGGAAACCTTGCTGCCGGCGACGATCGCCAGCAACGGCCGCGCCGGATCGTCGAGCGCCTTGCCCAGCGCGTCGAGTTCGGCCATCAGCAGCGGCCCGCCGCAGGCGACCTTCGCTTCGCGGATCACGCCATGGGTCGAGGCCTGGGCGCGGTGCGCGGTGCCGAAGGCGTCCATCACGAACACGTCGCACAGCGCGGCATAGGCCTTGGCCAGCTTCGGGTCGTCGGCCTTCTCGCCGACGTTCATGCGGCAGTTCTCCAGCAGCACCACCTGCCCCGGTTCCACCGGCACGCCGCCGACCCAGTCGCGCACCAGCGGCACCTCGCGCGCCAGCAATTGCGACAGCCGCCGCGCCACGGGCGCCAGCGAATAGGCCTCGCTGAACTCGCCCTCCTTGGGCCGGCCCAGGTGCGACATGAGCATGACCGCCGCGCCCTTCGCGAGCGCCTGCTCGATGGTCGGCAGCGAGGCGCGGATGCGCTGGTCGGAGGCGACCTCGCCGTCGGCGATCGGCACGTTCAGGTCCTGCCGGATCAGCACGCGCTTGCCGGCGAGGTCCAGGTCGGTCATGCGGAGGATGGACATCGGCGGGTCGGTGGGTCGCTGCGGGGAAGCCGGCTATTGTCCGGAGCCGGATGGGCGGGGGCAAACCCACGCCGCGGCGAGTGGCCGCGGCGGCCCGATTCGGCCGGCCGGGTAGCAGCCCCCATATCTGGTGTTGACGGGCACCAGAAACGCGATATGTTGTGTCTGTCGGTGCCGGCCCCAGGGTCGGCTGAAAAGGGAAGCCGGTCCAGGTCGGATGGGTCGATCGATCCGCCAGCCGAATCCGGCGCTGCCCCGCAGCGGTAGTGGAAACGAAAGTCGTCATGGCACTGGGCGCCGAGCCCGGGAAGCGACGGCCGGTAGGCGGAACGAGGCGTGAGGCGGACCTCTCACGCTCGGCCCACGTCCAGAGCCCGAAGACCTGCCGACAGCCGCGTGAAAGCACACCGCGCGGTGACCGGCCAGGGAGTCTTCGGGGGAAGACGGTCGGTGTCGTGGCCCGCTCATGCGGGCGGCCGGCCTGCCGTCGGCGCACGACACCCCTGACCCACCCGGAAGACTCCGCGCCCGCGGGGGCGGGGCCGTCGCGGGGCCGTCCTGGTGGACGGCCCGTGGCCGCCTGCCTCCGTGCGCCGCCCCCGAGGGAGGGGCGACGACCCGTGCGCCATGCACCGGAGCCCGCCATGAGTCATACCGCCACCCTCGCCGCCGCGCACGCCGACATCCCGGAGGCTCCCGCCGACGCCTCCGCTGCAACCGCGGGGGCCGCTGCTGACGCGCCCGCCTCGTTCGATCTGACCGCGCCACCGGCTGCGCTGGGCATGACCGTGACCAAGCGCAACGGCCATCGCGAGCCCGTCGACCTCAACAAGATCGTCCGCGCGGTGAGCCGCTGCGCCGAGGGACTGCATGCGGTGGATCCGATGCGCGTGGCCACCCGCACCATTTCCGGGCTGTACGACGGCGCCAGTACGCGCGACCTGGACGAGCTGTCGATCCGCACTGCCGCCCAGCTCACCGCCGAGGAGCCCGAGTACGGCCGCCTGGCGGCGCGGCTGCTGGCCGGGGTGATCGAAAAGGAGGTCGCCGGCGGCGACATCAACGCCTTTTCCCAGTCGATCCAGCGCGGCTTCGACCTGGACCTGATCAGCACGCGCCTGCTCGGCTTCGTGCAGGCCAACGCACGAAAGCTCAACGACGCCGTCGACGACACCCTCAACCAGCGGTTCGACTACTTCGGCCTGCGCACGCTGTACGACCGCTACCTGCTGCGCCATCCCACCGCGCGGACGGTGATCGAAACACCGCAGCAGTTCTTCCTGCGCGTGGCCTGCGCGCTGAGCCAGGACGTGTCCGATGCATTGGCGCTGTACCGGCGCATGGCGCAACTGGACTACATCCCGTCCTCGCCGACGCTGTTCAACGCCGGCACCACCCACGAACAGCTGTCGAGCTGCTTCCTGCTGGACTCCCCGGACGACACGCTGGACTCGATCTACGCGCGGTACACGGACGTGGCCAAGCTGAGCAAGTTCAGCGGCGGCATCGGCCTGAGCTATACCCGCATCCGATCGCGCGGCTCGCTGATCCGCAGCACCAACGGTCTGTCCAACGGCATCGTGCCGTGGCTGAAGACACTGGATGCGTCGGTTGCGGCGGTCAACCAGGGCGGCAAGCGCAAGGGTGCGGCCTGCGTGTACCTGGAACCATGGCACGCCGACATCGAGGAATTCCTCGAACTGCGGGACAACACCGGCGACGAGGCCCGGCGCACGCACAACCTCAATCTGGCCAACTGGATCCCGGACGAGTTCATGCGCCGCGTCGAGGCCGATGCGGAGTGGTCGCTGTTCGATCCGCAGCGGGCGCCGGAGCTGACCGACCTGTGGGGCGAGGCGTTCGACCGCGCCTACGCTGCCGCCGAGACCGCCGGGCTGGCGCACAGGCGCGTGCGCGCGCGCGAACTGTATGCGCGGATGATGCGCACGCTGGCCCAGACCGGAAACGGCTGGATGAACTTCAAGGACAAGAGCAACCGCGCCTGCAACCAGACCGCCAAGGCAGGCAACGTGGTGCACCTTTCGAACCTGTGCACCGAGATCCTCGAGGTCTCCTCCCGGGAAGAGACCGCGGTGTGCAACCTGGGGTCGATCAACCTCTCGCACCACGTCGAGCTGTTCGACGACGGCCCGGTGGCCGGCGAAATCGGCCGCTTCGACTTCGAACGCCTCGCCGGGACGGTGCGGCTCGCCGTGCGCCAGCTCGACCGGGTGATCGACCTGAACTTCTATCCGATCGAGAGCGCGCGCCGCGCCAACCTGCGCTGGCGACCGGTCGGGCTGGGCATGATGGGACTGCAGGACGTGTTCTTCAAGCTGCGGCTGCCGTTCGATTCGGACAAGGCGCGTGCGCTGTCTGCCCGGATTTCCGAGGAGATCTACTTCCATGCCCTGACCGCATCCTGCGAACTGGCGCTCGAACACGGCAGGCACCCGGCTTTCGACGACACACGTGCCGCCAGCGGCGAGCTGCAGTTCGATGCCTGGGGCGTGCAGCCGTCCGACGCCGGGCGTTGGGAGGCGCTGCGGGAACGCATCCGCCGGCACGGACTGCGCAACTCGCTCCTGGTCGCGATCGCGCCGACCGCGACGATCGCCTCGATCGCCGGCTGCTACGAGTGCATCGAACCGCAGGTCTCCAACCTGTTCAAGCGCGAGACCCTGTCGGGCGACTTCATCGTGGTCAACCGCTACCTGGTGGAGGAGCTCAAGGCGCTCGGCCTGTGGACGCCGGAGCTGCGCGACCGCATCAAGCTGGCCGAAGGCTCCGTCCAGGGTCTCGCCGAGGTCCCTGTGGCGCTGCGGCAGGTCTACCGCACCGCATGGGAGCTGCCGATGCGCTCGCTGATCGACATGGCCGCAGACCGCGGTGCGTTCATCGACCAGAGCCAGTCGCTCAACCTGTTCATCGAGAACCCGAACATCGGACAGCTCTCGTCGATGTACATGTACGCCTGGAAAAAAGGCCTGAAGACGACGTACTACCTGCGTTCGCGGCCGGCCACCCGTATCTCCAAGTCGACGGTCAGCACGCCGAGCCCGGAAGCGGCGGTCTCCTGTTCGCTGGAGAACCCGGAAAGCTGCGAGGCCTGCCAGTAGGCGGCCGCGCAGGCCGCTCTCCCGCCCGCCACCACCCACCAGGCGCCATGCGCCGACTTCTCCCTGAGGGGGAAGGGAACAGCGAGAACACGTCCATGACCGCCAAACTGCTCGACCCCGGCTTCGACCTCACCCTGCGCCCGATGCGTTACCCGCGCTTCTACGAGATGTACCGCGACGCGATCCGCAACACCTGGACGGTGGAGGAGGTCGACTTTTCGCTGGACGTCAACGACCTCACGTACAAACTGGGCCCGGCCGAGCGCCACCTCGTCGAACGCCTGGTGGCGTTCTTCGCCACCGGCGACTCGATCGTCGCCAACAACCTGGTGCTCAACCTCTACCAGCACATCAACGCGCCCGAGGCGCGCATGTACCTCTCGCGCCAGCTGTACGAGGAAGCGCTGCACGTGCAGTTCTACCTGACGCTGCTCGACACCTACCTGCCCGATCCGGCCGCGCGCGCCCGTGCGTTCGCCGCAGTCGAGAACATCCCGTCGATCCGGGCCAAGGCCGGCTTCTGCTTCCGTTGGATGGACTCGGTGCAGGAGCTGCGGCGCATCGAGACGCGCGGGCATCGGCGCCAGTTCCTGCTCAACCTGGTGTGCTTCGCCGCGTGCATCGAAGGCTTGTTCTTCTTCGCCGCCTTCGCCTACGTGTACTACCTGCGCTCGCGCGGGCTGCTGCATGGGCTGGCGTCGGGGACCAACTGGGTGTTCCGCGACGAAAGCGGCCACATGGGGTTCGCGTTCGAGGTCATCGACACGGTGCGCAAGGAGGAACCTGCGCTGTTCGACGACGCGCTGCGCGGCGACGTCGTCATGATGCTCACCGAGGCGGTGGAGTGCGAGATGGCGTTCGCCCAGGACGTGCTGTCGGGCGGCGTGGCCGGGCTGTCGCTCAGGGACATGCGCCAGTACCTGGAGTACTGCGCAGACCAGCGGCTGGGCCAGCTGGGCATGGCCCGGCACTTCGGCGCGACCAACCCGTTCGGTTTCATGGACCTGCAGGACGTGCAGGAAGTGACCAACTTCTTCGAGCGGCGGGTGTCGGCGTACCAGGTGGGCGTGCAGGGCGAGGTCGCGTTCGACGCGGCATTCTGAGCCTTCGCCGCCGGGATCGGTTCATCGCGCCATCAATATTCGATCCGATGTCCATCGCCAGCAGACCCAAGGTCGATCCCCGCGCGTTTAGGCGTGGCCGATGACTTGCGGGCCGGCCGGCCCTTGTCCGGTCCGCGGCCACGGCGGGCCAATGCGCAGGCGGGGCATGGCGGCGGGGCCTGGCGACAGCCGGATCGCGCGGCGGCTATCGTATGCCGATGTCCGGCCACGCCCTCGCCATCCTCGCCGTCGTGCTCGCGTACCAGGCCGTGCTGCTGGGCGTGGGCCTGTGGGCGCGCGGGCGCAGCCGCGACGCGCGCGACTTCTTCCTGGCCGGGCAACGGCTCGGGCCCTGGACCGCGGGCCTGAGCGCCGCGGCCAGCTCGTCCTCGGCCTGGGTGCTGCT
>JBKHXI010000057.1:0-6350 GCA_046566095.1 Gammaproteobacteria bacterium | reverse complement strand
GTAGCCCACGTAGTCGAGCATCACGTCGGCGGTGTCGCCGCGGCGCTGCTGGGCGATCGCGTAGCCGTCGGCGGTGAGCCTGACCTCGATGGCGTCGGTGTCGCCGAACAGGTTGTGGATGTCGCCGAGGATCTCCTGGTAGGCCCCGACCAGGAAGAACCCGAGCCGGTAGGCCTCGCCCGGGCGCAGCGGGTGCAGCGGCATCGAGCTGTCCAGCGCCTCGTCGCCGACGTAGCTGTCGATGCGCCCGTCCGAGTCGCAGGTCAGGTCGGCGATCACGCCGCGCCTGGTCGGCGCCTCGTCGAGCCGCTCGATCGGCACGATCGGGAACACCTGGTCGATCGCCCACACGTCCGGCATCGACTCGAACACGCTGAAGTTGACGAAGTACTTGTCGACCAGGCGCTGGTCGAGCTCGTCGCGCACGCCCTGGTGGCAGCGCCCGTTCGCGTCCAGGCGCGCGCGCACCGCGTTGGCGATGGCGTAGAACAGGTCGTCCAGGCGCGCGCGGTGCACCAGGTCGAGCTGGCCCAGGGCGTAGGCGGACAGGCCCTCGCTGTGGAAGTGCACCGCTTCGTGGAACAGCTCGACCGCCGGGCGCTCGTCGAGCTCGTCGTGGATCGCGCGCAGGTTGCGGATCACCGCCGGCTCGTCGTCGTGGGCGTCGGGCACGCGGCCCTCCGGCGCCCGTTCGACCTCGGACACGTTGGCCACCAGCACCGCGTGGTGCGCGGTCATCGCCCGCCCGCATTCGGTGACGATGCGCGGCTGCGAAAGCCCATGCGCCGCGCAGGCCTCGGCCAGCGGCTGCACGATGTTGAGCGCGTACTGCTGCACCCCGTAGTTGATCGAGTTGAAGCTGCGCGAACGGGTGCCCTCGTAGTCGATGCCCAGCCCCCCGCCCACGTCCATCCAGCGGATGTCCGCGCCCAGCCGGGACAGCTCGACGAAGTAGCGGGTGGCCTCGCGCATGCCGTTGGCGATGTCGCGCACGTTGGAGATCTGCGAGCCCATGTGGAAGTGCAGCAGCTGCAGGCAGTCGCCGTGGCCGGAATCGCGCAGGCGCTTCCACAGGTCCAGCAGCTGCCGCGGCGACAGCCCGAACTTGGCCTTGTCGCCGCCGCTGTTCTGCCACTTGCCGGCGCCCAGCGAGGCCAGGCGCATGCGCACGCCCAGGCCGGGGCGCACGCCCAGGGCCTTGGCCTCCTCCATCGCCAGCGCCAGTTCGCTGGGCTTCTCCACGACGATGAAGGTCTCCAGGCCCAGCTTGCGGCCGATCAGGGCCAGGCGGACGTATTCGCGGTCCTTGTAGCCGTTGCAGACGATCAGCCCGCCCGGTTTCGACAGCGCCAGCACCGCCATCAGCTCGGGCTTGCTGCCGGCCTCCAGGCCGAAGTCGCAGCCCTGCGCGCGGCCGCCGGCGGCGCCGTGCGCGGCCAGCGCCCCGGCGACGCCGGCGTGCTGGTTGACCTTGATCGGATAGACCGCGGTGTAGCCGCCGGTGTAGTCCCAGTCGGTCATGGCCGCCGCGAAGGCGGCCTGCAGCCGGCCGAGGCGGTCGCCGAGGATGTCGGGGAAACGCAGCAGCAGCGGCAGCTTGGCGCCCGCGGCGCGCGCGGCGTCGACCAGCTCGGGCAGCGCGAGCGCCGGGCCGTCGGCGCCACGCGGGCGCACCACCATCCGGCCGCCGTCGTCGACGTCGAAATAGCCCTCCGACCAGTGCGGGATCGAATAGGCGCGGCGCGCGTGCTCGGTGGACCAGTCGGCCATCGGGGCGGGATCCGGGAGTCGGCGGGGGACGCGCAGTTTAGCGCCCCCGGTCGTACCCCTTGTCGAAGCCGTCATGGAACCGGCGGATCGAGGCAGTCCGGCCGGTGGGCATGCCAACCAAGCGATTATCGCGGAGCGACTTGGCATGTTCGCCGGCCGGACTGCCTCGATCCGAAGCCGACGGATTCAATAGCAAGAGTTCGCGGGCGGAGCCGGGCCGGCGGCCGCCGCAAGTCGCTCCGCGATAATCGCTTGGTTGCGACGGCCACCGGCCCGGCTCTCCCAGCGCTTTCCCAATGGCTTCCAGGAAGAGCAGGAGACCACAGCTTGTCCGCTACAATCCGCGTCCCCGCGCTTGGGCTGCAGCGATGACCACCCCGACCTGGCACTACGAGAACTTCGATCCGACCGGCTCGGCGATCGGCTTCCGGATCGTGCGCAAGCTCGACGCGGTGCAGTCGCCATTCCAGAAGATCGAGATCTACGAGACCAGCGACTGGGGCAACCTGATGCTGATCGACGGCGCGGTGATGCTGACCGCCCGCGACAACTTCCTGTACCACGAGATGATGGCGCACCCGGCGCTGTTCACCCATGCCGCGCCGCGCGAGGTGGCGATCATCGGCGGCGGCGACTGCGGCACCCTGCGCGAGGTGCTCCGGCACCCCGGCGTGGTCCACGCCGTGCAGTGCGACATCGACGAGCAGGTCACGCGCATGGCCGAGAAGTGGTTCCCGGAGCTGTGCGAGGCCAACGCCGACCCGCGCGCGCGGCTGCTGTTCGACGACGGCGTGGCCTTCATGCGCGACGCGGCGCCGGCCAGCCTGGACGTGGTGATCGTCGACTCCACCGACCCGGTCGGCCCGGCCGAGGGCCTGTTCAACCGCGCCTTCTACGCGTCCTGCTTCCGCGTCCTGCGCGACGACGGCATCCTGGTGCAGCAGTCCGAATCGCCGCTGGCGCTGCTGGACCTGATCCGCGCGATGCGCGGCGAGATGGCCAGCGCCGGCTTCGCCGCGTTCGCCACGCTGCCGTTCCCGCAGCCGTGCTACCCGACCGGCTGGTGGAGCTGCACGCTGGCGCGCAAGCACGGCCACGGCTTCGAATTCCGCGAGGCGGCGGCGCGGGCCAAGGAGTTCCCGACCCGGTACTACAGCGCCGGCGTCCACCACGGCGCGCTGGCGACGCCGCCGTTCGTGGCCGAGGCGCTGGACGGCTGACCGGCCCGGGGGCCGCGCGCGACGGGGGGATGCGCCCGGCATCGCGCGATTGCATGCCGGTTCGCCGGGAAGGCCATCGCGGGCAAGGCCCGCTCCTGCGAATCCGAACGAAGGCGGCCGCAGGCGCGCCCCCCCTGGACGCCATCACCGACCGACGACCCCTCCCGTAGGAGCGCCCCTCGGGCGCGACCGCCAACGAATTGTCGACGCCTGCAAACGCCCCCTGCCACGCTCACCCCCGGATGAACGGCTCGGTGCAAACGGCCCTCGCCACGTTCACCGACGGACGCGACGGCTCCGTAGGAGCGCCCCTCGGGCGCGACCGCCGGACGACGGTTCCGCACGCGCCCCGCCCACCATCGCCGCCGCCCCGCGGCCCCGGCGCGACCGCGCGGACCGGGCACGGGCGCCGGGACCGGGCCCGGGGATCAGAACACCGACCGGCCGTCGAGATAGACCCAGCAGGTCCCCGCGGCCAGCGCCAGCAGCAGCACGGTGCGCATCCAAAGCTCGAGGCGATCGCCGCCGGCCGGCTTGCCGCTGTCCATCCCCGCTTCCCTCCCTGTTCCGTGGGTCCATCCCACACCCGCGCGCGCCCGGCGTCCGAGAACCCGGTCACGGCCCGGTCATGGCTGGTCCGCACACGGAGCGGCGCTATCGCGGTTTTGTGCGCCCGGTCAAGCGCGGCCAGGACTCGCATCGCAGCCGCGACCCCTGCGCCCACGAAACGCGGCTGGGCCCGCCAACATGGCCCGCGCGCGCAGCGCCACGCTTGCGGCGCGACGAAGCCCGCCCGCAGCAACGCCCCTCCCCGCGGCCCCGGGCGATGCGCAGGACACGGCCATGCGGGCGCGCCGTCAGAGCGCGTCGGCGTCGAGCTCGCCGGTGCGGATGCGCACGGCGCGGTCGAGCTCCCAGACGAAGATCTTGCCGTCGCCGATCTTGCCGGTGCCGGCGGCCTGCATGATCGCCTCGACCACCGCGTCGGCCTGGTCGTCGGTGACCGCGACCTCGAGCTTGATCTTGGGCAGGAAGTCGACCACGTACTCGGCGCCGCGGTAGAGCTCGGTATGGCCCTTCTGGCGGCCGAAGCCCTTGACCTCGGTGGCGGTGATACCGGCCACCCCGGCCTCCGACAGCGCCTCGCGCACATCGTCGAGCTTAAACGGCTTGATGATCGCCATGACCATCTTCATCGCGTCGCCTCCTGGATCTGCTGTGCCGCAGGATAGCGCGCCGCCCGGCCGGTGTGCCGTCCCGCCAGCCCCCGCAACATCCCCCCTCCCTGTCATTCCGAACCCAACTGCCTTCCGCTGTCATTCCGAACGCAGTGAGGAATCTGCTTGAAAGCAGGTCCCTCGCTGCGCTCGGGACGACAGCCCGGCTGGACAGCCTGTTCGTGGGGTCTGTTTGTGAACGCCATCCCGCATGCGACACACTAGACTGCAGGTTCGGGGTTTTCCTACCCCGCGCCGCGGCCGCCGCCGACTGTGCCGGCCCGCGCCCGGGCGCAGGCTGGGGCCACCGTCGCAACCGAGCCACGACATGATCGACCTGAGCCACATCGACGACCTCGCCCGGCGCCTGAGCAACATGGTCCCGCCGGGCCTGCGCGGGCCCTCCGAGGAGCTGCGCCAGGAACTGCAGCAGAACTTCAAGGTGGTGCTGCAGACCGGGCTGTCCAAGCTCGACCTGGTCACCCGCGAGGAGTTCGACGTGCAGAAGCTGGTGCTGCTGCGCACCCGCGACCGGCTCGAGGAGCTGCGACGCACGGTGGAGCGGCTGGAGGCGCAGCTGGCCGCGCAGGGCCAGGCGACGCGCGCGCCGCCGCAGCCGCCCGCCGACCCGCCGGCCTGAGGCCGCCGCCATGGGACTGGCGCTGGTGCACGGGCGTGCACGCGTCGGGGTGCGTGCGCCCGCGGTCAAGGTCGAGGTGCACCTGGGCGGCGGGCTGCCGTCGATGTCGATCGTCGGCCTGCCGGAGGCGGCGGTGCGCGAGGCCAAGGACCGGGTGCGCGCGGCGATCTGCTGCGCGCAGTTCGAGTTCCCCGCGCGCCGGATCACGGTCAACCTCGCGCCCGCGGACCTGCCCAAGGACGGCGGCCGCTTCGACCTGCCGATCGCGCTGGGCATCCTCGCCGCCAGCGGCCAGATCCCGCTGCAGGCGCTGGCCGACCACGAATTCCACGGCGAGCTGGGCCTGACCGGCGAACTGCGCCCGGTCGACGGCATCCTGCCCGCGGCGCTGGCGGCCGCGCGCGACGGGCGAAAGATGATCGTGCCGGCCGGCAACGGCGCCGAGGCGGCGCTGGCGCGCGGGGTCGAGGTGCGCACCGCGCGCACCCTGCTGGAAGTGTGCGGCGCGCTGTGCGGGCGCCGTCAGCTGCCGCCGGCAGTCGCGCCCGAACCCGTGCCAGTGCCCGGTCCGGACCTGGCCGACGTGCGCGGCCAGGCGCATGCGCGCCGGGCGCTGGAGATCGCCGCCGCCGGCAGCCACCACCTGCTGCTGCTCGGCCCGCCCGGCTGCGGCAAGACCCTGCTGGCCTCGCGGCTGCCCGGGTTGCTGCCCGAGGCGAGCGAGGAGGAGGCGCTGGAGGCGGCGGCGGTGCGCTCGGTGGTCGGCCAGCACGACGGCCGCGGGCTGGATCCGGCGCGCTGGCGCGAGCGCCCGTTCCGGGCGCCGCACCACACCGCCAGCGCGGTGGCGCTGGCCGGCGGCGGCAGCGAGCCGCGCCCGGGCGAGATCTCGCTGGCGCACAACGGCGTGCTGTTCCTCGACGAACTGCCCGAGTGGGACCGGCGCGCGCTGGAGGTGCTGCGCGAGCCGCTGGAATCGGGCGTGGTCACGGTCTCGCGCGCCGCCCGTTCGGCGCGGTTCCCGGCGCGCTTCCAGCTGGTGGCGGCGATGAATCCCTGCCCCTGCGGCTGGGCCGGCGACGTCTCCGGGCGCTGCCGCTGCAGCGGCGAGGCGATCGACCGCTACCGGGCGCGGCTGTCGGGACCGCTGCTCGACCGCATCGACCTGCACGTCGAGGTGCCGCGGCTGCCGGCCGCGCAGCTGCGCCCGGACGCGCCGCCGGGCGAGTCCAGCGCCCGGGTGCGCGCGCGGGTGGAAGCCGCGCGCGCAGTCGCCGCGCAGCGCGCCGGCAAGCCCAATGCGCACCTGGGCCAGGCCGAGACCGACGCCTGCTGCCGGCTGGCGCCCGCCGATCAGGCGCTGCTGGAGCGCGCGATCGAATCGCTGCAGCTGTCGGCGCGCTCGATGCACCGGATCCTGCGCGTGGCCCGCACCATCGCCGACCTGGCCGGCAGCCCGGACATCGCCACCGCGCACCTGACCGAGGCCATCGGCTACCGCCG
>JBKHXI010000056.1:0-10323 GCA_046566095.1 Gammaproteobacteria bacterium | reverse complement strand
GTCGCCGGCCTCGATCGCGCGCTGGATCGGCGCGGCGCCGCGCCAGCGCGGCAGCAGCGAGGCGTGCACGTTCCAGCAGCCGTACTGCGGGATGTCGAGCACCGCCTGCGGCAGCAGCAGGCCGTAGGCGACGACCACGATCAGGTCCGGCGCCAGCGCCCGCAGCTGCGCCTGCACCGCCTGCGAGCGCAGCGTGGCCGGCTGGAACACCTCGAACCCGCGCGCCAGCGCGTCCTGCTTGACCCGCGACATGCGCAGGCCGCGGCCGCGCCCCGCCGGCCGGTCGGGCTGGGTGTAGACGCCGACGATCTCGGCCTTGCCGGCGGCCGCGCGCAGCGAGGGCACGGCGAACTCGGGGGTGCCGGCGAAGACGATTCTCATGGGCCGTGATTGGTGATTGGTGATTGGCGATTCGCGAAAAGACCGTCCCAGCGCCTGCGGCGGACGCGCCGCAGCATGCGTTCCAGGCAACCGGCAGGGAGGTTGCGGCCAGGCCGCTTCCAATCACGAATCACGAATCACCAATCACGGCTCGCATGCGGCCGTCAGGCTGCATTGCGGCGCGCCTTGGCCAGCTTCCTGCGCACCATCTCGCGCTTGAGCGGGGAGAGGTAGTCGACGAACAGCTTGCCCTCGAGGTGGTCCATCTCGTGCTGGATGCAGACCGCCAGCAGGCCGTCCGCCTCCAGCTGGAACGGCTGGCCGTCGCGGCCGAGGGCCTGCACCCGGATGCGCTCGGCGCGGGCGACGTCGGCGAAGATCCCGGGCACCGACAGGCAGCCTTCCTGGCAGACCTGCTCGCCGGCCCGCTCCAGGATCTCCGGGTTCACGAACACCAGCGGCCGGTTCTTCTCCTCGGACACGTCAATGACCATGAAGCGCTGGTGCACGTCGACCTGGCTGGCGGCAAGGCCGATGCCCGGTGCGGCGTACATGGTCTCGAACATGTCGTCGAGCAGGCGCTGGAACTCCGCCGCGGCGACCGCGGCGGGATCGACCGCGACCGCCCGGGTGCGCAGCCGCGGGTCGGGGAATTCGAGGATTTCGAGCTGGGCCATGGCGGGGATCGCGTTTCGGGAGGGCCGGCGGCTGGGCCTGCGCGGAAAAGCGCGTGCGTCCGCCCCGGAAATGGGGGTGGCGGTCACATCCGCAAGCCGGGCCCCGATTGTAACGCCGGCGGCTTGCAAAAGGCCGGCTTTTCTGGGCTATAGTGCCCGCACCTGCAGGGGAATCAGGTAGATGGCCGTCATGTTTAAGCGCCTTTCTCACGGGCTGCGCACGGTATTCGCCGTCGCGCTGCTGACCGTCGCCGGCTTCGCCCTCGCCCAGCAGTTCCGCGAGGGCCACCCGGACACCTACGTGGTCCAGCGCGGCGACACCCTCTGGGACATCGCCGGGAAGTTCCTGCAGCGGCCCTGGCTGTGGCCGGAGATCTGGCAGGCCAACCCGCAGATCGCCAATCCGCACCTGATCTATCCGGGCGACGTGATCTCGCTGGCCTACCTCGACCGGCTGGCGGTGCAGGTAGGCCCGCGCGTGGAGGGCCCGATCGGCGGCATCCCGCTGCGCGACGTGGAGAAGTTCCTCAAGGACCTGCGGGTGGTCGACTCGTTCGAGCACCTGCCCTACGTGGTCGGGCTGGAGGAGGACCGCCTGCGCACCGCCGACGGCGACGTCGCCTACGTGCGCGGCCTGGCCGGCGCCCAGCCCGGGCAGCGCTACCTGGTGGTGCGGCCGACCGTGCGCTACACCCACATCGCCCGCGCCGGCATGTGCTGCGACCTGATGCAGCGCGAGGACCTGGACTACCGCGGCCGCCGCGACCTGGACTGGGGCCGCTACTGGTCGAACGTGGTGTTCCCGGACAAGGGCCAGGAAGTGCTGGGCTACGAGCTGGTGCGGGTCAACGCCGGCACCGTGACCCGCGGCGAGGTCGGCGGGATCGAGGCGGCGACCCTGCTGCTCGACGGCAAGGACGTCGAGGTCCGGGTCGGCGACCGCGTGATCCCGGTCGACCCGCGGCCCTACGACCTGCAGTTCTTCCCGCACCCGCCGCGCCAGCAGCTCGACTACGGCCGGCTGCAGGTGATGGCGGTGGCCGACATGCTCAAGACCGCCGGCCCGCGCGACGTGGTGGCGATCTCCGGCGGCGCCCGCGAAGGCATCGACAACGGCACCGTGTTCTCGATCTGGCGCCGCGGCAGCAACGTGGTCGACCGCGTGCAGCACTCGCTGGAGCGGCCCGACTATTCGGTCGACTGGCGCGACAAGGTGCGCCTGCCGGACGAGTACGCCGGCCACGTGATGGTGTTCCGCACCTTCGAGAAGGTCAGCTACGGGCTGGTGATGGACAGCGTCAAGCAGACCCAGGTCGGCTACGAGCTCAAGCATCCGGACGCGCCTTACTGAAGCCGTGCCGAGGCGTTTCGGAGTTTTCCGACGCTCCATGACGACGGCGCCCTAGGGCGCCGTCGCCGCATCGGCGGCAGTCTGGGGCGATGGACCGCATCGCAGCCGCCGCCGGCCCCGCCCCCGACCCGCCGCCCGGCGCGGCCCCGTGCCCGCGCGCCGGGGCCGACCCCGAGGCCCTGCTGCGGCTGGTGGCCGCGGCCGGTGCGCTCGAACCCAGGCGCGCCCTGCTGGAAGCCCACGGCGGCGACGCCGCCGCGGCGCTGGCCGCCGGCCCCGCCGCCTGGCGCGGCTGCGGCCTGGACCGTGCACAGCGCCAGGCCCTGGCCCGGCCCGACCGCGCCGCCATCGACCACGCCCTGCGCTGGCTCGCGCAGCCCGGCCGCCATCTGCTGGGCTGGGGCGAGCCGGACTACCCGGTGCTGCTGGCGCGCGGCGTGCGGGCGCCGCTGGCGCTGTGCGTGGCCGGCGACCCGGCGCGGCTCTGGCACCCGATGCTGGCGGTCGTCGGCACCCGCAACCCGACGCCGGGCGGCCGCGACCATGCCGCCGCCTTCGCCCGCGCGCTCGCCGGCTCCGGGCTCGGGGTCGTCAGCGGACTGGCGGCCGGCATCGACACCGCCGCCCACGAGGCGACGCTGGCGGTCGGCGGGCTCACCGTGGCCGTGCTCGGCTGCGGGCCCGACATCGCCTATCCGCGCCGCAACGCGCAGCTGCTCGAACGGATCGCGGCCGCCGGCGTGGTGGTCAGCGAGCACCTGCCGGGCACGCCTCCGCAGAAGGCCCACTTCCCCAGCCGCAACCGGATCCTCGCCGGCCTGGCCCTGGGCACGCTGGTGGTCGAGGCGGCCTGGCGCTCGGGCGCGCTGATCACCGCGCGGCTGGCGGCCGAGGCCGGGCGCGAGGTGATGGCCCTGCCCGGCTCGATCCAGAACCCGATGGCGCGCGGCTGCCACCGCCTGATCCGCGACGGCGCGGCCCTGGTGGAAACGCCGGCCGAGGTGCTGGCGCTGCTGGCGCCGGCCGCCGTCGACCTGGCCGAGGCCTTGCGCGGGCGCCTGGCCGCCCCCACTCCGGGCAGCCGGGCCCAGCCGCCGGCGCGGGCCGGTTCAGCCGGCGACGATGCCGACCACCAGCGCTTGTGGCAGGCGCTCGGGCACGACCCAACCGATATGGATGCACTGGTCTCGCGGACCGGATTGACGGCCGCGGAGCTGTCCTCCATGCTGCTGGTCATGGAGCTGGAGGGACGGGTGGCGAACGAGCACGGCCGCTACAGCCGCGTCGCCGCCCGCAGGCATCCCGACCCCCACGGCGCCGTGCGCGGCGCAGGCCGAGGGCAATGAAAGAAAGCATCCTGGACGTCCTGCTGTACCTGTTCGAGCACTACTTCACCAACGACGACCCGCCGCCCGTCGGCGACCCCGAATCCCTCCGCAGCGGCCCGCTGTTCGACGAACTGGCCGGCGCCGGCTTCAGCTCCGCCGAGATCCACAAGGCCTTCGACTGGCTCGACGCGCTGGCCGAACAGCGGCCGGGCGCGGCCGTGCCGCGGATCGACGGCCCCACCCGCGTCTACTTCGGCCCGGAGCTGGACAAGCTCGACACCGAATGCCGCGGCTTCCTGCTGTTCCTGGAGCAGCACGGCATCCTCGACGCCCACCAGCGCGAGCTGGTGCTCGACCGCGCGCTGGCGCTCGACCAGGATCAGCTGGACCTGGACGACCTCAAGTGGGTGGTGCTGATGGTGCTGTTCAACCAGCCCGGCAGCGAGGCCGCCTACGCCTGGATGGAAACCCAGATGTTCATCGACGAGCCCGAGCCGGTGCACTAGCGGCTGTCCCTTCCCCCGCTTGCGGGGGAAGTGCCCGAAGGGCGATGGGGGTGCGTCAGATGGCGTCGCGTCTTCCGCGCGCCTGCGGCGCGCGCCCCCACCCCAACCCTCCCCCGCTTCGCGGGGGAGGGGGCGCATCCCAAGCGGGGGGAGGAATCTCTCCAGCTGTCCTTCCCCCGCGCAGCGGGAGAGGGGAAGTGCCCGAAGCCGTTCGTCTTCCTTCCCCCGCTTGCGGGGGAAGTGCCCGAAGGGCGATGGGGGTGCGTCCGATGGCGTTGGCCCTTCCGCGCGCCTGCGGCGCGCGCCCCCACCCCAACCCGTCCGGCCAGCTGGCAGAGCCAGCTGGCGTTCGTCGGCACGCGGACCAGTGGTCCGCAAGCGCGCCGTCTCACCCCCCGCTTCGCGGGGGAGGGGGCGCATCGCCGGCGGGAGCGGGCCCGGCGGGCCGGCGCTTGACAGCGGCCACCGCGGCGTGACACCACTAAAAAAGGAATCCATCCCGACGCCCGTGGCCCGCGCCGCGGGCGTTGCCTTCTCTACGCCCTTTTTGCGTGACCTTCACGGCGCGCACGGAACCTGCCTTCGCACATGGCCAAGAACCTCCTCATCGTCGAGTCGCCGGCCAAGGCCAAGACGATCAACAAGTACCTCGGCAAGGACTTCCAGGTCCTGGCCTCCTACGGCCACGTCCGGGACCTGGTGCCGAAGGAGGGCGCGGTCGATCCCGAGCGCGGCTTCGCCATGCGCTACGACCTGATCGAGAAGAACGAGAAGCACGTCAACGCCATCGCCAGGGCCGCCAAGTCCGCCGAGGCGATCTACCTGGCCACCGACCCGGACCGCGAGGGCGAGGCGATCAGCTGGCACGTGGTCGAGATCCTGCGCGAGCGCGGCCTGCTCGAAGGCAAGCCGGTGCACCGGGTGGTGTTCACCGAGATCACCCCGCGCGCGATCCGCGAGGCGATGGCGCATCCGCGCCAGATCGCCGGCGACCTGGTCGACGCCCAGCAGGCCCGCCGCGCCCTGGACTACCTGGTCGGCTTCAACCTCTCGCCGGTGCTGTGGCGCAAGGTCCAGCGCGGCCTGTCCGCCGGCCGGGTGCAGTCGCCGGCGCTGCGGATGATCGTCGAGCGCGAGGAGGAGATCGAGGCCTTCGTCGCCCGCGAGTACTGGTCGATCGAGGCCGAGTGCGCGCATCCGGCGCAGGCCTTCACCGCCAAGCTCACGAAGCTGGACGGAAAGAAGTTCGAGCAGTTCACCATCACCGACGGCGATTCGGCCGAGGCCGCGCGCAAGCGGATCGTCACCGCCGCCGGCGGCGTGCTGCAGGTCACCGACGTCGCCAGCAAGGAACGCAAGCGCCGCCCGGCGCCGCCGTTCACCACCTCGACCCTGCAGCAGGAGGCCGCGCGCAAGCTCGGCTTCACCACCCGTCGCACCATGCAGGTGGCGCAGAAGCTGTACGAGGGCGTCAACATCGGCGAGGAGGGCACGGTCGGCCTGATCAGCTACATGCGTACCGACTCGGTCAGCCTGTCGGCCGAGGCGCTGGACGAGCTGCGCGACGTGATCGCGCGCGACTTCGGCACCAAGGCGCTGCCCGACAAGCCCAACTTCTACCAGACCAAGTCCAAGAACGCGCAGGAGGCGCACGAGGCGGTGCGCCCGACCTCGGCGCTGCGCACCCCGCAGCAGGTGGCGCGCTTCCTCACCGACGACGAGCGCCGCCTGTACGAGCTGGTGTGGAAGCGCGCGGTCGCCTCGCAGATGGTGCCGGCCACGCTCAACACGGTCAGCGTGGACCTGGCCGCCGGCAGCGAGCACGCGTTCCGCGCCAGCGGCACCACGGTGGTCGACCCCGGGTTCCTGGCGGTCTACGAGGAAGGCAAGGACACCAAGGCGGCCGACGCCGAGGACGAGGGCCGCAAGCTGCCGGCGATGAAGCCCGGCGAGCGGATTCCGCTCGAGCGCATCCACGCCGACCAGCACTTCACCCAGCCGCCGCCGCGCTTCACCGAGGCCGCGCTGGTCAAGGCGCTGGAGGAGTACGGCATCGGCCGGCCCTCGACCTACGCCTCGATCATCCAGACCCTGCTGTTCCGCAAGTACGCGGAGATGGAGAGCCGCAGCTTCCGCCCGACCGACGTCGGCCGCGCGGTCAGCAACTTCCTGTCCAGCCACTTCACCCGCTACGTCGACTACGACTTCACCGCGCGCATGGAGGACGAGCTCGACGCCGTCTCCCGCGGCGAGGAAGCCTGGGTGCCGCTGATGGAGAAGTTCTGGGCGCCGTTCAAGGAACTGGTCGAGGAGAAGACCGAGTCGGTCGACCGCAGCGAGGCCACCGGCGCGCGCGAGCTCGGCACCGACCCGAAGTCCGGCAAGCCGGTGAGCGTGCGCCTCGGCCGCTACGGGCCGTACGCCCAGATCGGCACCGCCGACGACGAGGACAAGCCGACCTTCGCCTCCCTGCGCCCCGGCCAGAGCATGCACACCATCGAGCTGGCCGAGGCGCTGGAGCTGTTCCGGCTGCCGCGCAAGCTCGGCGAGTCCAACGGCGAGGAGGTCAGCGTCGGCATCGGCCGCTTCGGGCCGTTCGCCAAGCGCGGCAGCGTCTACGCCTCGCTGAAGAAGGAGGACGACCCGTACACCATCGACCTGGCGCGCGCGGTGTTCCTGATCGAGGAGAAGGAGGAGATCGCCCGCAACCGGATCATCAAGCAGTTCGAGGGCAGCGACATCCAGGTGCTCAACGGCCGCTACGGGCCCTACATCAGCGACGGCAGGCTCAACGGCCGCATCCCCAAGGACCGCGAACCGGCCTCGCTCACCCTGGAGGAGGCGCAGAGGCTGCTCGAGGAAACCGGCAAGCCCGCGCGCGGCCGCTTCGGCCGCAAGGCCGCCGCGAACAAGGCGCCGGCCAAGGCAGCCGCGAAGACGGCGAAGGCGCCGGCGAAGAAAGCGACGAAAAAGGCCGTCAAGAAAGCTGCGCGCAAGACGGCGAAGAAGACCGCGGCGAAGAAGGCGACGACGCGTCCGGGCAAGACCACCGGGGCTACAGCCCGCAAGCGCGGCGGCGGCAGCCCGGGACCCGACCCCGCCCAGTCCCTGCTCACGCCCAAGCCCTTGCCCGAAGGCGGCAGGAAACGCGTGGTCAAGAAGTCCGAAGCCGGCGACGCCCCCTTCTGACCGCAGGCGCCGCCCGCGCCCGGGGGAGATGCGCTCCCACCACCACAATCGCATGCCCTGCAGGAGCGGCTTCAGCCGCGACCCCGGCAGCCACCAGCCGATGCGGGTCACGGCTGAAGCCGCTCCTGCAGGGGAGGACGGCATTCCGGGGTTGCCGGCCCGCCGCTCAAGGCTATGGTGGCGTGAGCACGAATTCGCAGTGCGGGTCGCCGTGGTGCATGCAGCGCTCGTGGCGGACCGTGGCCGGCTCGCCGTAGTGGCGCAACGTCGCCAGGATCAGGCCCTCGGCGAAACCGCACATCCGGCGCTGGGAATGGTAGGTGAGCACCAGCCCGCCGTCGTCGTCGACGCCGTAGCCGAAGTCCGGCGCACCGGCGCCCGGATAGTCGCGCCGCACCTGCGGATGGATGATGTCGTTGAGCGTGAGCAGGAACGACCAGCTGTCGCGGTGCTGGTCGAACAGCCGCGGCGCCATCGCGTGGAAATGGGCGATGGCGCGCTCGCCGAACCAGCGCTGGGCCGCATGCGCGTCGATGTCCTGCGAAGCCGCCAGCGCACCGACCAGCGCGTTGAACTGCGGATCCGGATACAGCTGCTGGGGGTCGAAGGGCTCGGCCAGGCCGGACTGCGCCAGCGCTTCGCGCCACACGGGCTCGCCGAAGGCATCGCGGGTGCAGCGCGCGAGCAGTTGCAGCACGATCCCCTTCACCGTCTCCCCTCCCTGTCGACCGGCCCGGCGCCCTGTCCGGACACCGTGCGCGCCGCGTCCCGTCTGGCCCGCCCGCAGACGCTGGACCCGCGAAGCATGGACCGCCCCGCGATCCGATGCCCTGTTCATGACGCGCGCCACGGTAGCATGCGGCCAGCGCCCTCGGACGGGACCGGATCGCAGAACATGAACATGCTGAACGCGGACATCGCCGAAGCCGTCGCCGTGCTGCGCGCCGGCGGCGTGGTCGCCTGCCCGACCGAGGCGGTCTGGGGCCTGTCCTGCGACCCGTTCGACGAGCGCGCGGTGCTGCGCCTGCTGGAGATCAAGCGCCGCCCGGTCGACAAGGGCCTGATCCTGGTCGCCGCCGAAGCGGCGCAGTTCGACGGCCTGCTCGACTGGGATGCGCTGCCGCCCGAGCGCCGCGACGCGGTACTGGACAGCTGGCCCGGCCCGCATACCTGGATCGTGCCGGCGACCGCCAGGACGCCGCGCTGGATCACCGGCGCGCACGAGGGCGTGGCGGTGCGCGCCACCGCCCACGAGGCGATGGCCGCCCTGTGCCGCGCCTTCGGCGGCCCGCTGGTCTCCACCAGCGCCAACCCGGCCGGCGCGCCCCCGCCGCGCGACCTGGCCGAACTCGACCCGGTACTGCACGCCGCCCTCGACGCCGTGCTCGCCGGCCGCACCGGCACCCTGCCGCGCCCCACCACCATCCGCGACGCCCGCACCGGCACCCCGCTCCGCCTCTGACCCCTGTCGTTCCGAGCGCAGCGAGGAACCTGCTTTTCCTCCCGCGCCCCATCCGCGCCGGGCGCCGCGCCTGAACCGCACCGAACACCACGCCACGACGAGGTTCCGTACCCCGCCCGCGCGCCGCACAATGCGGCCATGCACCGCCGCCTCGCCCAAGGTCTGCCGGCGCTGGCGCTCCTCGCGGGCGCCGCCGTCGCCGCCGAGCAGATCACCGTCTACCGCTGCACCGACGCCCAGGGCCGCGTCACCCTGCGCGACACCCCCTGCCGCAAGGGCGAGACCCAGACCGCCCGCGAGATGCGCAAGCCCCAGGACCCGCCGCCGGGCCGCACGCCCCTCGCCCCGGCGCGCGCAGCCGAACCCGCGCCCCCCGCCCCCGCCCCGCAGCGCCCGCTGGTGCTGGTGGCCCCGCGCCCGCTGTACGAATGCGTCGCCCCGGATGGCAGCCGCTACGTCGCCGAAACCGGCGAAGGCAACCCGCGCTGGGTGCCGTGGTGGACCCTGGGCTACCCGGTGCTGATCCCGCACAACCCGCTCGGCGACCGCGTCGGCGCGCCGGTCGCCCGCCCCGGCGACCCGCCCATCGCCGTGGTCTACGGCCACCCCGGCGGCACCTGGGTGCGCGACGAATGCCACCCGCTGCCGCAGGCCGAAGTCTGCGCCCGCCTGTCCGAACGCCGCAGCGAGATCGAGCGCCGCTACTTCAACGCCATGCCGTCCGAACGCGAGCAGCTGCGCGCCGAGCGCCGCGGCATCGACGCGCGCCTGGCCAACGACTGCGGGATCGGCTGATGCGGCCGGTTACCGCGGGAATGCTGCTGTCCGCCTGCGCCGCGCTGGCATGGCTGGCCCTGGAATCCCCCGTCCACGCGCAGGCCGGCGTCACCATCTACCGCTGCACCGACGCCAGCGGCGCCCTGACCCTCCAGAACGACACGCCCTGCCCGCCGGGCCAGCGCCAGACCGTGCAGCACATCGACCCGCCGCCGCCGCTGCCCAGCTACACCCCGCGCGAGGAACGCATGCCCGCGATCGTCGCGATCGAGCGCGAACGGCGCGAGGCCGCCATCGCCGCAGCCGTACCCCCGCCGGTGCCCGAGGAGGAACGCACCGCGCCGCCGCCGCTGTTCCAGTGCACCACCTGGGACCAGGAAACCTACGTCACCGAGGACGAGACGCCGGCCGAGCGCTGCGCCCCGCTGCAGCTGGTCGGCCTCGACGGCCGCCCGCTGGCCGGCATGGCCGGCGCCTGCGAGAAGCGCCGCGACACCTGCCAGGCCGTGCCCGAGGAGGCCCTGTGCCGCACCTGGCGCCGCCGCGTCGACGAGGCCGAGTTCCGCTGGAAGTTCGCCGGCGCCGCCGAACACGACCCGCGCCGCCTGGACTACGAGAAGTGGGCGGCGATCCTGCGCAACAGCACCTGCGC
>JBKHXI010000055.1:0-6721 GCA_046566095.1 Gammaproteobacteria bacterium | reverse complement strand
CTGCCCGGCTACGGCATCCCCGCCGACGCCACCCTGGTCTCGGTGTCGGCGCACGGCGAAGCCTCGCGCGCACCCGACATCGCCACCCTCTCGGCCGGCGTCGTGACCCAGGCCGCCGACGCGCAGGCCGCGACCCGCGCCAACGCCGCGCAGATGGAACAGGTGATGGCCGCGATCCGCCGCGCCGGCATCGCCGAACGCGACATCCAGACCAGCGGCGTGAGCGTCCACCCGCAGTACCGGCACGTGCGCGACGCCGAGCCCGCGATCAGCGGCTACCAGGCCAGCAACACCGTCAGCATCAAGGTCCGCGACATCGCCCGCGTCGGCCAGGTGATGGATGCGCTGGTGGCCAGCGGCGCCAACCAGGTCCACGGGCCGGGCTTCGACATCGACGACCGCGACGCGGTCCAGGACGAGGCCCGCCGCGCCGCCCTGGAAAAGGCGCAGGCGCGCGCCGCCATGTACGCCCAGGCGCTGGGCCTGCGGGTGCGGCGCATCGTCAGCATCTCCGAGGGCGGCGGCATGGGGCCGCCGGTGCCGATGATGGCCATGGCTCGGGCCGAGGCGGCCGACAGCGGCACGCCGATCGCGCCGGGTGAGAACAGGCTCGGCGTCCACCTCGACGTCGTCTTCGAACTGGGCCGCTGACATGAGCCCCGACAAGCCCGCCCCGCCGGCCGCCGACCCCCGTCCCGGCCACAACCCCGGCTACGCCGAGGACGAGCCACGCGACCGGTCCGACGTGCGCAAGCCGCACGCCAAGGAAGAGCCGTCGCCGGACGAGGGCGGCGTCGACCGCGACGCCGACAACGCCGAGCCCATCGACGACGAGGGCGGCTGAGCCCCCGGGCCACGGCACTTGGCGCAGGATCAGTCCACTGCCGCTTCCGCCTCGGCATGCCGGGACGCGATCAGGCGCGGTGGTAGGGGTGGTTGGCCAGCATCGCGCAGGCGCGGTAGAGCTGCTCGGCGACGATCAGGCGCACCAGCATGTGCGGCAGGGTCGCCGGGCCCAGCGACCAGGACTCGTCGGCGCGCGCCAGCACCTCGCCGGCGTGCCCCTCGGGCCCGCCGACCACGAAGGCCAGGTCGCGGCCCTGCCCGCGCCATTGCTCCATCCGCAGCGCCAGGTCTTCCGAACTCCAGGGCTTGCCGCGTCCGTCCAGCGCGACCACGTGCACGTCGCCGGCCAGCGCCGCGAGCACCCGTGCGCCCTCGTCGGACATCGCCCGGCCGATGTCGCGGCCCTTGCCGCGCACGCCGGGCGACACCTCCACCAGTTCCAGCGGCAGCCAGTGCGAGAGGCGCTTGCGGTACTCGGCGAAACCGTCGGCGACCCAGTGCGGCGGGCGTTCGCCGACCGCGACCAGTCGCGCCCTCACCGACCTACAGCCGGTCTTCCGGCGCGGTTTCGCCGGCGGCCGCCGGCTCCATGCCCGCGTCCACGTCCTGCGCGTCCGGCGGCTGGTCGCCGACCGTCCACAGGCGCTCGAGCGCGTAGAACTCGCGCACCCGCGGCAGCATCACGTGCACGACCACGTCGCCCAGGTCGACCAGTACCCATTCGGCCTCGCGCTCGCCCTCCACGCCCAGCGGCTGCACGCCCAGCGCCTTGAGCTTGCGGACCACCTCGTCGGCGATCGATTTCACGTGGCGGGTGGAGGTGCCCGAGGCGATCACCATGTAGTCGGTGACGCTGCTCTTGCCGCGCACGTCGATCTCGGCGACGTCCTTGGCCTTGAGTTCCCCGACCGCCCCGTGCACGGCCCGGAGCAGGGCGTCGGCGGGCGGCGGGGGCTTGGGCAGGCGGGTCTTGATGACGTGGGCTTGGCTGGTCAAGGGCAGGCGGCTCGATGGCGGAAAACCGATTATAGCGGCGGCTTCGTGACGCCCCGGCCAACATAGAGCCGGTGGCGACGGATGTAGCCGGCGACCGCGGGCGGCACCAGCGCCTGCCAGTCGCCGCCGCCGGCCACGCGCGCGCGCAGGCCGCTGGCCGAACCCGGCTGCAGCGGCTGGCGCAGCCGGAACACCCGGCCGGCCGGGGCTTCGTGCAGGCGCGCCGGGTCGTCGACCAGGCGGCCTTCGACCGCCGCCGCCAGCGGTTCGGGCAAGCCCGCGTCGAGCGGGCTGCCGGCGCGCTCGGCGACCACGAAATGGGCCAGCCCGAACAGTTGCCGCCATTCGCGCCATTGCGGCAGGCCGAGGAAGCTGTCGGCCCCGAGCAGCAGCGCCACCGGCGCCTCCGGCCCGAGTTCGCGGCGCAACCCGCGCAGGGTCTCGACCGTCCACGACGGCTCGGCGCGCGCCAGCTCGCGCGTGTCCAGCGCCAGCCCGGGTTCGCCGGCCAGGGCCAGTTCCAGCATCTCCACCCGCTGCGCCGCGCTGGCGCCGGGCGCCGGGCGATGCGGCGGGTCGGCCGCGGGCATGAAGTGGACGGTCGCCGCCAGCGCATCGCGCGCGCACCGGGCGACGGCCAGGTGCCCCTCGTGGACCGGGTCGAAGGTGCCGCCGTAGAGCACCAGCAGCGGCGGCGCCGGCTTTCCTCCGGTCCCGCCAGCGCGCCCGCGCGCGGTTTGGTGCGGACGCTCGCGCGTACCGGTCATCCGGCCTTCGCCAGCATCGGCCGCGCGCCGGCGTCGGCCACCGCCAGCAGCAGCCGCTCCAGCGCCAGCCAGGCATCCTCCGGCTCGCCGGGACGGCCGCGGCCCTTGGAGATCCGATCCACCTGCCCGGCCAGCGCCAGCAGGCGCGCCCACTGCCCCGCGGGATGGCGCTGCAGCGCGCGCCGGTACATCGCCTGCTTGGAGTCCCAGACCCGTTGCGCCTGGAACGCGCGCGCCAGGTTGCCGGCGGCCTGTTCGCGCGCCAGGGTCGCGGCGGTCTGCAGCTCCCTGGCCACCATTCCCATCAGCGCCGGGATCGCCGCGCCCTCGGCGCGCAGCGCCTGCAGCACCCGCAGCACCTGCGCCGGCTGGCCGTTGAAGGCGGCGTCCAGCAGCCGGAACACGTCGTAGCGGGCCGAATCGCCGACCAGCGCCTGCATCCGCGCGGCGTCGAGGGTGCCGCCCTCGGCCAGCAGCGCCAGCTTGTCGACCTCCTGCGCGGCGGCCAGCAGGTTGCCGTCGACCCGTTCGGCCAGCAGCTGCACCGCCTCGCGGTCGGCGCGCAGGCCGCGCTCGCGCAGGCGGCGTTCGAGCCAGCCCACCAGTTCGTGCGGCTTGACCGGCCAGGCGACCACCACCGCGCCGGCGGCCGCGATCGCCTCGCTCCACTTGCCGCCGTGCCTGCGGCTCCATTCGCCGGCCACCACCAGCAGGACGACGTCGGGCGGAGGATCCGCACAGAACCCGCAGATCAGTTTCTCGCCGGCCTTGACGGGCTTGCCGGTCGGCAGCCGCAGTTCCAGCAGCCGGCGGGCGGCGAACAGGCTGGGCGCGGACAGGCTGGCGGCGATCGCGTCCCAGTCGGCGTCGGCCTGGCGGCCGTCGAATTCGAAGGTCTCGCGCTCGGCGATGCCCTCCGCGCGGGCCGCCGCGCGGATCGCGTCGACCGCCTCCAGCACCAGCAGCGGCTCGGCGCCGGCGACCAGCCAGGCCGGGGCCAGCGGCCCCTTCGACAGCCGCGCCGGCAGCTGCTCGGGCCGCAGCTCCCTCATGCCGCGCAGGCCGCGGGCCGCGGGCTCACTCGCCGACCACCCCGCGCGCGGCGGCGTCGATCCTGCGCAGGACGGCGGCGCTCATCTCGCGGCGCAGCTCGCGGCCGAGGATCTCGCTCTCGCTCTCGGTGCCGATCGTGTTCTCGGGCGGAGAAACGTAGTCCCGGCTCAATTCGATTCCTTGCTGGGGCACACGCACCGTACCGTCGGCGTCGCGCAATTCGAAGAACACCGCGTAGCGCAGCGTGTACTCCAGCGCACGGCCCTGCGCGTCGACGCTCAGCGGCGTGTTCGCCCAGCGCTCGGACACGATGTCCAGCACCGCCACGCCCCGCACCTGGCCCTCCACCACCTGCGCGCCCGCGCGCCGCAGCGCCTGCTGCAGCGACAGCGCCAGCGGGCTGTAGGGATCGCGCGCCTCCACCCGCACCGGCCCCAGGTCCGGCGGCAGGGTCAGCGCGTCGCGCAGGTGGAAGCCGCAGGCGGACAGCAGCAGCGACAGCAGGCTGGCGAGGGCGATGCGGGTCATGCGGGAGTCCGGGACGGGGGGCGGGCTTGGCGGCAAGGATACCGGCCTTCGACCCGCCCCTGCGACATGTCCCTTGAATGGGGGAATCCCACCTAGTGCCCGGAATGCCGCCGCTGCCGGTTAGCGGCCGGAGATTACTGTACCTGGGTTAGTCTGATGAACGATGCAGTAGCCGCGTTTTGAGCGCTGCCGCCGCTCGTCATCGCCGCCTCTCCTGCTTGATTTCCTATGTCCCCTTTGTCGACCTTTGTCGGCCAAGCACGGCGTCGACTTCGCCGATGCCGCCACCGTGCTGCTCGATCCGCTGGCCCTGACCGTATTCGATGAAGCGCACAGCCAGGACGAGGAGCGCTGATTCACCCTCGGCCGCTCGCGGCACGGTACGCTGCTGGCCGTGGCCCACACCTGGCACGTCACCGGCCCCAACACCGCCCGCGCGCGGATCATCTCCGCACGCCCGGCCACCCGTCGCGAACGCGACCAGTACGCACACCACCCGCGCTGATGCGCCGATGCCATGACCGACAAGACCCGCCACGACCCCGACATGCCCGCCGAGATCGATTTCGCAAAGGGCGAACGCGGCAAGTTCTTCCGCAAGGACGCCCGCCTGCGCCTGCCGCTCTACCTCGACGACCCGCTGCAGGAGCGCCTGGCCGCCATCGCCGACGCCAAGGGCGTCGAACTGTCCGCCCTGGTCAACGAGCTGCTGCGCAAGGACCTGGAGCTCATCGAAGTGGCGCGCTGACAGCAGTGGCTAAAAGCGAACCCGCCGGAAGCGACAAGGCCCGCAGCGATGCGGGCCTTGTGCTTTGGGGCGCGGGTTAATTGTCTACGTCCCCTTTCTCCCCCCTGCTGTTCGAGGCCGTCGCCAGCCTGCCCGCCGACGAGCAGCGCGTCGTGCAAGCCGTGCTCGATGGCCTGATCGTCAAGCACCGCACCCGGCAGCTCGCCGAGCTGCACACCGGCAGCTAAAGCAAAAGCCCCGCCGGATCGGGGCGGGGCTTCGCGTCCTCATGATGACGGGGCGTTCAATTCATTCTCGTGAGCGCCCTAAAAACATCCACGATGCAAAGGGCGCCACCGATAACAGCCCCCACATAGAGCACCCAGGGCGCATCGAAGTGTGTCGAAAGAAATTTAGCCACGAACACGATCAGAATTCCGAGAAGGAACCCGGGGCGGAATGGCAACAGGCGCTCGTTTTTCTTCACTGGCGTCACCATCCAAGGACTCCCCAAGATTTGGTGACACAACCCATCACTGCTGCATAACCACCAACCCCGACGCCACCGCGCAACCTATCCCCAACTCCGACTGATCCTCCGTTCCCGGTCAAGTCAACAGACGCACCTCCCGCGAGAAGTTTGCCTCCCTCGGCTTGGAACTGCGCGTTCTTTTTCACCCCGTCCTTGGAAGGACATGGGTCCTTTCTCTCGACACCGGCGGTAACTCCCGCCCCGATGTAAGCACCACCTCCAACACCGACGCACCCTTGTGCATTCAGCGTTAGTCCCGTACTGGAGACCCCCACGGACAAGCCGAGACTGCCGCCCTTGGCGATTCCAAAAGCCGTTACGCCGATGCCGAGCTGACCTTCGTACTCACGAGCCCATGCCGGAAGTTCCCACAGGCCATATGGATCGATGTACGAAACCGGATTCCCCCCAACATAGGCATAGGTGTTCAATCCCCCCGCCAGCCCAATCGGATCCGACTGCAGGTAGCGCCCGATGCTCGCATCATAGTCCCGGAACCCGTTCTGCCAGTTGCCGGTCTCCGCGTCGAAGTACTGGCCCGGGAAGCCCAGGTGCAGCCCGCCGATCTGGTCCAGGGTCACCGTGCGGTCGAAGGCGTAGTTGCTGGCCCGCCACACCACCGCCTTGCTGGCGTTGGTCACCAGTTCCGGGCGGCCCAGATGGTCGGTGTGCACGTAGTACAGCTGGCCGCCGCGGACCAGGCCCACCAGCTCCCCGCCCAGCCGCAGGTAGTGCGTCCAGCCGCTGCCGCTCCAGTTGAGCTCGACCTCCAGCAGCCCGCTGGGGCCGTACAGGAAGCCGGTCGCCGTGCCCGGCGCGGCCGGGGTCTTGTAGGTGCGCTGGCCCAGGGCGTTGACCCAGTAGCTCGTCGTCACCCCGCCCTTGACCGCCTGCACCAGCCGGTTGTGGGCGTCGTAGGTGTAGCTCGCCCCTCCGCCTGCGGTCACGTTGCCGTTGGCGTCCAGGCTGAAGCTCTTGGGCCGCGGTCCGCTGAGCGACAGCAGCCGGTTGCTGGTCGAGGAGGTGTTGTAGGTGTCGGTCGCCCCGCCCCAGGTGTGGCTGGTCCGGTTGCCGGTCGGATCCCAGGCGAAGGCCTGGTCGGCATTGCTGGCGGCCACGCTGGTCAGCCGGCCCAGGGCGTCGTAGCCGTAGGTCTGGGTCAGGCTGTTGTTGGCGCCGTTGGTGAGCTTGGTGATGTGGTCGTTGGCGTTGTAGGTGAAGCCCAGGTTCTGGAGGTTGGTGCTGCCGTCGCGGGTCAGCGCGCCGGTCAGG
>JBKHXI010000054.1:0-5947 GCA_046566095.1 Gammaproteobacteria bacterium | reverse complement strand
GCGCCCGACGGCGCCTTCGACTTCCTGGAATGCGCGCCGGAAAACTGGATCGGCGTCGGCGGCAGGCTCGGCGCGGCCTTCGCCGCGCTGTCCGCACGCCACCCGATCGCCTGCCACGGCCTGTCCCTGTCGCTGGGCGGCCCGGAGCCGCTGGACGAGGCCTTCGTGGCCGAAGTCGGCCGCTTCCTCGACCGCCATCGCGTCGCGCTGTACAGCGAGCACCTGAGCTGGTGCAGCGACGACGGCCACCTCTACGACCTGCTGCCGCTGCCGTTCACGGACGAGGCGGTCGCGCACGTGTCCGCGCGCATCCGCAGGGTGCAGGCCCTGCTGGGCCGGCGGATCGCGGTCGAGAACGCCAGCTACTACCTGGCCCTGGCCGCGGACGGCGCGCCCGCCATGGACGAGGCCGCCTTCGTCAACGCCGTGCTGGCCGAGGCCGACTGCGACCTGCTGCTGGACGTCAACAACGTCCTGGTCAACGCCATCAACCACCGCTACGACCCGATCGCCTACATCGACGCGATGCCGTCCGCGCGCATCGCCTGCTACCACGTCGCCGGCCACTACGACGAGGCCGAGGACCTGAAGGTCGACACCCACGGCGCGCCGGTCAAGGACGCGGTCTGGGACCTGCTGGCGCACGCCTACGCCCGCCACGGCCTGCGCCCGACCGTGCTCGAACGCGACTTCAACCTGCCGCCGCTGCCCGAGCTGCTGGACGAGCTCGGCCGGATCCGGCGACTGCAGGCGCAGGCGGCCGCCGCGCCGGCCGCGCACGCGCATGGCTGAGCCGGCCGCCGACGCCGCGCTGCGCGACCGGCAGTACGCGCTGGCGCGGCACCTGCGCGACCCGGCCGCGCACCCGGCGCCCGCCGGCCTGGAAGACCGCCGCCTGCAGGTCTACCGCGACTTGTTCTACAACAGCCTCGAATCGCTGCTGGCCGGCAACTTCCCGGTGATCCGGCGCATCCTCGGCGACGACGCGTGGCATGCCCTGGTGCGCGCCTTCTACGCCGGGCACCGCTGCCGCACCCCGCTGTTCACCGAGCTGGGCCGCGAATTCGTCGACTTCCTGCAGGCGCGCGCCCCGCAGGCCGTGGACCCGCCCTGGCTGGCGGAGCTGGCGCATTACGAGTGGGCGGAACTGGCGCTGCAGATCAGCCCGGCGCAGGCGCCGGCCGCCGCGGCCGGCAGCGGCGACGCGCCGGACGAACGGGCGCTGCTCGACTGGCGGCCGCGGATCTCGCCGCTGGCCTGGGCACTGGCCTATCGCTGGCCGGTGCACCGGATCGCGCCCGCCTACCGTCCGCAGACGCCGCCGGCCGCGCCGACCCTGCTGCTGCTGCGGCGCGACCGCGCCGGACGGGTGCATTTCTCCGAGTTGTCGGCCCCGGCCTGGCGGCTGCTCGACCTGATCGAAGGCCAGCCGCGCTGCAGCGCCGGCGACGCCCTGGGCGCGCTGGCGGCCGAAGCCGGGGTCGTGGACCGTGCTGCGCGCGACGCCTTCCTCGCCCAGGGCGTGGCGATGCTGCGGCGGCTGCGCGCCGAAGGCGTGCTGGTGGATGCCGCCGCGCCGGAGGACACGGTGCCGGAAGGCGCGGCGCCGGAAGACGGCCCCGCGCACGACGCGGGCGCTGCGGGCGCTGCGGGCGCCGCCTCGGACTGAATGCCCCGCGGCTGCGGCCGCGGCATGCCCGAGCTGCTAGGCTGGCGCGATGACCGAAGGCAGCCCGCATCCTCTCCCCGAATCCGACGCCGCGCCCGCGGCCGAGCCGGGCCTGCCGCCGATGGGCACCCGTTTCCGCGGCTACCTGCCGGTGGTGGTGGACGTGGAGACCGGCGGCTTCGACTGGAACCGGCACGCCCTGCTGGAGATCGCCGCGGTGCCGATCGAGCTCGACGCCCGCGGACGGTTCGTGCCCGGCGAGACGGTGAGCGCGCACGTGGTGCCCGCGCCCGGCACCGAGATCGACCCGAAGTCGCTCGAGGTCACCGGGATCGACATCGGCCACCCGTTCCGCATGGCGCGCGAGGAGCGCGACGCGCTCGGCCACGTGTTCGCGCCGGTACGGGCGGCGATGCGGCGGCACGGCTGCCAGCGCGCGATCCTGGTCGGCCACAACGCGCACTTCGACCTGAACTTCCTCAACGCCGCGGTCGCGCGCAGCGGCCACAAGCGCAACCCCTTCCATCCCTTCAGCGTGTTCGACACGGTGACCCTGGCCGGCATCGCCTACGGCCAGACCGTGCTCGCGCGCGCGGTGCAGGCGGCGGGCCTGGACTGGAACCAGGACGACGCCCATTCGGCCGTGTACGACGCCGAGCGCACCGCGCAGCTGTTCTGCGCCATCGCCAACGCCTGGCCATCCCCGCACCCCGCTTCGTAGGAGCGCGCCTTGCGCGCGAATGCCGGCAGGGCGCAGCAACGGGGATCGCGCGCAAGGCGCGCTCCTACGAAAGCCCGCGCCGTCCCGTAGGAGCGCCCTTGGGCGCGATTCCCATCCGACACCCACGCCCCATCGCGCGCAAGGCGCGCTCCTACGGGGGAGCGGCGGAATTGCGCAGACGCAGGGTGCGGCCGATCCCGTAGAGGCTGATCATCACCCAGGCGACCTCCAGCAGGAACACCGACACGTTGAACTTCCCCAGCAGCGACACCAGCACCCCGCCCGCGCCCAGCAGGTTGAGCAGCTGGTAGGGCAGCCGGTTGCCGTCCAGCCGGCCGGCCTGCAGGCCGAAGAACGCGGCCAGGATCATGAAGGTGCCGGCCAGGCCGACCCAGTCGTACCACAGCAGGTTCATCGTCCCCCTCCATGCAGCGGAATGCAGCCGCATGCACGATACCCGAGGACCCGCGCCGGGGGTGCCGATGCGCCCCAGACAGCGCCGGCGACCGGTCGCAGCTTACGCAGCTACTACAGCCGGGCCAAGCGGGCGGACGGCGTCAAACGCGAGCCGACAGCCGGACCATTTGTAGGAGCTGCGTAAGCTGCGACCCCCGCGCCGTCAGGCCCCACCCACCCGCCGCTGCCGCACCGCCTCGAACAGCGCCACGCCCGTCGCCACCGAAACGTTGAGGCTTTCCACGCCGCGTCCCGCGTCCACGCCCGGCATCGGGATGGTGGCGAGCGCATCGCAATGCTCGCGGGTCAGGCGGCGCAGGCCGCCGGCCTCGCCGCCGAGCACCAGCGCGACGTTGCCGGTCAGGTCGAGCGCGTACAGCGCCTCGCCCGCGTCCCCGGCAAGGCCGTAGACCCACACCCCCAGCTGCTGCAGCTCGCGCAGGGTGCGGGCCAGGTTGGTGGCGCGCACCACCGGCACCGCGTCGGCTGCGCCGGCCGAGGTCTTGCGCACGGTGGCGTTGACCTGCACCGCCTTGTCCTTCGGGATCACCACCGCGGTCGCGCCGGCCGCGGCCGCGCTGCGCAGGCAGGCGCCGAGGTTGTGCGGATCCTGTACCCCGTCGAGCACCAGCAGCAGCGCCCTGCCGGCCGCCGCCTCGACCAGCCCGGGCAGTTCGTGCTCGTCCCAGGTGCGCGCCGCCGCGTAGCGCGCCACCACGCCCTGGTGGCGCAGGCCGCCGGCCACGCCGTCGAGCGCGTTCTGCGCCACCCGCCGCACCTCGATCCCGCGCCGCCGCGCCTCGGTCTCGATCTCCGCCAGCCGCGGATTGCGGGCCCCGGCCTCGATCAGCACCTCGCGCACGTGCTCGCCGTCGTTGCCGACCGCCGAGGCGACCGCGTTGATGCCGGCGATCCATTGCGACTGCTTGCTCATGGCCAGGACTGCGGCGGAAAGGCGCCCATTCTAGGCCGCACGGCCCCGGATGCAGGAAGCCACCCGCAAACCCGCTTGTCGTAGGAGCGCCCTTGGGCGCGATCCCACGCGACCGGGTTTCGCCGCGAACGCCGTCGCGGGCAAGGCCCGCTCCTACGGAAAACCCACCACCCCCGTAGGAGCGCCCCTTGGGCGCGATACCCGCGCCACCGGATTTGACCGCGAACGCCATCGCGGGCAAGGCCCGCTCCTACGTCAACCGGGGGTGGCGGGCGTCCATGGAATTCGCGCGGCCCGGCTCAATACCTCGCCTTCCTGCGCTTCGCCGGCTGGCCGCGCGCGGGCGGTTGCGCCTGGCCCGCCTCGCCCGGCTCGCCGACCAGGCGGAAGTCGATCTTGCGGTCCTCGACGCTGGCCTTGAGCACGATGATCCGCACCCGGTCGCCGAGGCGGTACTCCCTGCCGCGGCGCTCGCCGGTCAGGGTCTTGCGGATCGGGTCGAAGTGGTAATAGTCGTTCGGCAGCTGGGTCACGTGCACCAGGCCGTTGACCTTGGAGTCGTCCAGCTCGATGAACAGGCCGAAGCTGGTCACCCCGCTGATCACGCCCTCGAACTCGCCGCCCACGTGCTGCTCCATCCACGCCGCGCGGTAGCGCTCGTCGACCTCGCGCGCGGCCTCGTCGGCACGGCGCGAACGCTCCGAGCTCTGCAGCGACAGCGCCGCCATCTCGCGCGGGTTGTAGCGGAAGTCCTCGGCGTTGCCGCCGTCGAGCGCATGCTTGATCGCGCGGTGCACCAGCAGGTCCGGATAGCGCCGGATCGGCGAGGTGAAATGCGCGTACGACTCCAGCGCCAGGCCGAAGTGGCCGATGTTGTGCGGGTCGTAGACCGCAAGGCTCTGGCTGCGCAGCAGCACCGATTCGATCAGCGCGGCATCGGGCCGTTCGCGCACCTTCTCCAGCAGCTGCCGGAAGTCCTTCGGCCGGACCCTGCCCCAGGGCGGCATCCGCAGCTTGAACTCCTTGAGGAACTCCTCCAGGTCCGCGTACTTCTGCTCCGGCGGCCGGTCGTGCACCCGGTACGGCGCGGGGATCCCGGCCTTGAGCAGGAACTTCGCGGCCTAGACGTTGGCCGCGATCATGCATTCCTCGATCAGCTTATGGGCGTCGTTGCGCTGGAGCATGCCGGCCTGCACCACCTCGCCCTTCGGGCCCAGCACGAAGCGCACCTCGCTGGTCTCGAATTCGATCGCGCCGCGCTTCTCCCGTGCCTTGGCCAGGATCTGGTACAGCTGGTGCAGGCGCTGGACCTGCGGCAACTGGTTACCTATGACCGCCAGCGCGTCCTCGCGCTCGGCCTCGGGTGCCGCGGGATCCAGCGCGTTCCAGACCTGGGTATAGGTCAGGCGCGCGTGCGAATGCATCACCGCCTCGTAGAACTTGGCGCGCGTCACCTCGCCGGCGCGGTCGACCTGCATGTCGCAGACGAAGCACAGCCGGTCGACCTTGGGCTTGAGCGAGCAGATGCCGTTGGACAGGGTCTCGGGCAGCATCGGCACCACGAAGCCGGGGAAGTACACCGAGGTCGCGCGCCTGGCGGCTTCCACGTCCAGCGGCGTGCCGGGGCGCACGTAGTGGGAGACGTCGGCGATCGCCACCACCAGGCGGAAACCATGGCGGTTGGGTTCGCAGTACACCGCGTCGTCGAAGTCCTTGGCGTCCTCGCCGTCGATGGTGACCAGCGGCAGGCCGCGCAGGTCCTCGCGCCGCTTCGCCTCGTCCGCGTGCACCTCCACCGGCACCGCGGCGGCCTCGTCCAGCACCGCGCGCGGGAACTCGTGCGGGATCTCGTGGCCGTGGATCGCCGCCTGCACCGCCAAAGAGGCGGTCAGCCGGTCGCCGAGCACGGTCAGGATGCGGCCGATCGGCGGGCGGCGCGGATCCGGGGAATGGGTGATCTCGGCGACCACCAGCTGACCGGGCTGGGCCTCGCCGCGCGCCTCCGGCGGCACCAGCAGGTTGCGCTGGATGCGCGGGTCATCCGGCACCACGTAGCCGATCCCGGCCTCGACCGTGTAGCGGCCGATCAGGCGGTTGAGCCGGCGCTCCAGCACCTCGACGATCGCGCCCTCGCGGCGCCCGCGCCGGTCAACGCCGGTGACGCTGG
>JBKHXI010000053.1:0-4778 GCA_046566095.1 Gammaproteobacteria bacterium | reverse complement strand
GAGGTGGTCTCCTCGATCTGCGCCTTGATCTGCTTGATCCGGGCCTCGATGTTGGAGGTCTCGCCGGCGCCGTCGATGATGGTGGTGTTCTCCTTGGAGACCTGCACCTTCTTGGCGCGGCCCAGGTCGTTGACCGTGGCCTTCTCCAGCTGCAGGCCGACTTCCTCGGAGATCACGGTGCCGCCGGTGAGGATCGCCATGTCCTCCAGCATCGCCTTGCGGCGGTCGCCGAAGCCCGGGGCCTTGACTGCGCAGACCTTGACGATGCCGCGGATGGTGTTGACCACCAGGGTCGCCAGGGCCTCGCCTTCGACTTCCTCGGCCACGATCAGCAGCGGCTTGCCGGCCTTGGCCACGCCCTCGAGGACGGGCAGCAGGTCGCGGACGTTCGAGATCTTCTTGTCGTGCAGCAGGATGAAGGGGTCGTCCAGCTCGCACTGCATCGACTGCTGGTTGTTGATGAAGTACGGCGACAGGTAGCCGCGGTCGAACTGCATGCCCTCGACCACGTCCAGCTCGTTCTCCAGGCCCGAGCCCTCCTCGACCGTGATCACGCCTTCCTTGCCGACCTTCTTCATCGCGTCGGCGATGATGTTGCCGATCGACTCGTCGGAGTTGGCCGAGATGGTGCCGACCTGGGCGATGGCCTTGTCGTCGGCGGTGGGCTTGCTGATGTTCTTGAGCTCGGCGACGGCGGCGGTCACGGCCTTGTCGATGCCGCGCTTGAGGTCCATCGGGTTCATGCCGGCGGCCACGCCCTTCATGCCGTCGCGGATCATCGCCTGCGCCAGCACGGTGGCGGTGGTGGTGCCGTCGCCGGCGTTGTCGGAGGTCTTGGAGGCGACTTCCTTGACCATCTGCGCGCCCATGTTCTCGAACTTGTCGGCAAGCTCGATCTCCTTGGCGACGGACACGCCGTCCTTGGTGATGGTCGGGGCGCCGTAGCTCTTCTCGAGCACGACGTTGCGGCCCTTCGGGCCCAGGGTGGCCTTGACGGCGTTGGCGAGCGTGTTCACGCCGCGCAGCATCTTGGCGCGCGCGTCTTCGCCGAAGCGGATTTCCTTGGCAGCCATTGCTTGGAACCTCGTGATTGGTGATTGGTGATTTGGGATTGGTGGAAGCGGAAGAGGAGTGATTCGAGTCGGCGATGGATCCGTCAGCGCACGGCGCTAGTGCGGATCACGAACCGCCAGTCGCGAATCACGCCGGGCGTCAGCCCAGGATCGCGAAGATGTCGTCTTCCTTCACCACCAGGTACTCGGTGCCGTCGAGCTTGACCTCGGTGCCCGAGTACTTGCCGAACAGCACCTTGTCGCCGGCCTTGACCTTGGGCGCACGGATGCTGCCGTTGTCGAGCACCTTGCCCTCGCCCACGGCCACGACCTCGCCCTTGATCGGCTTCTCCGCGGCCGAGTCCGGGATCACGATCCCGCCGGCGGACATCTTTTCCTCTTCCATGCGCTTGATGACCACGCGGTCGTAGAGCGGCTTCATGTTCATATTGGGACAACCCTCGCAACTGGTTGATTGACGGGAGAAAGGCCGCGGATCCTAGCACTCCCGCAGGGAGAGTGCCAAGCCCGGCGACAGGAAAACGCCCGCGAACGGGACCTGCCCGAGATGGGGCGGGCCGGCGGGCTTTCAAGGGGGCGGGGCGTTACGAGGGGCCGCCCACAACGCGGGGCTCGCCCGCCGCCTACCGCTGACGCTTCAGCCTGGGGCCGTCCGGACCCACGTACCCATAGATCACCGGGATACGCACGACCTGCGGCTCGGCAGCGGTGTGGGGATGGAACTCGACGGCCTCCACGAGCTGGCGCAGGACCTGCGCATGCCGCCAGGTCGGCGAGAAAGTCTCCACCACGATCCGGCTGACCCGCCCGTCCGGCTGGACCTCCAGCAGGTAGTCCACGCGGCCGCCGTCAAGCAGAAGCTCCCGCAAGTCGTAATCATCCGTAGGCCGTCGTTTGACCCGCAAATCGATCTCGTCCCCCGACCCTTCCGCCAGGCTGGCCGATGCCGCACCAGCCGCGGTCCCGACCTGGGAGGTCTGGCCCAGCGCCTGATCGGCCTCGCGCGCCGACTGTTCGCGCGCCAGGTGTGCCTTCAGCGCCGCAGTCAGGGCTTTGCCGCCACTGGGCAGCCCCGCCCGCTTGAGCGCACCGGCCGCGCGCCGCAGCAGGTCGGCGTTGTAACCCTGCAGGTCGAAATCACCGGCGATCCCCGCCCGGCGCACCTCCAGCAGGTAGCCCTGCGTCCACCGCATCGCTTCAGGCGCGTCGCCGTCGGCAAGCGCCATTTCCGCCAGCTCCGCATAGCCCTGGATGCGCCCCTCGCGTGCGGCACGACCGATCAGCTCCCGCGCCCGGGCGGCATCTCTCGGCAACGGGTTGCCGGGCAGATCCGGCCCATGCCGGTACAGCAGGCCGAGCTGGTAATCCGGCCCGGAGTCGCAGGCCGGATGCGCCGCCGCAACAGCCAGCGCCTCGACGGCGCGCCGCCTTGCATCCGGCGCCAGCTCCGGATCGAAGGCGTCGATCGTCGAGAATCGACAGACATCGGCGGCGGCGGGCTCCGATGCCGATGCGGCGCCGCTGCATTCCAGCAGCATCAGCACCAAAGTCGCATACAGCAGTCTCATGATCCGTCTTCCCATCCGGGTGGCGTGCGGCCGGGCAACTCCGAACGATTCGCCATGGCAAGCCTGCGGGAGCGGCCATGGTCGCGCCACGGCGCGGTTCAGACCCTACTGCATGTCGCGCCGCTGCTTGTACAGGATCACGGCCAGCATCGAAACCGAGGCTACAGCGCCGCAGAAGGCCAGAACAAGCCCCCCTGCAAGGAGAATGCCCTCCATTGAATTCCATTCCAGCACCAGGAATCCGACACCGACCTTCAATGCGATCAGTAGCGCGCCAAGCAGGCCGCACAGGCCGGTTATTCCAGCGCCGAAGGCGATCCGATGATGCATCGTCGCTCCCGACCGGCCGACGTAAACGCCAAGCAGATCGAAGACTGCACACACAAGCACGATGCCCAATACACTGTTCAATGAGACCTCCACCGTGCCGGCCCGGACCAATCCGACGACAGAAAAACCAGACGATCGGTCCGGCTTCCTTCGGCTGTTTTGAGCACCGATCGAGCCCGATCGCCGGAATCGACCAGATTCGAACGCACATAAAAACGCGCACCCCGAGGGGTGCGCGTTCCGGAGATCGAGATGTCCCATTGGCTGCGCGCGGGAATACGCGGTGCAACCGGTCCCTTTCCCCTATCCTCGACCCCCCGATCGAGGCCGACGTCCGTGTCGGCGGGCACAGGATGACGAGGCTTTGTGGGGCTTGGAAGAGGCCTGGCGGCGGCGGATGGCTACTTGCGGTAGCCTTTCAGGTAGCTGAGCGCCTGCAGCCGTTGAATTCCTGCGGCCGGCCTGCGCGAGGCTACCGATAGTAGACGTGTTGCGCCTATTATCGCTCACCCCGTGACACTCGGTCACCAACGCCCGTTCCCGATGCCCAGCAGCCGCCCGCCCCACGCCGCCACCGCCTCCGCCCCGCGCATCCGCCAGGCCCGGCGCCATGCCGGGCTTTCGCAGGCCCAGCTGGCCGAGGCCGTGGGCGTGCACCGCAGCGCGGTCAGCCATTGGGAGACGCCGGAGGGGCGCCAGCCCAGCGCCGGGCACCTGCGCGGCATCGTGCTGGCCACCGGGGTGTCCTTCGAATGGCTGGCGACCGGGCGCGGCGAGATGCTGCTGTCGTCCGACACCCTGCTCGACTCGGTGTCGGCGGCCGACGCCGAGCTGGTCGACGACCCGCAGGAGCGCCGCCTGCTCGACGCCTTCCGCCATGCGCCGGTGCGGGCGCGGGTGCCGCTGCTGGAACTGGCCGAACAGCTCGCCGCGCAGCGGATGCCGCGCAACCGCCGCCGCCCGCCCGGCGGCGACGGGTCCTGAGCGGGGCGCGGCGCGACCGGCTCGGCTACCCTTGTCCATCCCCTCGCCCGCCGCCGCGCCCGTGACCGTCCTGACCTGCTTCACCACCTGCCCCGACGAGGCCTCGGCCGAGGCCATCGCCCGCGCCCTGGTCGAAGAGCGCCTGGCGGCCTGCGTCAACCGGCTGCCGGGGCTGCGTTCGGTCTACCGCTGGGAAGGCAAGGTCGAATGCGGCGACGAGGTGCTGCTGGTGGTCAAGACCACGCGCGAGCGTCTGGAAGCCGTGACCGCGCGGGTGCGGGCCCTGCACCCGTATGAACTGCCGGAGCTGATCGCGGTCGAAGTGGCCGGTGGGCTTGCGGCCTACCTGGACTGGGTCGCCGAGCAGACCCGCGACGCCTGAGCCGATGCCTGCGACCTCCTTCCCGACACGCCGCGCGCGCGCTACCGTCGCCCGGCGCCTGCTGGCCGCCGCCGGCCTGCTGCTGGCCGCGGCGCTCGGGCCGGGGCCGGCGCTGGCGGTGGACCCCGACGACCTGTTGCCGGTCGACCAGGCCTTCCCGCTGAGCGTCAGCGCTCCTTCCGCCGACCGCATCCAGGTCCGCTGGCGGGTGGCCGAAGGCTATTACCTGTACCGGCACCGGATGGGGGCCGAGCCGGCGGACGCGGGCTTCGTCGCCTCCGGGCCGCTGCGGCTGCCGGCCGGCAAGCGCTACACCGACGAGTTCTTCGGCGAGGTCGAGACCTACCGGCAGCAGGTGACCGGCACCCTGCCGGGCCGGGCCGCCGACGGCGCGCGCACGGCGACGATCCGGGTCAAGTTCCAGGGCTGCGCCGACATCGG
>JBKHXI010000052.1:0-2872 GCA_046566095.1 Gammaproteobacteria bacterium | reverse complement strand
ACCTTGCCGGCCTCCACCGCCTGGCGTGCCAGGGACCGGGTACGGAAGAAGCGCGCGGCCCAGAGCCAGAGGTCCAGGCGCACGCTGGCATCGGTGGGCGGCTCGTGCATCGACCGGCCTGGCGCGTTTGGGCCGCTCAGGTTAGCGCGGCGGCCGCTGGCGCGCGCGAACGTGGCGGCATGCCGTTCGGGCGGTGGTCCGTTCGCGATCAGGCGAACGGCCGCGGCATGCCGTCCGGGCGGTGATCTCTTCGGGAAGAACGAGAACGGCCATCCGTCCCCAAAAACGCGAACGGCTGCGGCGTTCTGTCCGGGCGGTCATCCGTTCGCGCAGAAGCGCGGACGGGTGGCGGGATTACTCCGCGGCGGCGGCTTCGGCCTTGGCGGCCTTGGCCTTGGCGTGCGCCGACAGGTCCTCGCGGATGCGGGCCTTCTTGCCTTCCAGGCCGCGCAGGTAGTACAGCTTGCCGGCGCGCACGGCGCCGCGGCGCTTGACCTCGACCGAGTCGATCGCGGCGCTGTGGGTCTGGAACACGCGCTCGACGCCGAAGCCGTGCGAGATCTTGCGCACGGTGAAGGCCGAGTTCAGGCCGGCGTTCTTGATGCCGATCACCACGCCCTCGTAGGCCTGGACCCGCTCGCGGTTGCCTTCCTTGACCTTGACGTTGACGACGACGGTGTCGCCCGGGCTGAAGTGCGGCAGCTGGCGCTGGGCCTGCGTGGCTTCGAATTCCTGGAGCAGGGTGTGGATCGAGGGCTTGTTCATGGGGTTGGCCTTTGCCGGCGCCGTCGTCGCGGCGCGCGCCTGTTGGAGTCGTTGTGTGCGCGGGTGCACGTGGACCCGCGTCATGGCATGGGTGCAGCGAAGCCAAGCATTATAGCCGGGGTTTTCCCCCCGTGGCCAGGGTGGACCGGACCCGGGCACCGCTGCGGGCGGGCCTGGGGCGGCGATCGGGCCCGTCCGCCGCCGGCCGGCCGCGGCCGCGGAAATGCGGCAGACCGCCGGGCGTCCTAGGCGTCGCCCGAGGGCTGGTCCTGGGCCGCGGCCCAGGCCCGGCGGAAGTCCTCCAGCAATGCCAGGTCGCCGGGCGAGAGCGCGGCCTCGTCCAGCAGGTCCGGGCGCCGCAGCCAGGTCCGGCCCAGCGCCTGCTGCCGGCGCCAGCGGGCGATTTCGGCATGGTTGCCCGACAGCAGGACCTCCGGCACCCTGCCCAGCGGGTGCTCGACCGGGCGGGTGTAGTGCGGGCAGTCGAGCAAGGGCAGGTCCTCGTCGCAGGCGCCGAAGCTGTCCTGGGCGGCCGAATCCGCGTCGTTCAGGGCGCCTTCCTGCAGCCTGGCGACGGCGTCGACGACCACCGCCGCGGCCAGTTCTCCGCCGGAGAGCACATAGTCGCCGATCGAAAGCTCCTCATCGACCTCGGCCGCCACCAGCCGCTCGTCGATGCCCTCGTAGCGGCCGCAGAGCAGGATCAGCCGCGCGCGGCCGGCCAGCTCGCGGACCTTGCGCTGGGTCAGGCGTTCGCCCTGCGGGGTGAGGTAGACCACCTTCGCCGGCGTCGGGTCGGCGGCGCGTATGGCCGCAAGGCAGGCCCGCAGCGGGTCGACCATCATCACCATGCCCGGCCCGCCGCCGAACGGCCGGTCGTCGACCCGCCGGTACCCGCCCTCGGCGAAGTCGCGCGGGTTCCAGCCGTGCACGGACAGCAGCCCGCGCTCCCCCGCCCGCCCGACCACGCCATGGCCGGCGACCTGCTGCACCAACTCCGGGAACAGGCTGACGATGTCGATGCGCATGGGCAGGCCTGCTCCGGATGCCGGGGATACCGGTCCATTGTAGGAGGGGCTTCAGCCCCGATCCCGAAAAGGCGGAACCCCGTGCAGGAGCTGCGTACGCTGCGACCCCATTCCTCCGGAGCTTGCGCGCTTGTCGCAGCGTACGCAGCTCCTGCGGCTGGCATCGGTTTGGCGGGGTCGGGGCTGAAGCCTGCCCTGAGCGGGTCGAAGGGCCCCTCCTACAGGCTCGGGTCAGAAATCGGGGTCCCAGTCGACGGTGAGGGTGCCGGCCTCCAGGTCCACGGCGGTCACGTACTGCGGCTGCACGAAGGGGATCATGCGTTCGCGGTCGCCGCGCACCACCAGCACGTCGTTGGCCCCGGTCGGCAGCACCTGGGCCACCGTGCCCAGCGCCACGCCGTCCACGGTGCGCACGCGCAGGCCCTCCAGGTCGACCCAGTAGTACTTGCCCGGCGCCGGCGGCGGCAGCGCCGCGCGCGGGACCAGGATCGCGGTGCCGCGCAGCGCCTCGGCCGCGTCGCGGTCCTCCACGCCCGGCAGCCGCGCGACCACGCCCTTGGCGGTCTCGCGGCCGCGGACGTCCCCGACTTCGCGCTGCAGGCCCTGCGCATCGCGCAGGATCCAGGGCCGATAGCGCAGCACCGCGGCCAGCGGCTCGCTGTAGGACTCGACCTTCAGTTCGCCGCGCACGCCGAACGCGCCCAGGATGCGGCCCATCAGGACCAGGCGCGGGCGCGTGGCGTCGTTCATTCCGGCGGTTGCGGCCGCGGCGGGGGCGGCCGGGCGGTCAGGCGGCCGCAGGGGCCTCGGGCTTGGCCGCCTTGCCCAGCTTCACCTGCCGGTAGAGGCTACGGACCTTGTCGCTCATCTGCGCGCCGTTGCCGAGCCAGTGCTCGATGCGCTCGACGTCGAGCTCGACCGGTACCTCGGCGCCGGCGGCGACCGGGTTGTAGTAGCCGACGCGCTCGATGTTGCGGCCGTCGCGGGCGCTGCGGCTGTCGGTGACGATGATGTGGTAGAAGGGGCGCTTCTTGGCGCCGCCACGCGTCAGGCGGATCTTGACCATGGAAATTCCGGTG
>JBKHXI010000051.1:0-5760 GCA_046566095.1 Gammaproteobacteria bacterium | reverse complement strand
CCGTCGACCTGGGCGCGCTTGACCTCGCTGTCCCAGTAGGCGCCCTTGACCAGCCGCAGCGGGATCCGGCGGCCGTGGCGGCGGGCGAGGTCGACGATGTAGTCGATCACCGCCGGCGCGCGCTTCTGGTAGGCCTGCACCGCCAGCCCGCAGCCCTCCCAGCCGTCCAGGGACGGATCGGCGTAGGCCGCGGCGAACACGTCCAGCGACAGCTCCAGCCGGTCGGCCTCCTCGGCGTCGACGGTGAAGCCGATGCCCTGCGCCTTCGCCAGCCGCGCCAGCTCGAGCACCCGCGGCGTGAGTTCGGCCAGCACCCGCGCGCGCTTGGCGTGCTCGTAGCGCGGATGCAGGGCCGAGAGCTTGGTCGAGATCGAGGGCGCGCCGAACGGATCGGCGGCATTGCCGGCGCGGTCGGCGTTGGCGCGGCCGATCGCCGCGATCGCCTCGCGGTAGGCCTGCAGGTAGCGCTGCGCGTCGCGTTCGGTCAGCGCCGCCTCGCCGAGCATGTCGAACGAATAGCGGTAGGCGGCGTTGCCGCCCCTGCGCGAACGCGCCAGCGCCTCGTCGATGGTCCGGCCCATCACGAACTGGTGGCCCATGATCCGCATCGCCTGGCGCACCGCCAGCCGGATCACCGGTTCGCCTACGCGGCCGACCATGCGCCGGAAGGCGCCGCGCACGTCGCGCCGGGTGTCGTCCCCCAGCTCGACCAGGTGCCCGGTCAGCATCAGGCCCCAGGTCGAGGCGTTGACCAGCACCGAATCGGACTGGCCCATGTGCCGCTGCCAGTCGGCGTCGCCGAGCTTGTCGCGGATCAGCTTGTCGGCGGTGTCCTGGTCGGGGATGCGCAGCAGCGCCTCGGCCACGCACATCAGCAGCACGCCTTCCTCGCTGCCCAGGTCGTACTGGCGCATGAAGGCCTCGATCGCGCCCTGGTCGGCGGCGCGGGCGCGCACGCGGCGGACCAGGTCGGCGGCCGCGGCCTGCACCGCGGCGCGGTCGGCGTCCGGCAGCCGCGCCTGCGCGAGCAGTCGCGCCAGGTGCGCGGCCTCGTCCGGGGCCCAGTCGGCGGTGATCGCGGCCCGCAGCGGGCGTGGCGGCGGCGGCAGCTCCGGGGCGATGGCCTCCGGCAGCAGGCTGCGCGGCGGGCCGGAGGGGGCCGGCGGCGGCCGCGGGTCGGGAGCCGCGCCAGCGGTCGCGTCGGTGCTCGGGTGCGGAGGGGGGGTCATCGGGCCGGCGCGTGCCGTGGGCGAGCCGGCTAGTGTAGCGGCCGCCACGGCCGCTCCATACCCCGCGCGAGGCCCCGTGCGCGCCCGCGCACGCGTCGCACGCACGGCCGGGCGTCCCCTGCACGCGCGTCGCGCGGCCGCGCGCGGGCGGCCCGCGGCTTGCCGCCACGGGGGGCGGGGGCTACCATTTCGCAGTTATCCGCGGCCGTCGCGGCGGGATGGCGGGATCGGCGGCCAGTCCAGCGTATTGCGTTGCGGGCCCGGCGCCGGCCCGGCCGGGGTCGCGCGCGGCCCGGGCCGCGGGCCGTGCGGCTCATCCGGCGGTCCCCGCAACGCGTAGAGCAGGGCAGGGCGGGGCCGCGGCTAGGGATGGCCGGGCGCGTTCGCGCGCCGCCCGCGCGCGCCGCGCCGGATCCCGCTTGCCGCTTCCCGCGCCAATCGCTGTTTTCCCGAAATCTCCTGTGGGGCTCGACGTGATGAAAGCCGGTGGCATGAAACAGTGGGCAGGGCGCATCGCCGCCGTCGCCGCGATGCTGGCCTGGGCGCCGCTGGCGCTGGCCCAGCAGGCCGACCCGCAGCGCTGGCAGCTCAACATGGGCCGCGGCGTCACCGCCACCGCGCAGAACGCCTACGACGCGCACATGTTCGTGCTGTGGGTGTGCGTGGCCATCGGCATCCTCGTGTTCGGCGCCATGGCCGTGGCCATGTTCCGGTTCCGCAAGTCGAAGGGCGCGGTCGCCGCCCAGTTCAGCCACAACACCACCGCCGAGGTGATCTGGACCGTGGTGCCGGTGATCATCCTGGTGGTCATGGCCTGGCCGGCCACCGCCAAGCTGATCGCGATGTACGACACCCGCGACAGCGAGATCACGGTCAAGGTCACCGGCTACCAGTGGATGTGGAAGTACGAGTTCCTGGGCGAGGGCGTGGAGTTCACCAGCCGCCTGGACCGCCGCAGCGAGGAGCTGCGCCAGAGCGGCGTGGTCCCGACCGCGGCCGACCACCCGCACTACCTGCTGGACGTCGACAACGAGCTGGTGCTGCCGACCGACACCAAGATCCGCTTCGTGATCACCGCCGACGACGTGATCCACGCCTGGTGGGTGCCGGCGCTGGGCTGGAAGCAGGACGCGATCCCCGGCTTCGTCAACGAGGGCTGGACCGACATCAAGGAGCCGGGCGTCTACCGCGGCCAGTGCGCGGAGCTGTGCGGCAAGGACCACGGCTTCATGCCGATCGTGGTGCGCGCGGTGCCGCGCGCCGAGTTCGACCAGTGGCTGGCGGCGCGCAAGCGCGATTCGGCGCCGGCCGACGGCGCGCCGGCGGCGATCGCCCCGGGCGGCCCCGCGGCCGACACCCGCAGCCCCGACCCGGAGATGGTCGAGGACGTGATCCAGGGCGAGGAGCCGGCCGCGCCCCCGGGCCTGCAGCCCGACGCCGCGCCGGCCGATCCGCCCGCGGGCGAGCCCGCGCCCGACCCCGCCGCGGGCTGAGCGCGCCGCGCCGCGACCGCCCACGCACGCCAGACCCACGCATTCCGAGGTAGGCCATGTCCGCCACGTACCCCGCAGCCGCCGATCACCACGACGACCACCATGGCCACAAGCAGGGCTTCGTCGAGCGCTGGTTCTTCTCCACGAACCACAAGGACATCGGCACGCTCTACCTGATCTTCAGCTTCATCATGTTCATCATCGGCGCGGCGATGAGCGTGGTGATCCGCACCGAGCTGGCGGTCCCGGGCCTGCAGCACGTCAGCCCCGAGTTCTTCAACCAGATGACCACCATGCACGCGCTGGTGATGATCTTCGGCGGGGTGATGCCGGCGTTCGTCGGCTTGGCCAACTGGATGGTGCCGCTGCAGATCGGCGCGCCGGACATGGCCCTTCCCAGAATGAACAACTGGTCGTTCTGGATCCTGCCGTTCGCCTTCACCCTGCTGCTGCTGACCCTGTTCCTGCCGGGCGGCGCCCCGGCCGCGGGCTGGACGCTGTACCCGCCGCTGTCGCTGCAGGGCGGCTCGAACGTGGCCCTGACCATCTTCGCCATCCACATGATGGGCATCAGCTCGATCATGGGCGCGATCAACGTCATCGCCACCATCCTCAACATGCGCGCGCCGGGCATCGACCTGCTGAAGATGCCGATCTTCTGCTGGTCGTGGCTGATCACCGCGTTCCTGCTGATCGCGGTCATGCCGGTGCTGGCGGGCGCGGTGACCATGCTGCTCACCGACAAGTTCTTCGCCACCAGCTTCTTCAACGCCGCAGGCGGCGGCGACCCGGTGATGTTCCAGCACATCTTCTGGTTCTTCGGGCACCCCGAGGTCTACATCATGATCCTGCCGGCGTTCGGGATCGTGTCCGAGATCCTGCCGACGTTCGCGCGCAAGCCGCTGTTCGGCTACCAGGCGATGGTCTACGCGATCGCGGCGATCGCGTTCCTGAGCTTCATCGTCTGGGCCCACCACATGTTCACCGTGGGCATGCCGCTGGGCGGCGAGATCTACTTCATGTTCGCGACCATGCTGATCGCGGTGCCCACCGGGGTGAAGGTGTTCAACTGGGTCAGCACCCTCTGGGGCGGCTCGCTGAGCTTCGAGACGCCGATGCTGTGGGCGCTGGGCTTCATCATCCTGTTCACCATCGGCGGCTTCTCCGGGCTGATGCTGGCGATCGTGCCCGCCGACTTCCAGTACCACGACACCTACTTCGTGGTCGCGCACTTCCACTACGTGCTGGTGACCGGCGCGCTGTTCTCGATCATCGCGGCCGTGTATTACTGGTGGCCGAAGTGGACCGGGCGCATGTACAGCGAGTTCTGGGGCAAGGTGCACTTCTGGTGGACGATCGTGTTCGTCAACCTGCTGTTCTTCCCGCAGCACTTCCTGGGCCTTGCGGGCATGCCGCGCCGGATCCCGGACTACAACATGGTGTTCGCCGACTGGAACCTGATCAGCTCGATCGGCGCCTTCGGCATGTTCGTCACCCCGTTCATGATGTTCGCCATCCTGTGGCATTCGAAGAAGCACGGCGCCGTCGCCGAAGCCCGCGCCTGGGAGGCCGCGCGCGGCCTGGAGTGGACCGTGCCCTCGCCGGCGCCGCACCACACCTTCACCCGGCCGCCGGTGATCCGCGACGGTGACCTGGCCCATGGCGACTTCGCCCACCTGGACTACGAGTGATCCGATGCAGCCGGCCCGCCCGCCGATGACCGATGCCGATGTCGCCGCGCGCCGCAGGGCCGCGCGGCGCACGGCGCTGGTCGTGGGCGGGATCGCGATTGCGATCTACGTCGCGTTCCTGGCCAGCGGGGTGATCGGCCGATGAGCGCGGGCAAGGCCGCCGGCAGCTGGAAGCTCGCCGCCGTAGCGCTGGCCGCGTTCGGCTTCTCGTTCGCGCTGATCCCGCTGTACCGGATCGCCTGCGAGAAGGTGTTCGGCATCCGCCTGGAGCAGAGCGCGGGCCAGGCCAGCGGCAAGGCCGTGGCCGAGGACCGGCTGGTCACCGTCGAATTCGACGGCGGCGTGAACTCGAAGCTGCCCTGGCAGTTCCGTCCGGAAGTGACCAGCATGCAGGTGCGCCCGGGCCAGCTGTACGAGACCACCTACTTCGCGCGCAACACCTCCGACCGCGCGATCGTCGGCAGCGCCGTGCCCTCGGTGGCGCCGGCGCGGGCCTCGGGCCACTTCACCAAGACCGAGTGCTTCTGCTTCACCGCGCAGACCCTGGCCGCGGGCGAAGCGCGCGACATGCCGGTGCGCTTCATCGTCGATCCGGACCTGCCGGCCGACATCAAGACCCTGACCCTGTCCTACACCTTCTTCAAGAACGATGCGCTGACCGCCGCGCTCAAGCCCGCCGGCGCGCACGCGGCACCCTGACCGGAAGACACCGACCATGGCCCAACCCACCGCCCACGACGCCGACGTCTACTACGTGCCGCACCACAGCAGGTGGCCGTTCATCGGGTCGATCACGCTGTTCATGGCGATGCTCGGGCTGGCCAGCTGGCTCAACGACGCGGCCTGGGGCAAGTGGCTGTTCCTGCTGGGCGTGAGCGGCGTGGCCGCGACCCTGTTCTTCTGGTTCGGCGACGTGATCCGCGAATCGCTGGCCGGCCGCTACAACCGCCAGGTCGACATCTCGTTCCGCATGGGGATGATGTGGTTCATCTTCTCGGAAGTGATGTTCTTCGCCGCGTTCTTCGGCGCGCTGTTCTACGCGCGCCAGTACGCGCTGCCGTGGCTGGGCGGCATGGGCGACGGCATGAGCACCAACGCGGTGCTGTGGCCGGAGTTCGCCTCGGCATGGCCGAGCAGCGGCCCGGGCGCGGTCGGGGGCGAGTTCCAGACCATCCCGGCCTGGGGCCTGCCGCTGCTCAACACCCTGATCCTGCTGAGCTCGGGCGTGACCGTCACCATCGCCCACCATGCGCTCAAGGCCGCGCAGCGCACCAAGCTGCTGGTGTTCCTGGGCCTGACGATCCTGCTCGGCCTGCTGTTCCTGTTCTTCCAGGCCGAGGAATACGT
>JBKHXI010000050.1:0-4231 GCA_046566095.1 Gammaproteobacteria bacterium | reverse complement strand
AGCAGCGCCTGTTGCAGGAGGGGCTTCAGCCCCGACCACGGACGGGTCAGAACTGGTCGAGCGGGATCTTCAGATAGCGCACGCCGTTGTCCTCCGGCGGCGGCAGCGCGCCGGCGCGGATGTTGGTCTGCACCGCCGGCAGGATCAGGGTGGGCATCGCCAGCGAGGCGTCGCGGGTCTCGCGCATCCGCACGAACTGGTCCTCGGTGGTGCCCACGTGGACGTGGATGTTGCTGCGCTTCTGTTCGCCGATGGTGGTTTCGCAGGCGACCTCGCGCCCGCCCGGGCCGTAGTCGTGGCAGACGAACACGCGGGTGGCGTCGGGCAGTTCGAACAGGCGCTGGATCGAGCGGTACAGCAGCCGCGCGCTGCCGCCCGGGAAATCGCAGCGTGCGGTGCCGCCGTCGGGCATGAACAGCGAGTCGCCGGTGAACAGCGCATCGCCGACCAGGTATGCATTCGAATCGTTGGTGTGCCCGGGTACCGGGATCACCCGGCCCTCGAGCCCGCCGATGGCGAAGCGCTCGTCGGCGGCGAACAGGTGGTCGAACTGCGAGCCGTCCACCGGGAAGTGCTCGCCCAGGTTGAAGATCGGCCGGAAGGTCTTCTGCACGGTGCGGATGCCTTCGCCGATCGCGAGCTTCGCGTCCGGCAGCTGCGTCTTCAGCCAGTGGCCGGCGCTGAGGTGGTCGGCGTGGGCGTGGGTCTCCAGGATCCACTCGACCTGCAGCGACCGGTCCCGCACGAAGTCCAGGACCCTCTGCGCCGAGGTCGTGGAAGTGCGCCCGGCCTTGAGGTCGAAGTCGAGCACCGGGTCGAGGATCGCCGCGGCGCTGCCGCCCGGCTCGGCGACGACGTAGCTCCAGGTGCTGCTGTCGTCGTGGAAGAAGGGGTGGACGACGGGGTTCATGCCAGCCTCCGGCCGATCGTGGCCGCCATAATATCAGTCATTGCTAAATTAGAAAATACGTATATAATGCGGCCGGACTCGGCACCGGTTCCCCCATGAACGCATCCCCGTATTCCGACCCGGCCGCCGCCGCGTCGTCCGGTCTGGATCCCGCGGCCATGGCCCGCCACGCCGCCGAGGCCGCCGCCCTGCTGCGGGCGCTGGCCAACGAGCAGCGCCTGCTGGTGCTCTGCCACCTGGCAGGCGGCGAGCTGTCCGTGGGCCAACTGCTCGGACGCGTGGCGCTGTCGCAGTCGGCGCTGTCCCAACACCTGGCGATCCTGCGCGAGGGCGGCTTCGTCCACGCCCGCCGCCAGGCCCAGCAGGTCTTCTATGCCCTGGCCGACGGCCCCGCGCGCCAGGTGATGCAGACCCTGCATGCCCTGTATTGCGCGCAGGACCGGCGATGAGCGCCCGCTGCCCCGGTCCTGCGGCCGCGCGCGCGGCCGTCGCCTCGCTGGCGCTGGCGTTGGCCGCCCCGGCCATGACCGCAACGGCCGCCGGGCTGCACGGCGGCGCCGATTCCCGCCCGCCCGCCGCCACTGCCCACGCCGATCCCGAAGGAACCACCCCCGCCATGCCCGTCGCCCCCGTCCCCGTGCCCGGTTTCGCCCGCCCCCGGCCCGACCTGTTCAGCGGCGGCCAGCCCGGGCCGGGCGACTGGGCCCGGCTGCGCGCGGCCGGCGTGACCCGCGTGGTGAGCCTGCGCACCCCGGCCGAAACCGCCGGCCGCGACGTGGCCGCAGAGGCGCGTGCGGCCGGGCTGGCGTACGTATCCCTGCCCGTGGACGGCGCGGCCGGCATCACCGACGGCAACGCGCGCGCCTTGTGGGACCTGGTCGGCGCGCCGGGGCCCGGGAGCACGCTGGTGCATTGCGCGTCGGGCAACCGGGTCGGCGCGCTGCTCGCGCTGGGAGCCGCGCGCGCCGGGGCGATGTCGCCCGAAGCCGCACTGGCATTCGGCCGCGACGCCGGCCTTGCAGGCCTGGAGAGCCGGGTGCGTGCGCTGCTGGGCCTGGCGCCAGCGGAGTGAACGGGCGCGGCCGGCGCGCCGCTACGGCGCCGGCGCCAGTGCGGCGTTGAGGACGGCGGCCAGCCGGCTGCCCGCGCGCCGCAGGCGCTCGTCGGCCAGCGGCCGCCAGGTGGCGTAGTAGCCGGTGCCGAGTTCGGCGCGCGCCGGCAGGAAGCCTTCGCGCAGCACGATCGCGCACGATTCTTCGGCCCAGCGCCCCGCGGGGGGTGGCAACGGATCGCGCAGCACGGGCAGCGCCAGCGGCAGGGCGCGCAGGTGGGCGAGGTAGGCCGCCTCGTCCAGCCCGGCGCTGTGCAGCAGGCCCCCGTCCCAGACCGCGTGCAGGTTGCTGCCGGGATTGCCGTCCGCCCAGGGCGGGATGAAGGCATCGGGCACCCGCACCTGGATGGTATTGCCGCCGCGGTCGCGGGCGAAGCCGGCGTGCAGCGGCTGGTGCACGTCGGCGACGAAGTGCACCACGAACTTCAGCGCCTGCCGGCGCGCGGCGTCGCCGCGGTCGCGGTCGGCGAGGATCGCCGCCTGGGCGCGGATCGCCTCGACCACGCAGTCGCCGTCCGGGCAGGCGTCCGCAGCCTGGTAACGGCAGCCGGCCTCGCCGATGTTCACGTAGTGCCAGCGGGCCGAGCGGCGGCCGAGATCGGGATCGTTCGCGCGCAGGTCGTCGGCCCAGGTGGAGATCCCGGCGAGCGTGGGTTCCGGTTCGCCGGCCAGCAGGCGCGCGACCTCGGCCCGCGCCGCGGGCGTGAGCTCGTCGGCCGCCAGCGCGCCGACCAGCCGGTGGCCGAGCTTGCCCCAGGCCAGCGCGGGCCCGGCGGCCAGGCCCAGCAGCAGCGCCGCGCAGGCGAGCGCGGCGCCGCGGGCGCGGGGAGCGGATCGGGATCGCGTGCTCGGCATGGTCGGGATGAAGGGCGGCGGCGGGCAGGCTAAAATAACCGGCTTTCCGGCGTGCCGGCGACCGCGCATGCCCTTCACCGCCCGCAGGCCGGGCTCCCAGGAGCGTGCAATGGCGATCAAGGTAGGCATCAACGGCTTCGGCCGCATCGGACGCAACGTCCTGCGCTCGGCCGTGCAGAACTTCGGCGACGACATCCGGGTCGTGGCGATCAACGACCTGCTCGAGCCGGAGTACCTGGCCTACATGCTGCGCTACGACTCGGTGCACGGCCGCTTCCCGGGCAGCGTCGAGGTCGAGGGCAACACCCTGGTGGTGAACGGCCAGCGCATCCGCCTGACCCAGGAGCGCGACCCGGCCAACCTCAAGTGGGACCAAGCCGGCGCCGAGGTGGTGATCGAATCGACCGGCCTGTTCCTGGACAAGGCCAGCGCGCAGAAGCACCTGGACGCGGGCGCGAAGAAGGTGATCCTGTCGGCGCCGTCCAAGGACGACACCCCGATGTTCGTCTACGGCGTCAACCACGAAAAATACGCCGGCGAGGCGATCGTCTCCAACGCCTCGTGCACCACCAACTGCCTGGCGCCGCTGGCCAAGGTGCTGCACGACAAATGGGGCATCAGGCGCGGCCTGATGACCACCGTGCACGCCGCCACCGCCACCCAGAAGACCGTCGACGGCCCGTCCAACAAGGACTGGCGCGGCGGCCGCGGCATCCTCGAGAACATCATCCCGTCCTCGACCGGCGCGGCCAAGGCGGTCGGCAAGGTGCTGCCCGAGCTCGACGGCAAGCTCACCGGCATGAGCTTCCGGGTGCCGATTTCCGACGTGTCGGTCGTCGACCTGACGGTCGAGCTCGACAGGCCCGCCAGCTACGCCGAGATCTGCGCGGAGATGAAGGCGCAGAGCGAGGGCGCGCTCGCGGGCATCCTCGGCTACACCGAGGACAAGGTGGTCGCCACCGACTTCCGCGGCGACGCCCGCACCTCGATCTTCGACGCCGAGGCCGGGATCGCCCTGGACCCGACCTTCGTCAAGCTGGTCGCCTGGTACGACAACGAGTGGGGCTACTCGAACAAGTGCCTGGAGATGGTGCGGGTGGTCGCGGCCGGCTGATCCGCCGGCGGTTTCCGGGCGTTCGCTGCAGCGGGCGCGCGCGGCGCGCGGCCGCGCCCGGCCCAGGCGACCGCCAGCGCCAGCGCGAACGGCGCCAGCCGTTCCACCCACTGTCCCGGCGCCGGCACGAACCAGTTGGCCAGCACCGTGGCGGAAAACCCGGTCAGCATACTCGCGCCCAGCCAGGCCGGGGCCACCGGCCGTCCGAGCAGCAGGAGGACGATCGCCGGGCCGAACGCGG
>JBKHXI010000049.1:0-5292 GCA_046566095.1 Gammaproteobacteria bacterium | reverse complement strand
GCGGCATCGCCTGCCGGTAGAAGTCGCCGGCGGCCTGCAAGGGGCCGGGGAAGGCATGATGGGCGCCGGCCGCCGTGGTGGCCATGGCCTGGCTGCCCTGCGGCCGCGGCAGGGCCTGCAGGACCGGGCCGGCATCGCGGCCGCTGACCACGGTGGCGCCGACCCGGAAGCTGGCCTCGCGGGCCTGGGCCTGCGGCAGGGCGCCGGCCAGGAACGCAAGGACGAGGAAGACGATCAAGGTACGCATGGGGGGTTCCGGTGCGGGCGAGGCGCGTGGGGCGCGCTCGTCCCGTGGGCCCATCTGGCCATGCGGGGGCGGATGGAATTGCGGCCGGCGTCGCCGTTTTCGGAAAAAACGCTTTGGATCCGAGGATTTGCAGCGCCGTTCCATCGTGGCCGTGATCCTGCGCGACCTTCCCCAGTGAAGGCCAACGCGTTCGCGGGCTGCCCTCGGTCACGTTTGCCGCGGCCCCGCATTCAGCTGCGCAGTGACGCGCGTTGTCACCCCGCGCGCAAATCGTCAAGCCCCTTGTGCCCCCCCAATCTGAACCGGAATGCCGAAAAAATGTGACGGGATGCCCGAAAACGCAAAAAAGCCGCGACACCGGTCAGGCGCATCTTGCGACCGGCGTCGCGGTTTCGTAGGGTCCGCCACCATCCCGCACTGCCCCCAGGGGCCCGGTCGCGGGACTGCCGCTTCCTTTCGCTCCGGGGATACCGAACATGATCCGCACCGCCCTCGCTTCCGCCCTGCTGCTCGCCGGCCTCGGCCTGGCCACCGATGCCGCCGCCCAGAGCGCATCGGACAGCTTCGATGTCACCGCCACCGTGGTGAAGACCTGTCGCATCGAGGCCCCGAACGACCTGGCCTTCGGTTCCTACGACCCCACCACCGATACCGCCGCCACCGGGACCACCACGATCCGGGTCCGCTGCACCAACGGCACCAGCGCACCGATCGCCCTGGACGCCGGCCTGAACGGCGGCGGCGGCGACTGCACCACCCGCGCCATGTCCGACGGCAGCAATACGCTGGGCTATGGTCTGTACCAGTCGGCCGGCACCAGCACTCCCTGGGGCTGCGCGACCGGCACCAACACCTACACCTACACCGCCACCAACGCGGCCTGGAACAACGTGACCGTCCACGGCGTGATCCCCGCCGGCCAGAACGCGCCGGTCGGCAACTACATCGACACCGTGACGGCCACCATCACCTTCTGATCCGCAGTCCCCTAGGGATCGAAGGCCGGTGCGCCGCGCATGGAGCGGCGCGGCGCACCGGCGCAAGACCGCAGCAGGCCCATCCGTGAACGCATTCCGCCTGGCCGGCGCCGCGCTGGCCTTCCTGCTCCTGCTTTGCCCGCGGCCCGGGCAGGCCGCCTCGTTCCAGGTCGATCCGGTGCGCGTGCACCTGGAGCCGGGGCGGGTGGTGGAAACGCTGGTGGTACGCAACGACGGCGAGGGCGTGCTGCGCTTCGAGGCGACGCTGCTGCGCTGGGAGATGGCCGCCGACGGCAGCTGGGTGCAGACCCCCAGCGACGACCTGGTGCTGCACCCGCAGTACCTGGAGGTGCCGGCGCGCGGCGAGGCGCGGATGCGGGTCGGCACGCTCGAACCGATCCCCGCCGACGCCCCGCAACGCGCCTACCGGATCGAACTGATGCAGCAGGCCGACCCGGCCGCGCCCGCGGGCACCGCGCTGCAGATGCTGACCAAGGTCAGCCTGCCGGTGTTCGTCGGCGGTGCCGGCCCGCCCCGCCCGGTGCTGCGCGCGTTGCGCTTCACGCCGGACGGGCTGTCGCTGGCGCTGGCCAACCAGGGCGGGCGCTACCTGCCGCAGCAGGCCGCGCAGGTCCGCCTGCTGGATGCCGCCGGACGCGAGCTGGCGGTGCTGGCGCCGGGCATCGGCTACGTGCTGCCGGGCGCGGAACTGCCGCTGCGCCTGCCATTGCCCGCGCACGCCTGCCGTGCGGCCCGCGTGCTGGAACTGGTGCCGGCCGAAGGCGCGCCGGTGCGCGCGGAGCTGCCGGCAGGCGAACGCCACTGCGGCCGGTGATGCGGCCGGTCCGCCGCGGGCTCCCGCTGGCGCAGGCCCTGGCGGCGGCGCTGGCGGTGGCGCTGCTGCCGGCCGCCGGCCGCGCGCAGCAGGAGGCGGGCGCAGCGGGCGACCGGGGCGAACTGCTGCTGCTGGACCTGTGCGTGGACCGCCAGTGCAGCGGCGTGGCCGTGGTCCTGGTGCGCGACGGCGTGGCCTGGGTCGACCGCGAGGCGCTGCTGGCCGCCGGCGTCGACCTCGCCGGCACCCCGGAGGAGACCATCGACGGGCGCCGCTACGTGCGCGCCGACGCGATCAACCACGGCGCCCAGGCCAGCATCGACCGCGCCGCGCTGCGGCTGGACATCCTGCGCCGGCCCGAATCGCTGCCGCCGCAGCGCGCCAGCTTCCGGCGCGAGCGCCCGCCGGTCGCGGTGGCGCCGGGCCTGACCGCCTTCCTCAACTATGCCGCCACCGCCAGTACCGACCGCGATGCGCACGGCCTGTTCCTGGACGGCGCGGTGGCGCGCGGCACCCTGTCGCTGCGCAGCACCGGCCAGTGGAGCCCCGTGGACGGCTGGGGCCGCGGCCTGACCCGGCTCGACCTGGACCAGCCGGAGCGCCTGCGCCGCTGGAGCCTGGGCGACCAGGCCGTGCTCAGCCCCGACCCGCTCGGCGGCGGCGCGCTGCTCGGCGGCATCGGCGTGCAGCGCGCCTTCGACCTGGACCCGTTCCTGCTGACCTTCCCGCAGCCGTTCCTGTCGGGCGTGCTGGAGACGCCGGGCACGGTCGAGGTCTACGCCAACGGCGCGCTGCTGGGCCGGCGCACGCTCGGCGCCGGCCCGTTCTCGCTGGAGGACCTGGGCGTGGCCCAGGGCCGCAACGACCTGCGGCTGGTGTTCCGCGACCCCTTCGGCGGCACCCGCGAGCTGTCCAGCGCCGCCTACTACGGCAGCACCGCGCTGCTGGCGGCGGGCCTGGACGAGTACGCGCTGCGGGTCGGCCTGCCGCGGCGCGGCCTGCTCGGCGACGACTATGTCGACGAACCGGTGCTGGCGGCCTTCTGGCGCCGGGGATTGAGCGACTGGCTCACCCTGGGCCTGCGGGTGGAGGGCGACGCCGGGTTCCGCAACGCCGGCGCCAGCGCCGCCCTGCGCCTGCCGCTGGGCGAGGTCGACGCCGCCTACGCCGCCAGCCGCAGCGACCAGGCGTCCGCCGCCGCCGCGGCGCTGGGCTACCGCTATGCGACCCGACGCTACGCGTTCTCGGCCGGCGGCCGCCGCTTCGGCGAGGGCTACCGCGCGCTGGGCGACGGCCAGGCCCTGTTCCCGCGGCCCGAGCGCGAGCTCTACGCCAGCCTCGGCTGGACCCCGCCCGGGCGGCTGGCGCTGCAGCTCAACTGGACCGACGTGCGCTACCGCAGCCTGCTGGCCGACCGCAGCCGGCTGGGGCTCGACGGCAGCTGGCGCCTGCACCCGCGCGCGCAGCTGCTGTTCGGCGCGGCGCGCGAGCGGGTCGGCGGCATCGACGACCATTCCGTGCGTGCCGGGCTGGTGGTCAGCCTGGACCGGCTGACCGCGAACCTGGGCGCGCGCCGCGACGACGGCGGGACCGGCTACAACCTGGGCCTGAACCGCGGCCGCCGCGGCGAGACCGGACTGGCCTGGGACCTGAACCTGGCGCGCGCGCAGGACCGCAGCCTCGGCTTCGGCCGCGCCGAGTACCAGGGCGAGCGCGTCCGCTACGCGCTCGACGCGCAGGACGTCGACGGCAGCCGCCGCGCCGGCCTGACCGTGTCCGGCGGGCTGGTGGCGATCGGCGGCGGCGTGCACGCGATCCGCCCGGTGGAAGGCGGCTTCGCGCTGGTGCGGCTGCCCGGCCTGGAGGGGATCGAGGTTCGCCGCGAGAACCGCGCGGTCGGCCGCACCGACGCCGACGGCGAACTGCTGGTGACGGGCCTGCTGCCCTACTACCCGGTGCGGATCGAGTTCGAGACCGGGGACGTGCCGGTGACCTGGCGCACCGGCGACCCGGTGCGCACGATCGCGGTGGCGCGCAACGCCGGGGCGCTGGTCGCATTCGACGCCGCCCCGCTGCGGGCGCTGTCCGGGACCCTGCTGCTGGGCGTCGCCGACGGCAGTCGCCGGCCCGCCGCCGGCGGCCTGCTGGAGCTGCGCTGCCCGGCCGGCACGCTCGGCGTGCCGGTGGGCGCCAGCGGCCGCTTCTACCTGGAGGACGCGCCCGCCGGGCGCTGCGAGGCGCGGTGGTCCTCGGGGCAGGAGACCGCCCGCTGTGCGCTGGAGCTGCCGGCGGCGACCGGCGCCGACGGCCTGGGCGTGCGCCGGCTGCCGCCGCTGCTGTGCCCGCTGGTGCCCGGGGAGGGCCGGCCATGAATTCCACGATCCAGGACGCGGCCCGGGATTCCTCGACCGGCGTCGCGCCCGCGCGCGGCCTGCGCGCTAGACTGCGGCGCATGATCCCCGCCGACGACAGCGTGGTGTTGTGGCTGCGGCTGTGGCGCGGGCTGGCGGTGCTGGCCCTGCTGTCGGGCTTCGCATCGGTGGCGCGCGCCAACTGCGGCGTCAGTGTCGGCGACCTGGCGATGGGCCCGTACGACCCGATCGGCACCCATGCCACGGCCCACAACGACAGCGGCAGCACCACGGTGGAAGTGACCTGCAACAAGCCGCCCCCCGGGCCGCCGCAGGTCCCGTTCGTGGCGGACCTGGGGCCGGGGGGCAACGCCAGCGGCACCCAGCGGCGGATGATCGCAGGGCCCGGCCAGTACCTGGCCTACGGCGTGTTCCTGGATGCCGGGCGCAGCGTGGCCTTCGGCACACAGAGCGGCGGCATCGCGGTGGCCTGCGAAGCCGGCACCAGCAGCGGCTACTGCACCGGCGGCAATGGTCCCGGGCGCGAGCGCTGGGCGCGGTTCACCCTGTTCGGCCGGGTGCCCGCGGGCCAGGATCCGGCGGCGGGCGCCTACCGCGACACCCTGGTGCTGACGATCAGCTACTGAGGCTCCGGCCGGTTTCCCGCCCGTGCGCGCGGCGGCAATCGCCGCACCCCGTGCCCGCCCGGTTGGCGCCCGCGGGCGCGGGCGGCGACAATGGGGTTTCCCCCGCAAGATCGAGCCCGGAGCCCGGCATGGCCGCACCCAAGGAAGCGCGCGTTCCCGACATCGGCGGTTACGACGATGTCCCCGTGATCGAGGTGCTGGTCGCGGAGGGCGACACGGTCGCGCAGGACCAGGG
>JBKHXI010000048.1:0-17545 GCA_046566095.1 Gammaproteobacteria bacterium | reverse complement strand
CGCGCGACGGCATCGTCGCCCTGGTCGACACCGGCGCGACCATGACCACCCTCAACATCCTGCGCAACGGCCGCAGCATCTACAGCCGCGAGCAGGTGTTCGGCGGCAAGCAGCTGACCGACGAGGTGATGCGCCGCTACGGCCTGAGCTACGAGGAGGCCGGCCTGGCCAAGCGCCAGGGCGGGCTGCCGGAGAGCTACGAGATCGAGGTGCTGGAACCGTTCAAGGAGGCGATGGTCCAGCAGGTCAGCCGCCTGCTGCAGTTCTTCTACGCCGGCAGCGAGTTCAACCGGGTCGACCAGATCGTGCTGGCCGGCGGCTGCGCCTCGATCCCCGGCATCGCCGAGATGATCGAGGAGCAGCTGGGCGTGCCGACCGTGGTCGCCAACCCGCTGGCGCACATGACCCTCGGCCCCCGGGTCCAGGCGCACGCCCTGGCCCAGGACGCGCCGGCGCTGATGATCGCCTGCGGCCTCGCCCTGAGGAGCTTCGACTGATGGCCCGGATCAACCTGCTCCCGTGGCGCGAGGAACGGCGCGCGCAGCGCCGCAAGGAATTCCTCGCCATGCTCGGCCTGTCGGCGCTGGCCGGCGTGGCCCTGGCCTTCCTCGTGGTCAGCTGGCACGGCGCCCAGATCGACGGCCAGGAGGCGCGCAACGAATACCTGCGCACCCAGATCCAGAGCCTGGACGCGCAGATCAAGGAGATCGAGCGGCTCGACGAGCAGAAGGCGCGCCTGCTGGCGCGCAAGGAAGTGATCGAGCAGCTGCAGGCCAGCCGCTCGCAGATGGTCCACCTGTTCGATTCGCTGGTGCGGACCATCCCCGACGGCGTGGTGCTGACCTCGATCCGCCAGGAGGGCCAGAAGCTGACGCTGGAGGGCCGCTCCCAGTCCAACGCACGGGTCAGCACCTACCTGCGCAACCTGGAGAGCTCGGGCTGGATGACCAACCCGGAGCTGGCGATCATCGAGGCCCGGGAAGGCGAACCGGGCCTGCCGTTCACCTTCCGCCTGACCGTCACCCTGGCCAACCCCAACGCCCCGCGCGACGAGGACGGCGACGGCATCCCCGACGCGCCGGCCGCCCCGGCGCCCGCGGCGACCGCCGCCGACGCGATGCCGCCGGCCGCCGCGCCGGCGCCGACGGCCGCCCCGGCGCCCGCGCCCGCCGGCGAGCAGGCACCGTCCGCGGCCGAGGAGGGCGCGCCATGAGCCAGAAGAAGGTTTCGCTGAAGGACCTGGACTTCAACAACATCGGCGGCTGGCCGCGCGAGTACAAGATCGGCTTCTGCGTGCTGCTGGGGCTGCTAATCGTCGGCCTGGCCTGGTGGTTCTTCGTGCGCGACCAGCGCGAGGAGCTGGCGCGGCTGGAGGCCACCGAGGCCGAGCTGCGCGCCGAGTTCGAGACCAAGCAGGGCCGCGCCGCGAACCTGGAGCCGCTCAAGCAGCAGCTCGCGCAGATGGAGCAGCAGTTGCAGCAGATGCTGCGCCAGCTGCCCAGCCGCACCGAGATGCCGGACCTGATCGTCGACATCTCGCAGACCGCGCTGGCCACCGGCATCAGCAACGAGCTGTTCCAGCCGGGGCCCGAGACGCCGAAGGAGTTCTACGCCGAAAAGCCCATCCAGCTGCGGATGGTGGGCAGCTACCACCAGTTCGGCGCCTTCGTCAGCGGCGTGGCCTCGCTGCCGCGGGTGGTGATCATGACCATGCACGACATCTCGCTGAAGCCGCGCGGCCGGGAGATCGCGATCGGCCCGAACGCCAACCTCGAACTTTCGGGCACGGTCAAGACCTACCGCTACCTCGACGAAGAGGAAACCCAGGCCGCGGCCCCGCGGGACGGGCAAGGAGGCGCGCGATGAGCACCGGCGTGCGGAAGACGGCCCGGGCCGCGGCGCTGCTGGCCGCGGCGGCGCTGCTGGCGGGCTGCGGACGCGGGGTGACCAGCACCCCGGGCGACGCGCCCAACCTGGAGAAGTGGACCGCGGAGGTGCGCGCGCGCCCGGCGCCGCCGCTCGACCCGCTGCCGGTGATGCAGCAGTTCGAGACCTTCGAATACGCCGCGCAGGGCCTGCGCGATCCCTTCAGCAACGCATTCACCGACGACGGCACCGGCACCGGCACGCGCCCGGATCCGAACCGGCGCAAGCAGGCGCTCGAGCAGTTCCCGCTCGACAGCCTGGACATGGTCGGCACCCTGGGCACCGGCAGCGGGCTGGTGGCGCTGGTGATGGCGCCGGACAAGGTGACCTACCGGGTGCGTCCCGGCGTGTACATGGGCCAGAGCGACGGCCAGGTGGTGGCGGTGTACGAGGACCGGATCGAACTCGTGGAACTGGTGCCGGATGGCGCGGGCGGGTGGCTGGAGCGTCCGGCCACGATCGCGCTCGAAGATCAATGATTGGGGGATAGCACGATGACCGTCTACAACGCCAACCGTCCGCGGCCTGCCCGGCGCCCCACGCACCCGCGGGCGGCGACGCTGCGCGCGGGGGTCCTCGGCCTCGCGGTCGGATTGCTGGCCGCCGCGGGCGGCGTGCACGCCGCCGCCGCGACCGCCGCGGCCGCGTTCGCGCAGAGCGGCGCGGTGTCGGGCGGCGACCCGGCCAAGCGGCACCCGGGCGCGGTCGAGGTCGCCAACATCGACTTCCGCCGCGGCGAGGGCGGCTCCGGCAAGCTGGTGGTGCGCTTCACCGGCGACGGCGCGGTCGCCGACCTGCAGAACCAGGGCTCGCAGGTGGTGCTGGACCTGCACAACGCGCAGCTTCCGGCCTCGCTGGCACGGCCGCTGGACGTGAGCGACTTCGCCACCCCGGTCGAACGGGTCGAGGCGCGCAACCGCGGCAACGGCAGCATCCTGGTGCTGCAGACCAGCGGCCCGTTCGAGTCGCTGGCCTACCAGAGCGGCAACGAGTACATCGTCGAGGTGGTGCCGCGCGCGGCGCCGGCGCGGGCCATGGGCCAGTCGGTCGATACCGGGACCACGGTCTCGACCGTGGAGGCGCGCAGCTACAGCGGCCGCCCGGTGACCTTCAACTTCCAGGACGTGCCGGTGCGCACGGTGCTGCAGCTGATCGCCGAGGAATCGAACCTCAACATCGTCGCCTCCGACTCGGTCAGCGGCAACGTCACCCTGCGCCTGATCAACGTGCCCTGGGACCAGGCGCTGGACATCGTGCTGCGCGCCAAGGGCCTGGACAAGCGCCGCAGCGGCAACGTGGTCTGGGTGGCGCCGCAGTCGGAGATCGCCAAGTACGAGCAGGACGTGCTCGACGCGCGGATCGCGGTCGCCAACCGCGCCGACATGGTCACCGAGTACATCCCGATCAACTACGCCAACGCCGAGGACATCGCCACCCTGCTGACCGAGGGCGCCAAGAGCGGCACCGGCGGCGGCGCGGGCGCCGGCGCAGGCGGGCAGGCGCGCGGCTTCCTGTCGCCGCGCGGCAGCATCAGCTTCGACCGCCGCACCAACACCCTGCTGGTGATCGACATCCCCGACAAGGTGGTGGAGATCAAGCGGCTGGTGTCGCTGCTCGACAAGCCCGTCGACCAGGTGCTGATCGAGGCCCGGATCGTGATCGCGACCGAGTCGTTCGCGCGCGAGCTGGGCGCCAAGTTCGGCCTGAGCGGCGCGACCGGCAAGCCCGGCGACCGCAGCTCGCTCGGCTTCGGCAGCAACACCGTGCAGTCGGGCAGCAACGCCCAATCGCGCGCGGATGCGGTCATGAACGGCGATCGGAGCTTCGACGTCACGCCCGGCCTGAACGTCAACCTGCCGACCTCGTTCGCCAACGCCGGTGCGCTGGCGCTGTCGATCCTCAACGCCGGCTACCTGCTCGACGTCGAGCTGTCCGCGCTGCAGCAGGACGGCCGCGGCGAGGTGATCTCGAACCCGCGCATCGTCACCAGCAACCAGCGCGAGGCGGTGATCAAGCAGGGCCAGGAGGTCGGCTACGTGACCATCTCCGGCGCCCAGACCGCCGGCACCGTGCCGATCCCGAACGTGCAGTTCAAGGACGTGCTGCTGGAGCTGCGGGTCACCCCGACCATCACCAACGACGGCCGCGTGTTCATGAGCCTGGTGGTGAACAAGGACGAGATCGAGGGCTTCGTCAACACCTCGATCGGCGACGTGCCGCAGATCAGCACCCGCGAGGTCACCACCGCGGTGCTGGTCGAGGACGGGCAGACCGTGGTGATCGGCGGCGTCTACGAGTTCCGCAGCCGCGCCGACATCTCCAAGGTGCCGTTCCTGGGCGACCTGCCGGTGATCGGCAACCTGTTCAAGAGCCGCGGCCGCAGCAAGGAGAAGGCCGAGCTGCTGATCTTCGTCACCCCGAAGGTGATGCACGTCGCCCAGCGCAACTGAGCGACGCCGGCAACACGTGCGACGGGGCCCCATGGGGCCCCGTTCGCGTTCGCGGGCCCGGTGCGCGGCCCTTCGCGCCGCGTGGAGGCCGGCGGCGCTAGCCTGAACGCCCATGCGTCCGGCTGAACCATCGCCGGGCCGACCGGTCAAACTGGGCCGACGCCGCGATGGAGCACGCACCGCCGATGGACAGCCGCAGCACCGCCCCGCAGGGCGGATCCGAATCCGCGCAGGACCGGCAGGTCCGCCTGCACGAACGCTTCCGCGCGCTGCGCGACTCGCTGTCGGCCACCATCGTCGGCCAGGCGGCGCTGGTCGACCGCCTGCTGATCGCCCTGCTGGCCGACGGCCACCTGCTGGTCGAGGGCGCGCCGGGCCTGGCCAAGACCACCGCGATCCGGACCCTGGCCGCGCACCTGGAGGCCGACTTCGCGCGGGTGCAGTTCACTCCCGACCTGCTGCCCGCGGACCTGACCGGCACCGAGGTCTGGCGCCCGCAGGACGGCCAGTTCGAGTTCCAGCCCGGCCCGATCTTCCACCCCCTGCTGCTGGCCGACGAGATCAACCGCGCGCCGGCCAAGGTCCAGTCGGCGCTGCTGGAGGCGATGGGCGAGCGCCAGGTGACGGTGGGGCGCAGGACCTATCCGCTGCCGGAACTGTTCCTGGTGATGGCGACCCAGAATCCGATCGAGCAGGAAGGCACCTTCCCGCTTCCCGAGGCGCAGCTGGACCGCTTCCTGATGCACGTGCGCATCGGCTATCCCGAGGCCGACACCGAAACCGAGATCCTGCGGCTGGCGCGCGAGCGCGCGCGCCGCAACCTGCACCACGAAGCCGAGTCGCCGCGGCGGATGCCGGCCGAGGAGGTGTTCGCCGCGCGCGAGGCGGTGCTGGACCTGCACTTCGCGCCGGCGCTGGAGCGCTACCTGGTGGAACTGGTGCTGGCCACGCGCGACGCGGGCCGCTACGACCCGGCGCTCGCGCGCCGCATCGCCTGGGGCGCCAGCCCGCGCGGCTCGATCGCGCTCGAACGCTGCGCCCGCGCGCATGCCTGGCTGGCCGGGCGCGACTACGTGACCCCGGACGACATCCACGCGATCGCGCCCGACGTGCTGCGCCACCGGGTGCTGCCCAGCTACGAGGCCACCGCCGAGGGCTGGGACGGCGACCGGCTGGTGCGCGAACTGCTGGCGAAAGTGCCGTTGCCGTGATGGCGCGCGGCGGCAACTGCGCGCCCGTCGGCGGCGCCCGCCGCGCAGCGGCGCCCGCGCGGCGCGGCCGGCGCCCGGGCGGGGCGGCGCATGGCTGAAGGCGTGCGCCCGAGCCTGGCCGAGCTGATCGCGCTGCGCGGCAGCGTGGCCGGCCGGCGGATGCCGCCGAAGGGCCGCCACGGCAGCCAGGGCCACGGCCTGTCGCCGCTGCGTGGCCGCGGGATGGAATACGCCGAATCGCGCGAGTACGCCCGCGGCGACGACGCCCGCCACATCGACTGGCGCCTCACCGCGCGCAGCGGCCGCGCCCATACCAAGCTGTTCCAGGCCGAGCGCGAGCGCCTGACCCTGGTCGTGGCCGACACCGCGCCTTCGCTCTATTTCGGCACCCGCGTGCGCTTCAAGTCGGTGCAGGCCGCGCGCGCGGGCGCGATCGCCGCATGGGCCGCGGTGCGCGACGGCGACCGGCTGGCGGCGCTGCGCGGCAGCAGCGTCGAGCCGCCGGTGGCGCCGGCGTCGGGCCCGCGCGGCGCCCTGCGGGTGCTCGACGCGCTGGTGCGCTGGTACGGCGCCCCGCCCGCGGACGACGCCGGCCTGGCGGTGGCGCTGGAGCACGCGGCGCGGCTGCTGCGCCCGGGGTCGCGGCTGGTGGTCCTGGCCGACCCGGCGAGCGTCGCCGCCCTGCCCGGGCAGGGCTGGACGGACGCGCGCTGGCCGGCGCTGGCGCGCCACCACGAGGTGGTGGTGCTGCTGCTGGTCGACCCGCTCGAGCGGACGCCGCCGCCGGCCGCGCTGCCGTTCCTGGCTTCCGGCGACGGCGACGCGGCGCACCGGGGCGAAGCGCACCGGGTCGAACTCGACCTGGCCAGCGCCGCCCAGCGCCGGCGCTGGCGCGAACAGTTCGTGGCGCCGGTCGAGGCCGCGCTCGCGCGCCTGCCGGCGCGCGGCGTCCGGGTGCAGGCGCTGTCGACCGAGATGCCCAGCGACGCCTGGCTGCCGCTGCTCGGCCGCGGCCCGGTGGCGGTGCCGGCCTCGACCGCGGGGGTGCAGGCATGAACGCGCCCGACCTGGTCCTGCGCGACATCCACCAGCCGCCGCCGCCGCCGTGGTGGCCGCCGGCGCCGGGCTGGTGGATCCTGGCCGCGGCGGTGCTGCTGGTCTCGGCGCTCGCCCTGTGGTGGCTGGCGCGTCGCCGCGCCCGGCGGCGACAGGTGGCGGCCCTGTTCGACGATGCGCTGGCCGCCGCCCCGGACGCGGCCGCGCAGGTCGCGGCGATCTCGGAACTGCTGCGTCGCGCCGCCCGCCGCCGCGATCCCGGGGCCGACCGCCTGCAGGGCGCGGACTGGCTGCGCTGGCTGGACCGCGAACTCGCGCCGGCCCGCTTCTCGACGGGGCCGGGCCGGCTGCTGCTGGACGGCGGCTTCCGCCGCGAGGTGCCCGACGCGGAGGTCGCCGCCCTGCGCACGCTGGCTCGTGGCGCCTATCTCGAATTGATGCGCGACGGCCGCCGTGCGCGCCGCCCGTCGCCGCCCGTGCGCGCGGAAGAGGCGGCGCCATGACCGCCGGGCTGGCCGCCTGGCTCGACGGCTTCGCCTGGCCGTGGGCGCTGCTGCTGTTGCCGCTGCCCCTGCTGGCGCGCTGGCTGCTGCCGCCGCGGCGCGGCGCCGGGGCGGCCCTGCGCGCGCCCTATGGACGCAGGCTCGACGCGGTCGCGGGAGAGGCGGGGCACGCGCTGCGCGGCGGCGGCCCGGGCGCGCTGGCATGGCTGGCCTGGGGCCTGCTGTGCGTGGCCGTCGCCCGCCCGCAGCAGCTCGGCCCGCCGCAGGTGCCGCCGCAGGCCGGGCGCGACCTGATGCTGGCGGTCGACCTGTCCGGCAGCATGGCCGAGGAGGACATGCGCATCGGCGGGCGGACGGTCGACCGGCTGACCGCGGCCAAGGCGGTGCTGGCCGATTTCCTCGATCGCCGCGCCGGCGACCGGGTCGGCCTGATCGTGTTCGGCCAGCGCGCCTACGTGCTGACCCCGATCACCCGCGACCTGGACACGGTGCGCGAACAGCTGGCCGACAGCACGGTGGCCCTGGCCGGGCGCGAGACCGCGATCGGCGACGCCATCGGACTAGCGGTGAAACGCCTGCAGGCCGGGGGCGCGCCGGCCACGGCCCGCGGCCGCGAGCACGTGCTGGTGCTGCTGACCGACGGCGTCAACACCGCCGGGGTGCTGGAGCCGCTGAAGGCCGCCGAGCTCGCCCGCGATGCGGGACTGCGCGTGCACACCATCGGCTTCGGCGGCGAGGCCGGCGCGACCAGCGTGTTCGGCTTCCGCCTGCCCGGGGGCGGCGAGGAGATCGACGAGGCGACCCTGCAGGCGATCGCCGAGGCCACCGGCGGCCGCTTCTTCCGCGCCCGCGACACCGCGTCGCTGGCCGGGATCTATGCCGAGATCGACCGGATCGAGCCGGTGCGGCAGCCCGGCCGTGCATTCCGCCCGCGGATCGAGCGCTACCCGCTGCCGCTGGCCGCGGCCCTGGCCTGCGCGCTGCTGGCCTGCGCCGCGCCCACCGCGAGGCGCGCATGAGCCTGCTGTCCGCGCTCGGCGACTGGCCGACCGGCCTGCACCTGCTGCGGCCGCAGTGGCTGTGGGCGTTGCTGGCCCTGCCGCTGCTGTACGCGTGGTGGCGACGGCGCACGGTCCGGCACAGCGCATGGCGCGCCGCGGTCGACCCGCACCTGCTGCCGCACCTGCTCGAACCCGGCGGCGGACGGCGCGGCCACGCCGCGCTGGCGCTGGTCCTGCTGGCCTATGCGCTGGCGGTGCTGGCGCTGTCCGGGCCCAGCTGGCGCCAGGTCGAGCAGCCCGCCTGGCAGACCCGCGCACCGCTGGTGGTGGCGCTGGACCTGTCGAGCGCGAGCACCGCCACCGACCTGCCGCCCTCGCGCCTGCTGCAGGCCCGGGCCAAGCTGGCGACCCTGCTGCGCGAACGCAGCGGCGGCCAGGTGGCGCTGGTGGCCTATGCCGGCGACGCCTTCACCGTCGCCCCGCTGACCGACGACGCGGCCAACGTCGCCCTGTTCCTGGACGCGCTGGAGCCCTCGGTGATGCCGGTCGACGGCCAGCGCGGCGACCGCGCCATCGCCTGGTCGCTGCGGCTGCTGCGCCAGGCCGGCTTCGACCAGGGCGACATCCTGCTGATGACCGACCATGCGGATCCGCGCGCGATCGCGGCCGCGGCCGAGGCACGGCGGCAGGGCTACCGGGTGTCGGCGCTCGGGCTGGGCAGCGCCGCCGGTTCGGCCTATCGCACCGGCCTGGGCGCGATCGCGCACGCGCGCCTGGACGCCGGTTCGCTGCAGGCGCTCGCCTCGGAGGGCGGGGGCGCCTATGCCGCGCTGGCCCCGGGCGACGGCGACCTCGCGGCACTGGGCGTGCTCGACCCGGCGCATACCGGCGGCAGCCTCGCCGGAGGCAGCGCCGGCCGGCAGTGGCAGGACCAGGGTTACTGGCTGCTGCTGCCCCTGCTGCTGCTGGCGCTGCCGGCCTTCCGCCGCGGCGCCGCGACCGCCGCCGTGCTGCTGTGCCTGTGGCTGCCGCTGCAGCCCGTGCCGGTGGCGGCGGCGAGCGTCGCCCCCGCTTCCGCCAGCGCCCCGGCCGCGGCACCGGCCTCCGGCGCGCTGTGGCGGCGTCCGGACCAGCAGGCGCATGCGCGCATGCGCGCCGGGATCGATGCCTACCGCGGCGGCGACTTCGAAGCGGCCGCGCGGGCCTTCGCTTCCGTCGACAGTGCCGACGGGCATTACAACCGCGGCAATGCCCTGGCAAAGGCAGGCCGGTACCGCGAAGCGATCGCCGCCTACGAGCGGGCGCTGGCCCTGCAGCCGGGCATGCCCGACGCGCTGGCCAACAAGGCCGCGGTCGAGGCCTTCCTGCAGCGCCAGCCGCCGCCGGGACCGCGCCAGCAGCAGCGCGGCCGCGACCGCGACGGCGACGGCGGCGAACCGGGCGATTCCCGGGGACAGGGCGAACGCAAGCCGGGCGAAGGCGACGATGCGCCGGAGCAGCCACCCCCCGGGGAATCCTCGGCGCCGTCGGAGCCCACGGATCCGGCCGATCCGCCCGGCGCGCAAGACGCCGAGCGCCAGCAGCAGGCCGACGCGGCCATGCGCGAGGCGCTGGACCGCGAGCGCGAACAGGCGGCCCGCCAGCAGGCGGCCCGGGAGGCGGCCGGGAAGGCGCGCCAGGCGGCCGCCGCGGCCGACCCGGACGAAACCCCGGAACAACGCGAGCGCCGGCTCGCCAACCAGGCCTGGCTGCAACGGGTGCCCGACGATCCCGGCGGCCTGCTGCGGCGCAAGTTCGCGCTGGAATACGCGCGCCGGCAACGCCAGGGAGACACGCCATGAAGCACGCGCTCGCCGGCCTGTTCGGGCTGTTGCTGCTGCTCGCCGGGCTCGATGCCCGGGCCCAGGCGCGCGCCTGGCTGGACCGCGACCGGATCGCCTTCGGCGAGACCGCGACCCTCAACATCGAGGTCGAGGGCAGCCCCGGCGCGCCGGACTACTCGGCGCTGCAGCGCGACTTCCGGCTCAGCGGCCACAGCAGCACGCGCCGCTTCGAATCGGTCAACGGCCGCAGCGTCGAGCGCAGCCTGTACGCGGTGGCGCTGCAGCCGCGCCGCGAAGGCGCGATCGGCATCCCCGCGCTGCAGGTCGGGGGCCAGCGCGCGCCGCCGCTGACGCTGACGGTGACGCCGGCCGCGACTGCACCCGCGCGCGCCGGCGAGGCGGTGTTCGTCGAGACCGAGGTCGACGACCCGGATCCCTACGTGCAGCAGGCGGTCGGGGTGGTGGTTCGGCTGTACTACGCGGTGCCGCTGGTGTCCGGCCAGCTCGACCAGGATCCGCCCGACGGCGCCAGCCTGCAGCGGGTCGGCGACGACCTGCGTTACAACCGCGAGCTGGCCGGCCGCCGCTACAACGTGGTCGAGCGCCGCTACCTGCTGATCCCCGAGCGCAGTGGCGAAGTGACGCTGCCCGGCGCGCGCTTCGAGGGCCGCGGCGTGCCCGGCTTCTTCGACGACCTGTTCAACCGCGGCGTGGGCGATGCGCTGCGCGCCCGCGCCGCGCCGCGGCGGCTGGCGGTGCGGCCGGTGCCGGCCGACGCGCCGCAGCCCTGGCTGCCGCTGCACCAGCTGCGCCTGCGCTACCTGGCGACCCCGCAGTCGGCGCGCGCCGGCGAGGCGGCGACGGTGGTGGTGGAGATGGTGGCCGACGGCGCCGGCGCCGCGCAGCTGCCGCCGCTGGAGCTGCAGGTCGGCGCCGGCGCGCAGGTGTTCGCGGAACCGCCGCAGGCCGACGAGCGCTTCCGCGACGGCCGCCCCCAGGCCACGGTGACCCGGCGCTTCTCGCTGGTGCCGGCGCAGCCGGGCCTGCTGCGGGTGCCCGGGCCGGTGGTGGAATGGTGGGACGTGGCCGGCGGCCAGCGCCGCAGCACCCGGCTGCCGGCGCTGGACCTGCAGGTGGCGCCGGGGCAGGGCGGGTTCGCGCTGCCGCCGGCGGCGGACGTCGCGGCGCCGGCGCCGGCGGACGACGCGGATCGCTGGCTGCGGGTGCCGGGGGTGCAGGGGCGGGTGCATCCCTGGGCGCTGGCGACGGTGGGCTTCGCCGTGCTGTGGCTGCTGACCCTGGCCTGGGGGCTGGGGCGGCGGCGACCGGCGTCGGCGCCGGCGCCGGATGCCGCCGGCGGCGACCGGGCCGTGGCGCCGCGCGCCACCGCCGCGCTGCGTCGCGCGCTCGATGCCGGCGACCTGGGCGCGGTCGCCGACGCGTTGCGGACGCTGGCGCCGGAGCCGGAACCGGCGGGCGGCGCGGGGCTGGAAGGCATCGCCGCGCAGCTGGACGATGCCGCGCAGCGCGCGGCGCTGGCCGCCCTGCAGCAGGCGCGCTGGGGCGGGGGCGACCCCGCGGCCGCGCGCGCGGCGCTGCGCAAGGCCTTCGCACGCGGGCCGCGCTGGCGCCGGCCGCCGGCACCGGCGCCGGCCGGTCCGCTGCCGCCGCTGTATCCGCGCTGAGGCGGCCGCCCCTGCCCGGGCGGGCCGGCGGGCGCTAGCTGCGCGCGAGCGGCAGCTCGCAGCGCAGCAGCAGCGCGCCGTCGGCGTCGAGCGCCTCGAGCGTGCCGCCGTGCGCGCGCGCGATCGCGTCGGCGATCAGCAGCCGCAGGCCCAGGCCTTCGTCGGCCGGGTCCGGCAGCGGCTGGCGCAGCAGCTGGCCGGCCTCGGGCGTGCCGGGCGCGGGGCCGGCGACCAGGATCTCCAGGCGCAGCCGTCCGCCGGCGCAGTGCAGGCGGATCGTGGGGGCGGCGGCCGTCGCGCGCGCCTGCGCGAACTCGATGAGGCTGCGCAACATCTGCACCAACCGCTGCTGGTCGCCCTCGATCCGGGCGCCCGCCGCCGCCGCGTCGAGCTGCGGCGCCGCGCCGCCGCCGCCGGCGCTGGAGGCCATGGCCACCTCCAGCAGCGCCGCCGGCTCGCAGGGCAGGGTGGTGCCGACCAGGCGGCCCTGGTTGGCGCGCGACCAGTCGCCGACCTCGTCGATCATCCGGGTCAGGCGCCGGGTCTGGCGTTCGATCAGTTCGAAGAGTTCCTGCTGGCGTTCGGGTTCCAGGCTGCCGGACTTGAGCAGGTAGGCGGCGGTCTGCAGCGGCGCCAGCGGGCCGCGCAGGTCGTGGGCGAGGCGGTCGAGCCAGGGCACCTGCCCGGGCGCGCCTCCGCCCGCCGGAGCGGCGGGCGCGCTGCCGGGCGGAGCGCTCATGCGTCGGCCCCGGCGCGGCCGGGCGCGGCGCAGATCTCGCGGATCGCCGCCAGCTCCGCGGGCTTGACCAGGTGCCGGTCGAAGCCGGCGTCGCGGGTGCGGCGCCGGTCCTCCGGCTGACCCCAGCCGGTCACCGCGACCAGCAGCAGGCGCTCGCCGCCGTCGGCCGAGCGCAGCACGCGCGCCAGGTCGTAGCCGCTGAGCCCGGGCATGCCGATGTCGAGGAACACCACGTCGGGCGCGAACTCCTCCACCACCGCCGGGACCTCGTGCGGGTCGTACAGGCAGCGGGCCTCGTGGCCGAGCAGTTCGACCATCATCGCCAGGGTGTCGGCGGAGTCGCGGTTGTCGTCCACCACCAGCGCGCGGCACGGCCTGGCGGCCGGTTGCGGTGCGCGCGCATCCGCGCCGTCCTCCTCGTCCGCTTCCTGCGCCCCGGGCAGCCGCAGCGGCAGGCACACCCGGAACTCGCTGCCGCGCCCCAGGCCATCGCTGTGGACCTCGACCCGGCCGCCGTGCATCTCGGTCAGCTGCTGCACCAGGGTCAGGCCGATGCCCAGGCCGCCGCGGGCGCGCTCGATCGCGGTGTCGACCTGCGAGAACAGCTCGAAGATGTTGGCGATCTGCTCGCCGGTCAGGCCGATGCCGCTGTCGCGCACCGCGACCCGCGCCTCGCCCTCGACCACCTGCGCCTCGACCTCGATCCTGCCGCCGGTGTCGGAGTACTTCGCGGCGTTGTTGAGCAGGTTGGCGAACACCTGGGACAGGCGCTCGTCGTCGACCAGCATCTCCACCGGCTCCTCGGGCAGACGCACGTCGAGCCGGTGGCTGCCGTTCTCGATCACCGGCATCGCGGTCTCGACGCCCGCCTCGACCACCTCGCGCAGGGTGGTCCGGCGCGGCCGCAGCGCCAGCTTGCCGCGGGTGATGCGGGCGACGTCGAGCAGGTCGTCGATCAGCCGCACCAGCAGCCCGAGCTGGCGCTCCATGGTGGCCTGCAGCCGTTCGTCGGCCTCGTCGGTGCGGGTCAGCCGGCGGATGTTGAGCGCGTTGCGCAGCGGCGCCAGCGGGTTGCGCAGCTCGTGGGCGAGGGTGGCGAGGAACTCGTCCTTGCGCAGGTCGGCGGCGATCAGCTGGCGCTCGGCGCGGGCGCGTTCGCCGATCTCGATCTGCAGCTCGCGGTTGCGGGTGGCGAGCTCGGTGTTGGCCTCGCGCAGGGAGGCGTTGAGGCGCTCGAGCTCGCGCGCCTTCTCCAGCTGCAGCGCCTCGTTGGCCGCCGCCAGCCGCTGGTTCGCGGCCTGCAGCTCGCGGCGCTTGCGGAACAGCTCGACCAGCACCACCACCTTGCTGCGCAGGATCTCCGGGATCACCGGCACCATCACGTAGTCGACCGCGCCGAGCTTGTAGCCCTTGAGCCGGTCCATGTCGGTGACGTTGACCGCGGTGACGAAGATGATCGGGGTGCGTTCGAAACGCGGGTGCTGGTGGATCATGCTCGCGGTCTCGAAGCCGTCCATGCCGGGCATGTTGACGTCGAGCAGGATCAGGGCGAACTCCTCCTCCATCAGCCGCTTGAGCGCGTCCATGCCGGAGCTGGCCTCGACCAGACGCTCGCCCAGCGGCTCGAGGATCGCCCGGTACGTGAGCAGCCGTCCCGGCTGGTCGTCGACCAGCAGGATGTTGACCGGCGCGGGCGGCTCGGCGCCCGGCGGCAGCGGGGTCAGCGATGCAACCACTGGCGCAGCACTCCGAGCAGCTGGTCGGTCACTACAGGCTTGGCCAGGTAGTCGGAGGCGCCGGCCTCCAGGCACTTCTCGCGGTCGCCTTTCATCGCCTTGGCGGTGAGCGCGACGATCGGCAGGGTGCGCGAGCGCGGATCCTCGCGGATCGCGCGCATGGTGTCGTAGCCGTCCATGCCGGGCATCATGATATCCATCAGCACCAGGTCGATGTTGCCGTCGCCGGCGACCTTCTCGATGGCGTCCTGGCCGTTGCCGGCGCTGACCACCTCCATGCCGTGCCGCTCGAGCACGCTGGACAGCGCGAAGATGTTGCGCACGTCGTCGTCGACCACCAGCACCCGCTTGTCGCGCAGCACCTGGTCGGACTCGTGCAGGCTCTGCACCATCCTGCGCTTGGCTTCGGGAAGGTCCTCGATCACCCGGTGCAGGAACAGGGCGGTCTCGTCGAGCAGCCGCTCGGGGGATTCCACCCCCTTGATCACCACCGACTTGGCGACCTTGCGCAGACGCGCGTCCTCCTCGGCGCTCAGGTCCTTGCCGGTGAACACCACGATCGGCAGGTCGCGCAGCGACTGCTCGCCCTCGATCCGGTCGAGCAGTTCGAAACCGGTCATGTCCGGGAGCTTGAGGTCGAGCACCACGCAATCGTAGGCACGGGTGCGCAGCGCGTCCAGCGCCTCGGCGCCGGTGCCGACGGTGTCGATGTCGATGTCGTCGTGCCGGACCAGCTCCTCGATGCTCATCCGTTCGCGGTCGTCGTCCTCGACCACCAGCAGGCGCTTGACCCGGGGCAGGGTGTATTCCTTGATCCGCTGCAGCGCCGCGGAGATCGACTCGCTGGTGGCCGGCTTGGCCAGGTACGAGAACGCGCCGCGCTCGATGCTGTGGTGCCGCTCCTCCTCGATGGTGACGATCTGCACCGGGATGTGGCGGGTGGAGGAATCCTGCTTGAGCCGCGCCAGTACCGTCCAGCCGAGCATGTCGGGCAGGAAGATGTCCAGCGAGATCGCGGTCGGCCGGTAGTCGCGGACCAGCCGCAGCGCGTCGGCGCCGCGGTTGGCGACCAGCACCTTGAAGCCGCGCGAGCGGGCGTGGTCGCGCAGCACCGTGGCGTAGCGCGGGTCGTCCTCGACCACCAGCAGGCAGGGTTCGCCCGGGACCAGGTCGGCGCGGTCGTCGGGCACCTGCTCCAGCGCCGGCGCCGGCTCCTGGCCGTGCTCCGGGGCCGGGCGCGGCCCGGCGGGGCCGTGGCCGGCGGCGATGGCGCGGTCGGCCGCGGTGTCGGAGCCGGCGTAGCGCAGGGGCAGGTACAGGGTGAAGGTGCTGCCCTTGCCGGGCGTGCTCTCCAGCGCGAGTTCGCCGCCGAGCAGGCCGGCGATCTCGCGGCTGATGGCCAGGCCCAGGCCGGTGCCGCCGTACTTGCGCGACGTGCCGGCGTCGGCCTGCTGGAAGGCCTCGAACACGATCTTCTGCTTCTCCGGCGAGATGCCGATGCCGGTGTCGGCGACCTCGAAGGCCACCACGGTGTCGGCCGCGTCCAGCACCTTGTGGCCTTCGCTCCAGCCGCGGCTGACCGGCCGCGCGCGCAGCCGCACGCTGCCCTCGGCGGTGAACTTGAAGGCGTTCGACAGCAGGTTCTTGAGGATCTGCTGCAGGCGCTTGGGATCGGTGGTGAGGCTGCGCCCCAGTTCCGGCGCGAAGTCGACGCTGAACTCGAGGTCGCGGCGCTCGGCCTCGTGGCGGAAGCCGCGCTCCAGGTTCTGCCGCAGGTGGTCGAAGCCGATCTCCTCGCTGTCGACGGTGACCGTGCCCGACTCGATCTTGGACAGATCGAGGATGTCGCTGATCAGGTGCAGCAGGTCGGTGCCGGCGGCGTGGATGGTCTTGGCGAACTCGACCTGGCGGTCGCTCAGGTTCTCCTCCGGATTCTCCGCGAGCTGCTGGCCCAGGATCAGGATCGAGTTGAGCGGCGTGCGCAGCTCGTGCGACATGTTGGCCAGGAACTCCGACTTGTACTTGGAGGTGAGCGCCAGTTCGGAGGCCTTTTCCTCCAGCGCGCGCCGGGCCTGCTCGACCTCGGCGTTCTTGCTCTCCACCTCGGCGTTCTGCTGCGCCAGCAGGCGGGCCTTGGTGCCCAGCTCCTCGTTGGTCTGCTGCAGCTCGGCCTGGCGCGACTGCAGCTCCACCGTGAGCTGCTGGGACTGCGTGAGCAGGCCCTCGGTGCGCATCGTGGCCTCGATGGTGTTGAACACCGCGCCGATGCCCAGCGCCAGCTGGTCCAGGAAGCTCAGGTTGATCGGGGTGAAGGGGTGCAGCGAGGCCAGCTCGATCACCGCCTTGGTCTGGTTCTCGTAGAGCACCGGGATCAGCACCACCGACAGCCGGCGCGACGTGCCCAGGCTGGAGGTGACGGCCACGAAATCGGCCGGCACGTCGTTGAGCAGCACCCGCTTGCGCTCCACGGCGCACTGGCCGACCAGGCCCTCGCCCAGCGCGATGGTCTGCGGCACCGGGCGGCCGCTCGGCTGCGCATAGCTGGACAGCAGCGTCAGGCCCGTGCGCACGTCGCCGGTCTCGCCGTTGTGGTAGATGGTCCCCTGGTGCGCGTTGACCAGCGGCGCCAGCTCGGACAGCAGCAGCGATCCCACCGCGCGCAGGTCGCGCTGGCCCTGCAGCATGCCGGAAAAGCGCGCCAGGTTGGTCTTGAGCCAGTCCTGCTCGCGGGTGCGTTCCGTGGTCTCCCGCAGGTTGGAGATCATGGTGTTGATGTTGTCCTTCAGCTCGGACACTTCGCCCTTGGCATCGACCTGGATCGAGCGCGTCAGGTCGCCCTTGGTCACGGCGGTGGCCACTTCGGCGATCGCGCGCACCTGGGTCGTGAGGTTGGCCGCCAGCAGGTTCACGTTGCCGGTCAGGTCCTTCCAGGTGCCCGCGGCGCCCGGCACGTTGGCCTGGCCGCCCAGGCGGCCTTCCACGCCCACCTCGCGGGCCACGTTGGTCACCTGGTCGGCGAAGGTGGCGAGCGTCTCGATCATCCCGTTGATCGTGTCGGCGAGCGCCGCGATCTCGCCCTTCGCCTCGACGACCAGCTTCTGTGACAGGTCGCCATCGGCAACCGCCGTGACCAAGGGCGACCTGACGCGCTCGATCCAGGTGGACGCGAAGGGCGAGGTGTCCGAGCTGAAGGACAACATCAACACGATGATCTCGAACCTGCGGGAGACGACGGAATCGAACCGCGAGCAGGACTGGCTGAAGACCAACCTGGCGCGCTTCACGTCGATGATGCAGGGCCAGCGCGACCTGACGACGGTGGGCAAGATGCTGCTGTCGGAGCTGGCGCCGCTGGTCAATGCGCACCAGGGCTCGATCTACCACGGCCGCGACACCGAGACCGGCAGCAAGGAAC
>JBKHXI010000047.1:0-10471 GCA_046566095.1 Gammaproteobacteria bacterium | reverse complement strand
CTCCCGGCGCGTGCGCTTGCGCGTGCCCAGGCCCTCGGCGTCACCGAACGTCAGCTGCATCGATCATCCTCCCCGGCAGGTTGCGCTATTGTCGCCGGGATTGGGGGAGTTGTTCAGACCTTCCCTAGTGAAGCAGGTCCCTCGCTGCGCTCGGGACGACAGGGCGTTGGTCAGCCCGCCTCGAGCGTGCGCTTGGCCGCAGCGACGATGCGCTCGACCGAGGGCAGGTACTTCATCTCGAGGCGGAACAGCGGGATGTGGGTGTCGTAGCCGGTGACGCGCTCGACCGGGGCCAGCAGGTCGTACATCGATTCCTCGGCCAGGCGCGCGGCGATCTCGGCGCCGAAACCGGCGGTCTTCGGCGCCTCGTGCACCACCACGCAGCGGCCGGTGCGCGACACCGACTCGGCGATGGTGGCGAAGTCCAGCGGCCGCAGCGTGGCCACGTCGATCACTTCGGCCTCGATGCCCTCGGCCGCCAGCTTCTCGGCCGACTCCAGGCATTCCTTGACCTGCGCGCCCCAGGTGACCAGGGTCACGTCGCTGCCGTCGCGCAGCACGTAGCACACGTCCAGCGGCAGCGCCTCGCCGTCGTCGGGCACCACTTCCTTGTACTGGCGGTAGATGCGCTTGGGCTCCATGAAGATCACCGGGTCCGGCTCGCGGATCGCGGCCAGCAGCAGCCCGTAGGCGCGCGCCGGCGAGGACGGCATCACCACCCGCAGCCCGGGCACGTTGGTGAAGATCGCTTCGTTGGCCTCGCTGTGGTGCTCGGGCGCGCGGATGCCGCCGCCCCAGGGCACGCGCAGCACCATCGGGCAGGTGAGCCGGCCGCGGGTGCGGTAGCGGAAGCGCGCGGCGTGGCAGATGATGTGGTCGACCATCGGGTAGACGAAGCCGTCGAACTGCACCTCGGCCACCGGCTTCATGCCCTGCGAGGCCAGGCCCACGGTGAGCCCGGCGATGGTGGTCTCGTCCAGCGGGGTGTCGAGCACCCGCTCGTCGCCGAACTCGGCCTGCAGCCCGGCGGTGGCGCGGAACACGCCGCCGTTCACGCCCACGTCCTCGCCCAGCACGATCACCGAATCGTCGTGGCGCATTTCCCAGGCCATGGCCCGGGTGAGGGCCTCGATCAGGGTGATCGCGTCCTGGTCGGCCGCCGGCTTCTGCTTCGCCTCAGCCATTGCGCTTGCCCTCCAGGGCGACCGCGGCGGCGCGCTGCGCCAGCAGGTCCGGCGGCGGATCGGCGTACAGGTGGTCGAACATCGCGGTCACCGGCTGCACCTTGGTCTCCAGGTAGGCGTCGATCTCCTCGTCGACCTTCGCGCCGCATTCGGCGATCCAGGCCTCTTCGCGCTTCTCGTCCCACAGCTTCTTCGCCGCCAGGAACGTGCGCAGCCGGGAGATCGGCTCGCGCTCCCAGGCGGCCTTGACCTCGGCCTCGTCGCGGTAGCGGCGGGCGTCGTCGGCGGTGGTGTGGTCGTGCAGGCGGTAGGTCAGGAACTCGATCACGCTGCCGCCTTCGCCGTTGCGTGCGCGGGTCATCGCCCGGCGCATGCCTTCGAGCACGGCGATGAGGTCGTTGCCGTCGACCTGCAGGCAGTGCAGGCCGCCGGCGATGCCCTTCTGCGCCAGGGTCCTGGCGCCGGTCTGGGCGCGGCGCGGGACCGAGATCGCCCAGCCGTTGTTGATGATGCACTGCACGAACGGCAGGCCGTAGGCGCCGGCCGAGTTGATCGCGGCGTAGGTGTCGGTCTTGGAACTGCCGCCGTCGCCGCAGCAGGTCACCGCCACCCGCTTCTCGCCGCGCAGCTTGAACGCGAGCGCCGCGCCGGCCGCGTGCAGGCACTGGGTCGCGATCGGCACGCACCAGGGGTAGTCGTGCTTCGGCCCGGAGAAATCGTTGCCGCGCTCGTCGCCGCCCCAGTACATCAGCACCTCGCGCGGCTTGACCCCGCGCATGAACTGCGCGCCGTACTCGCGGTAGCTGGGCGCGAACACGTCCTCGGGCCGCATCGCCGCGCCGATGCCGACGTGGGTGGCCTCGTGGCCGAGGCAGGCGGCGTAGGTGCCGAGCTTGCCGGTGCGCTGCAGCCGGATCGCCTTGTCGTCGAAGGTGCGCACGAACAGCATCTGCTCGAACAGCGGCACCAGCGACTGGGCGTCCTGCACCGCCTCCGGCAGCTTGCCGGACAGCTTGCCGTCGGGCGTGAGGTACTGGAGGTGTTCGATCTCGAAGCGCGCGGCGACGGTCATCGGGTACGGATCGGATTCCGGCGGGACCCCGATGATACCCATAACGCGCGGCCGCCCCGGAACCGCGGGGCCCGCCCGGCGTGGCCGGGCGGGCGGCGACGCTCAGCGGGCGCCGGCCTGCGGCGCGCGCAGGGTGGCGCGGTTGTTGGCCGGATCCGGGTCGGGAGTGGCGGAGCGGATCTCGCCCTCGAAGCGGGCCTGGGCGGCGGCCGCCGAGGGCTGGGCGCGCAGCGCGAAGGCCAGCACCCGGGTCCCCGGGGCCATCGCCGCCTGCGCCCGGCATTCGGCGTGGAAGCCGGTGCCGGCCGGCTCGACCGGACCGCAGCGCCAGCCGTCCGGCGCGGCGACCGCGACCAGCCGCGCGTCGATGTCGCCGCGCAGGGCCAGCACCGGGGCCGCGGCCGGATCCGGGCCGGCGTTGCCGGCGCGCAACAGGAACACCCCGGCCACCCCGCGCGGCAGCGGCGCCGCGCTGCCCTCCAGGCGCAGCGACAGGTCGGCGCGCGCGGCGTTGGCGATCCGGGCAGTGGCCTGGTTGTCGCCGTTGGCCGGGTCGCGGGTGGCCGCGTCCACCGCCACCGCCAGCGACAGCGCGCCCTCCGGCGGCGCCTCCGGCATGCGCGTGTCGAGCGCGAAGCGGGCGCTGTCGCCGGCCGCGAGCAGCCCGGTGGTGCAGGTCGCGGCGCTGCGCCCGCCCTCCAGCCGCGGCGGCTGGCAGGTCCAGCCGGCCGGCGCGTCGATCGCCAGCGCATCCAGCGCGGTCCCGAACAGGAACACGACGGCTGCGTGGCGCGCGGCGCCGGGGCCGCGGTTGCCGACCCGGGCCTCGAACCGCACCGCCTCGTCCGGGCGCGCCTGCGCCGGCGCCGCCGAGGCCGACACCGCCAGGTCGGCCGCCTCGAACGCCGGCACCTTCACCGCCAGGCGCACCGGGTCGTGGTCGGAGGAACGCACCGCGATGCCGGCGTCGCCGAAGTTGTCCACGCCGAAGTCGGCGTTGATCCGCGCGTGCTCGACCGCCAGGCCAGCCACGCCGGCGGCCAGCGCGGAGTTGACCAGCACGTGGTCGAGGGTCTGGGCGTTGCCGGCGAACACGTAGGAATAGCGCTGGTCGGCGCGGTCGATCAGCTGCGAGCCGTCCACCAGCGGCGCGGTCAGCGGGCTGGCGACGTGGGTGAGCACCTGCTCCGGCGGCGCGGCGTCGCCGCGGATCACGCCCATCACGTCGACGTAGCCGTCGTTGAACTCGAAGGCGTTGAAGTCGCCGACCAGCACGATCTGCTCGCCCGGGTTGTCGCGCTGCAGCTGCTCGACCAGGCCGGCCAGGTAGGCGGCCTGCGCGCCGCGCTTGACCCGCACCCGCTCGCCGCCGCTGGCCCAGCCGTTGCTGCCGGGCGCGGGGTCGTCGATGCCGCTGAGCGAGCGCAGGTGGTTGTTGATCACGGTCACCGGCCAGGCGCCGCCGCGGCCATCGTGGACGACCGCGCGCAGCAGCAGCGGCGGGCGGTCGTTGAGCAGGCTGCTGCTGCCGTCCGGGTTGGACAGGCGGGTGTCCTTGCCGTACTGCACCACCTCCAGCACCTGCACCCGCGGCCGGCCGTCGCCGGCGTCGCGGGCGTTGACCAGGAAGCCGACGTTGATGCCGCCCACGTCGTTGCCGGGCACCAGGTAGGGCGCATAGGCGGGGGCGGCCGGACAGGTCGCGACTAGCCGCTCGGACAGCAACTGCAGCACCCGCAGGTTCTCGACCTCGACCACGCCGAGGATGTCCGGCGCCTTGAGGAAGTCGCAGATCGCCGCGGCGGCCTTGGCCAGGCGCTTGTCCAGCGCGGCCGCGGTCAGGGTCGGCGCGCCGTTGCCGTCGGCCACCTCGTCGAACAGCCGCAGCAGGTTGAAGCCGGCGATGGTCGCCTGGTCGTACTCCGGGTCGTTCACCGCCTGCGGCAGCCGGCCGCCGGCCACGGCCGGCGGCGTGGCCGCGTCGGGCAGCAGCGCCCAGGTGCCGGCGAAATAGTCGAGCACGCCGACCAGCCCGGCCACCTGCGCGCCCACGTCCACAGAAACGGCGGCGGCGCCGACCTGGCCGCGGCTGCGGACCATCAGCCGCTCCTGGTTGGTGTCGAACAGCGGCGGATCCTTGCCGGCCGGCAGGCTCGCCAGGGCGCGGTCCATGATGCCGATGCCCGGTTCGCGGAACGGCCGCGGCACGCCCGGCAGCACCACATGGAACACGCCGTCGCTGGAGGCGGTGGCGTCGCGTTCCTGGATGAAGCCGCCCGAGGGCGCGACCACGGTGGCCTCGGCCACCGCCACGCGCATGCCCTCCAGCCGCTCCAGGGTGCCCGGCTGCGCGTCGGGGCCGAGTTCGGCGGCGCTCAGCGGCACCGGCGCGGGCAGCGCCACGCCGCTTTCCAGCAGTTCCACCGTCGGCGTGGCGATCTGGGTGATCGACAGCTGGTTGGGGTTGGAGGCGGGCACGAACTCGCCCACCGTGCCCGTCACCCGCACCCGGTTGCCGACCGCGGCGGCGGCCGGCGACGCGCTGCCGGTGAACACGAAGATGCCCTCGGAGGTGGCCGGGTCGCCGTCGTCGTTGGCGCTCTGCAGGAAGAAGCCGTTGTTGAAGCGCAGCGCGGTGACCACGCCCTCGGTGGCCACCAGCTGCCCCTCGTAGGGCGAGACCAGCCCGCTGCCCTGGATCCGGGCGATGGCCAGGGCCAGCGGTGCGGGCGGCGGCTCGGGCGGCGCGGTGGCGCTGTTGCGCGGGTTGGGCGCGCCGCGGTCGAAGTCGGCGGCGTTGTGGTCGCTGTCCACCGCGCCGTCGCCCTTGCGCAGTGCGGCGGTGGTGTTGGACAGCGCGGCGACCGGGCCGGCGCCCTCGAAGCAGTTGGCGCCGCCGAAGCCGACGAAGTCGACCACCACCGCGGCGGCCAGCGGGCAGGTGCCGCTGAGCGCGCCGCCGCCGGACACCAGCGCGACCTTGCCCGCGGTCGCGGACATGGCGATGGTGCCGGTGGCGTCGGGCGTCGGCAGGGCCTGGCTGCCGCCGGCGCCGTCGGCCTGCTTGACCAGGTAGTAGCCGCCGGCCGCGATCCGGCCCGACAGCGGCGTACGCTGCCAGGTGCTGCCGCTGGCCGAGGCGTACTGCACGCTCCAACCGTCGAGCGAAACCTCGCTGCTGCCGTTGTTGCGCAGCTCGATGAAGTCGCTGCGCAGCGTGGCGCCGGAGTTGCCGCCGCCGCCGTAGACCTGGCTGACCACCACCTGGGCCTGCGCCGCCGAGGCCCACAGCAGCACCACCGCCAGCCAGCCGGCCGCCCATCCCGTCCTGTCCGTCCGCATCCCCAGTCCCCCTCGTAGGCGTCCGCAGCGGACGCGTGGAAAGGCGCCAAGGTGTCCGCGGACTGTTTCAGGCGGATGACCCGGCGCCAAGGCGCGATGCTACCCTAGCCCCGGCAAGGGAGGCGCCATGCCGGTCGAAGACAACCAGCGCGGCCTCGAGCCGGGCATCCACCGCGACCTGGCCGGGCGGATGACGTACGCCGGCTACTTGCGGCTGGATCGGCTGCTGGCGGCGCAGGCGCCGGTGAGCCGGCCGCCGCACCACGACGAGATGCTGTTCATCGTCCAGCACCAGGTCGCCGAGCTGTGGATGAAGCTGATGATCCACGAGCTGCAGGCGGCGCTCGGCCATCTGCGCAACGACGACCTGGGCCCGACCCAGAAGATCTTCGCCCGCTGCAAGCAGGTGCTGCGCCAGCTGGTCGAGCAGTGGTCGGTGCTGGAGACGCTCACCCCGTCGGAGTACATGGAGTTCCGCGAGATCCTGGGGCCGTCCTCGGGCTTCCAGTCGCTGCAGTACCGGACCATCGAGTTCCTGCTGGGCAACAAGAACGCCGAGATGCTCGAGGTGTTCGCCCACGACCCGGCGGCGCAAGCCGGGCTGCGCCAGGCGCTGGAGGCGCCGTCGCTGTACGACGAGGTGCTGCTGCACCTGGCCCGGCAGGGGCATGCGGTGCCGGCGCGGCACCTGGACCGCGACTGGTCGCTGCCGCACGCGCCGGACCCGGAGCTGCTGCCGGTGTTCAAGCGCATCTACGAGGACGTCGACGCCCACTGGGCGGCCTACCACCTGTGCGAGGACCTGGTCGACCTGGAGAGCCAGTTCCAGCTGTGGCGCTTCCGGCACATGCGCACGGTAATGCGGATCATCGGCTTCAGGCGCGGCACCGGCGGCTCCTCGGGGGTCGGGTTCCTCAAGCAGGCGCTGGAGCTGACCTTCTTCCCGGAGCTGTTCGAGGTCCGCACCGAGATCGAGCGCACGGCCGATCCGCTGTCGCCGGCCTGAGGCCTGCGGCGACCGCCCCCGGGGCAGGGGGGCGCTGGCGGACCCGGGTGTGGCGGCTGCTAGGATGCCGGCTGGCCCAATCCCGGAACCCTGCGCATGAGCGAGCCCACCCCGGCCCCGGCCGTCCCGCGCGGCGCGGTCACCCGCTTCCTCGACGCGGTCGAGCGCATCGGCAACAAGCTGCCCGATCCCGCGGTGCTGTTCCTGATCCTGATGCTGGCGACCTGGGTGCTGTCGGCGCTGCTGGCCAACGTCAGCTTCGCCGAGGTCGATCCGCGCACCGGCGACGCGATCAGCATCAAGAACCTGCTCGCCGGCACCAGCTTCACCGCCTTCATGGCCGAGATGGTGCGCACCTTCGTCAACTTCGCGCCGCTGGGCGTGGTGCTGGTGGCGATGCTGGGCCTGGGCGTGGCCGAGCACACCGGTTTCATCAATGCCGCGCTGCGCGCGATCCTGTCGGTGACTCCGAAGATGCTGCTGACGCCGGTGCTGGTGGCCGTCGGCATCCTCAGCCACGTCGCGGTCGACGCCGGCTACGTGCTGGTGATCCCGCTGGGCGCGGTGATCTTCTACGCCGCCGGCCGGCATCCGCTGGCGGGCATCGCCGCGGCCTTCGCCGGCGTCTCGGGCGGGTTCTCGGCGACCTTCTTCGTGCCGTCCAGCCTCGATCCTCTGCTCGCCGGCCTGACCCAGGAGGCGGCGCACATCCTCGACCCGTCGGTGGTGGTCAACCCGCTCAACAACTACTTCTTCACCACCGCCTCGACCTTCCTGATCATCGCGGTCGGCTGGTTCCTGACCGACCGGGTGATCGAGCCGCGCCTGCGCGACACGAAGGTCGACGGCGACACCGCGCAGATGCCGACCATGGACGCGCTGGGCGCGCGCGAGCGCCGCGGCCTGTGGCTGGCGGTGCTGGCGATGGTGGTCGGCTTCGCGGTGCTGGTGCTGACCGCGCTGCCCGCGGGATCTGCCTGGCGGGCGCCGGCCGACGCGGCCAGCGGCGCGGGCGAGCTGCTGGTCTCGGCGGCGCCGCTGATGCAGTCGATCGTGGCCCTGATCTTCGTGTTCTTCCTGCTGCCGGGCGTGATCTACGGCTACGTCGCCGGCACCGTGAAGAACCACCGCGACATCATCGCCGGCATGACCCGTGCGATGAGCGGGATGGGCTACTACATCGTCATGGCGTTCTTCGCGGCGCAGTTCATCTACGCCTTCGGCCAGAGCAACCTCGGCGCGCTGATGGCGATCAAGGGCGCCAACTGGCTGCAGGCGATGGGCTTCCCGATGGCGCTGACGGTGATCGGCATCGTGCTGCTCTCGGGCTTCGTCAACCTGATGGTCGGCTCGGCCTCGGCCAAGTGGGCGCTGATCGGCGCGATCATGGTGCCGATGCTGATGCAGCTGGGGGTCTCGCCCGACCTGACCCAGGCGGCCTACCGCGTCGGCGATTCGTCGACCAACATCATCACCCCGCTGATGCCGTACTTCCCGCTGATCGTGGTGTTCTGCCAGCGCTACGTGAAGGCGTCGGGCATCGGCACCCTGCTGGCGCTGATGCTGCCGTTCTCGATCGCGCTGCTGGTGCTGTGGACCGGGTTCCTGCTGCTGTTCTGGGTCACCGGCATCCCGCTGGGCCTGGGCGCAACCTACGGCTACCCAGCCGGCTGACCGCCCGCCAGCCTCGCCGCACCCGGACACGGCCGCCCCGCGCGGCCGTGTCCCTTTTGGTTGATCCCTTTTCGGAAGCAGGCTTCAGAGGCTCCGGCTTGCGGACCGACGCCGCGGCCTGCCGGCCGGAATTCGCTTTTCCCTCGGTCAGGGCCCAGCCCGTCGGACGACGCCGGGCCGAAGCCTGGACACATCAGCGGCATCGGACGACGGGACGCTTGCAGGGTCGGTCGGCAGGAAGCAGGTCCCTCGCTGCGCTCGGGACGACGCAGGGGCGTCGCCGCGCAGGACAAGCAGGGATGGTGCGCCGCACCATGGGGGGTGGGGTTTGACGCGCGGCGGCGCGGCGGGTACACCTTGCCCTCGTTTTGCACCGGACGCGCCCGCGCCCCCCTCGCCACCGACCACGGCCGCCGCCGGCCAGGAGCACCGACCGCATGAGTTCCGTCCCGAGCCACCCGGAGGAAGGCAAGACCATCCTCGGCCACCCGCGCGGCCTGTACGTGCTGTTCTTCGCCGAGATGTGGGAGCGCTTCTCCTACTACGGCATGCGCGCCCTGCTGATCTTCTACCTGGTGCAGCACTGGGCGTTCTCGGACGAGCGCGGCTCGGTGATCTACGGCGCCTACACCGCGCTGGTCTACATCACCCCGGTGATCGGCGGCTACATCGCCGACCGCTACCTCGGGCAACGCAAGGCGGTCATGTTCGGCGCGGTGCTGCTGACCTTCGGCCACTTCTTCATGGCCTTCGAGGGCGACGGCACGCTCGGCCAGGCCAACCCGATGATCAACGTGTTCTGGATGGCGCTGAGCTTCATCATCGTCGGCTCGGGCTTCCTGAAGGCGAACATCTCGGTGATCGTCGGCCAGCTGTACCCGCGCACCGACGTGCGCCGCGACGGCGCGTACACGATCTTCTACATGGGCATCAACCTGGGCGCGTTCCTGGGCTCGCTGCTGTGCGGCTACATCGGCCAGACCTACGGCTGGAAGTACGGCTTCGGCCTGGCCGGCTTCGGCATGCTCGCCGGCCTGGCCGTGTTCGTGGTGTTCACCCCGTGGCTGATGGGCAAGGGCGAGTCGCGCGACCCGGCAAGGCTCGAGTCGCGGGTGATGGGCATCAAGTTCGAATGGCTGCTGTACCTGGTCGGGCTGGCCGCGGTCGCCGCGATCTGGGCGCTGATCCAGTTCCAGGAACTGGTGGGCGGGCTGCTGCTGGTCTCCGGCATCATCCTGATCGGGTACGTGCTGTACGTGGCGGTGCTGAAGCTGCCCAGGCACGACCGCGACCGGATCTTCGCGGCCATGATCCTGATCGTCGGCTCGATCCTGTTCTGGGCGCTGTTCGAGCAGGCCGGTTCCTCGCTGAACCTGTTCACCGACCGCCACGTTAACCGCACCATGCTCGGCTTCGACGTGCCGGCGGCGACCTTCCAGTCGATCAACCCGCTGTACATCATCCTGCTGGCGCCGCTGTTCGCCTGGCTGTGGACGATGCTCGGGCGGCGCGGGCTGGAGCCCTCGGCCCCGGCCAAGTTCGGCCTGGGCATGGTCCAGCTGGGCGCCGGCTTCCTGGTGCTGGTGGCCGGCGCCTACGCGGTGGGCATCGAGAACCCGACCCCCGTGCTCTTCATCTTCCTGATCTACCTGCTGCACACCACCGGCGAGCTGTGCCTGTCGCCGGTCGGGCTGTCGGCGATGAACCGGCTGGCGCCGGCGCACATGGCCAGCCTGATCATGGGCACCTGGTTCTTCGCTTCGGCCACCGGCAACTTCGCCGCCGGCCTGATCGCGGCGGCGACCGGCGCGGGCGAGCTGGCCGGCGAGTCGGCCGGCGCCAAGGAGATCGTGCTCGACGTCTACAGCACGGTCGGCTGGATCGCGGTGGGCGTGGGCGTGGCCATGCTGGTGATGGCGCCGCTGGTCAAGCGCCTGATGCACCTGGATACGCTCAAGGACGACGACCACCTGCTGGCCGGCGAACCGGAGCTGGCCGAGCCGTCGGCGGCCGGGATGAACACCGAGGAGGAGCGCAAGCGCTACTGAGCGCGGCGCGCGGCAGGGTGCGGGCGGCGGCTTCGGCCGCCGTCCGCGTTTGCGGAGCCCGTCCCGGAGTCCGTTGCCCGCGCGGGAATCATTCCGCACACGGCCGTCATCCAGCGGCTCGTGTCCTGTCCCGCTAATCGTTCAC
>JBKHXI010000046.1:0-8293 GCA_046566095.1 Gammaproteobacteria bacterium | reverse complement strand
TCAACGCGATCTACCCGGAAGAGGACGTGCCCGCCGGGCAGGAGGTCTTCGTCCGGCTCAACGCCGAGCTGTCGAAGGAATGGCCGGTGATCACCGCCCGCAAGGACGGGCTGCCGGACGCCAAGGAGTGGGAAGGCGTGCCGGACAAGCTGCCGCTGCTCGAGCGCTGACGCGACAGCAGGACACGAGGCCGCTGCAGCGGCTACGGAGAGAAGGCTGGCGTCAGAGAAGGCTGGCGTCGCCGCTGGCGTAACCGCCGGGAACCGGGCGTCCCGGTGCGCCCGTTTCCCCGCCGATGCCGCGCGTCCGCCGCTTACTGGCCCAGCGCCGCGCGCAACTGCGCCACCAGCGCCGCCGGCGCCTCGCCCGTGGCCGGCACCCCGCGCGGATCCACCGCCGAGACGTAGCTGCCGTCCTGCGCCGGCGTGACCCGCACCAGGAAGGCGCTGCCGCGGTAGCTGACGTCGTAAGACCCGAGCAGCTGCGCACGGCTGGCGATGGTGACGCCCTCGATCGCCTCGAGCGCGGCGCCGACCCGCGCATAGACCTCGTCGCGGCTGCCGGCGACCGCGAAGCCGACCCCGGCGGGTGCGGCCGCGGCCGCCGACGCGCCCACCTGCGACCGCAGCACCGGCTGCGGCTGGGTCGGTGCCATCGCGCCCGTGGTGTCGGGCAGGTCCAGGTCCGGCGGCACCTCCAGCGGGCGGCTCTCGGCGCTCATCCGGTAGACGCCGGCGTCCTTGCGGAACCAGCTGCAGGCGGAGGCGCCGAGCACGGCGACGGCGAGCATGGCCGCGACCAGCGGCTTGAGGGTGGATGCGGTCGGCAGGGGAAGGTGCATTGCGGTCTCCGTTGCGGATCGGGGGGCGGCGTTCAGGCCGCGCGGTCTTGCAGGCAGTCGCGCTCGATGGCGTCGATTTCTGCGGCCATGGCATCGGCCGCGCGCTGGTGTTCGGCCGAAAGCGGCAGCAGCGGCAGGCGCAGGCCCTGGCCCAGCCCCTGGCGCGACAGGATCGCCTTCACCGGGATCGGGTTCGGCTCCACGCCGAGGAATCCGCAGACCGGCTGCAGCCGCGCGTCCAGCGCCGCGGCTTCCCTGCCGCGGCCGGCCCGGGCCAGGTCGCAGAGGCGGCGGAAGGCCGCGGGCAGCACGTTCGAGGCGACCGAGACCACGCCGTCGGCGCCGTCGAGCATCGACCGGCAGGCGCTGGGGTCGTCGCCGCTGAGCACGGCGAAGCCGTCCTGGCGCAGCGCGACCAGGGCGCGGATGCGGCCGGCGTCGGCGACCGCCTCCTTGACCGCGACGATGCGCGGATGCGCGGCCAGTTCGGCGACGGTGTCGGGCAGCAGGTCGCAGCCGGTGCGGCCGGGCACGTTGTACAGGACCACCGGCAGCGCGCCGTCGTCGGCCACCGCCCGGTAATGGGCCAGCAGCCCGGCCTGGGTCGGGCGGACGTAGGGCGGCGTCACCACCAGCGCGGCATCGGCGCCCAGCGCGGCGGCGCGGCGGGTCCGCTCGATGGTCTTGGCGGTGTTCGACAGCCCGGTCCCGGCCAGCACCGGGACGCGGCCGCCGGCCTGCTCGACCGCGGTGCGCAGCAGCAGGTCGAACTCGATGTCGAACAGCGCCGCCGCCTCTCCGGTCGAACCGGCCACCACCAGCGCCTGGGTGCCGGCGGCCAGCTGGCGGTCGATCAGCCGCTTCCAGGCCGGCTCGTCGACCTTGCCGTCGGCGTCGAACGGGGTCGCGAGCGCGGTGATGCTGCCGGTCAGGCGGGGCGGGCTGGAGGACACGGAAACCTGCGCGACGGGAACCAGAGGTAGGATGGTACTGGGGCGGAAGGCCCGCCACCAGCCCGCGCGGGCGCCCCGCGCGGCTCCCGGCAAGGTTTGCTTGCGGCGCGCGAGCGCGGGCCAGTATGCTGCCGGCACGCGCATCCGGACGCCCGCCGAGCCCCGCACGCCGCCCCCACCGCCCCTGCACGAATCCCCCGCCTTGACCGACACCGCGCCACGGCAGCCGCCGACCGAGAACTACCTGCTGATCAACGCATACACGACGCACCCCCAGTCGCCGCTGCTGGCGGTGAGCCGGCGCATCGCCGACAGCGGCTGCAACCTGGTCGATACCCGCCTGTCCACGGTCGGGCGCGACGTGTCGGTCTCGGCCCTGGCAACCGGTTCCTGGGACGCGGTCGCCAAGCTCGAGGCGATGCTCGCCCGGCTGGAACGCGAGGAAGGCCTGAAGCTGATCTGGTACCGCACCGGCCCCAAGCCGGTGCAGTCGAACCTGCTGCCCTACGTGGTCGAGGTGGTCGCCGCCGACAAGCCGGGCATCCTGTTCCAGCTGGCGGACTTCTTCGACCGCCAGGGCATCACCATCGAGAGCCTGCACTGCTCGCGCTACCGGGCGATGCAGACCGGCGCGGACATGTTCTCCGCCCAGGTCACCATCGGCATTCCCTCGGACATGCACATCGCCGCCCTGCGCGACGATTTCCTCGAGTTCTGCGACCACCTGAACCTCGACGCGATCATGGATCCTATGAAGTTCTGACCGGGGCGACACGACGACGATGCCCAGCACAGGCAAGGCGCTGCCGAAGTCCATCCTCTCCATGCCGCTGGCGCTGTCCGGCGGCGGCACCGCCACGCTCGCCGACCACGCCGGGAAATGGGTCGTCCTGTACTTCTACCCGAAGGACAGCACGCCGGGCTGCACCACCGAGGGCAACGACTTCAACGCGCTGCTGCCGAAGTTCCGGAAGCTCGGCGCCGAGATCCTCGGGGTGTCGCGGGACTCGCTGAAGTCGCACCGCAACTTCTGCGAGAAACAGGGTTTCCGTTTCGAGCTGGTCAGCGATCCGGACGGCAAGCTGTGCCGCGCGTTCGACGTGATCCGCCCGAAGAAGCTGTACGGGCGCGAATACGTCGGCATCGAGCGCAGCACCTTCCTGGTCGATCCGCAGGGCCGGCTGGCCGAAGAATGGCGCGGGGTCAAGGTGCCCGGCCACGCCCAGGCCGTGCTCGACGCCCTGAAGGCTGCGCAGACGCAGTGACCGGTACCCGATCCCCTCTTTCCCGCCGCCCCGCCCAGCGGGCCGCGGCGGCCCGCCGCCGTCCGAACGGAAGCCACGCATGACGCGAAGCAAGCGCATCTACGTCCTCGACACCAACGTGCTGATGCACGACCCCACGGCGATGTTCAAGTTCGAGGAGCACGACGTGTTCCTGCCGATGCAGGTGATCGAGGAGCTGGACAACGGCAAGAAGGGCACCTCCGAAGCCGCCCGCAACGCGCGCCAGGTCAGCCGCTTCATCAACGAACTGGTCGAGGCCCAGGGCGCGGACCGGATCGCCTCGGGCCTGGCGCTGTCGCGCCCGCAGGGGCTGCAGCTGCGCGGGCCGCAGAGCATCGGCGTGCTGCGCTTCCAGACCGGCGAATTCGACGCCGGCAAGCGCTTCGGAGCGGTGGTGCCGGACAACGCGATCCTCGGCGCGATCCTGGCGCTGAAGGAGGCCGAGCCGGAAGTGCCGGTGGTGTTCGTGTCCAAGGACATCAACCTGCGGATCAAGGCCTCGATCGCCGGCATCGTGTCGGAGGACTACGAGAACGACCGCGCGCTGGACGACTTCAGCCTGCTCTACACCGGCGCCACCGAGCTGCCCGCCGACTTCTGGCAGCGCTACGGCAAGGGCCTGCGCTCGTGGACCGAACGGGGGCGCACCTATTACGAGATCGCGCGCGCCGAGGGGCAGGACGACGACGGCTGGCATCCTAACCAGTTCCTGTACCTGCCCGGCGACGAGGAGGCCGAGCTCAAGGTCGCGCGCGTGGCCGACGGCGCGGTGACGCTGCAGATCGTCGACGACTTCCGCAGCAACCAGCACGCGGTCTGGGGGATCACCGCCCGCAACCGCGAGCAGAACTTCGCGCTGAACGCGCTGATGGACCCGGAGATCGACTTCGTCACCCTGCTCGGCACCGCCGGCACCGGCAAGACCCTGCTTGCGCTGGCCGCGGGCCTGGCGCAGACCATGGACCAGCAGCGCTACCGGGAGATCATCATGACCCGCGCCACGGTCAGCGTGGGCGAGGACATCGGCTTCCTGCCCGGCACCGAGGAGGAGAAGATGACCCCGTGGATGGGCGCGCTGACCGACAACCTGGAGGTGCTGACCCACAACCAGGACGGCGGCAGCTGGGGCCGTGCGGCGACCAACGACCTGCTCGCCAGCCGGATCAAGATCCGTTCGCTCAACTTCATGCGCGGGCGCACCTTCCTCAACCGCTGGCTGATCCTGGACGAGGCGCAGAACCTCACGCCCAAGCAGATGAAGACCCTGGTCACCCGCGCCGGCCCGGGCACCAAGATCGTGTGCCTGGGCAACGTCGAGCAGATCGACACGCCCTACCTGACCGAGACCACTTCGGGACTGACCTATGCCGTGGACCGCTTCAAGGACTGGGCGCACAGCGCGCACGTGACCCTGCGCCGCGGCGAGCGCTCGCGGCTGGCCGATTACGCGTCCGAGGTGCTGTAGAGCCGGCCCGCGGTTCGCGGGCGAGCCGGGCGGGTGGCGCCTGGCGGGACACGCCGTGAATACGTCCATGTAGGCTCATCGGCGACGTCCATGTCGCCGATGGTCCCGCCAGGCGCCACCCGCCCGGCTCCCACGCCGACGACCGCGATTCACCATGAGCGATTCCGACTCCCGTCCCGTCTGCGCCCTGACCATCGCCGGCTCCGATTCCGGCGGCGGCGCCGGCATCCAGGCCGACCTGAAGACCTTCGCCGCGCACGGCGTGCACGGCCTGTCGGCGATCGCCGCGCTGACCGCGCAGCACACCCGCGCGGTGACCGCGGTGCACGTGCCGCCGGTGCAGTTCCTGCGTGCGCAGATCGATGCCTGCTTCGAGGATTTCGACATCGGCGCCGTGAAGCTGGGGATGCTCGCCAACGCCGCGGTCATCCACGCGGTCGCCGACGCGCTCGCAAGCCACCGCCCGGCCGCGCTGGTGCTCGACCCGGTGATGGTGGCGACCTCCGGCGCCCGGCTGCTGGAGCCGGACGCGCTGGACGCCCTGCGCCGGCGCCTGTTGCCGCTGGCGACCGTGCTCACGCCCAACATCCCGGAAGCCGAGCTTCTGCTCGGAGCGCCAATCTCCGACGGCGCCGACGCCGACGCGGCCGCGCGCACGCTGCAGGCCATGGGTCCGCGCGCGGTCCTGCTCAAGGGCGGCCACCTCGACGAGGGCGCGCACGTCGTCGACCGCTACTTCGACGGCGCCGCCCGCACCGATTTCCGGCACGAACGGATCGCACTGGAGGGCCACGGCACCGGCTGCACCCTGGCCTCGGCGATCGCCGCCGAGCTGTGCCGCGGCAGCGCGCCGGCGCAGGCCTGCAGGGCCGCCGCCGACTACGTCGCCCGGGCCCTGCGCCTGGGCCGGCGCCCCGGCCGCGGCGCGGTCACGGTGCTGGATCATTTCCGGGCATCGCCGCTGCGATGAGCGCCGCGCGATGACCGGCCTCCGCGCGCCGGAACTGGCGGTGGCCGCCGGCGACGGCCACCGCTGGGCCATGCCGGCGCGCATTCCCGCCGCACCGACGGCGGCGCTGCTGTGGCTGCCGGCCCTGGGGGTGGCGGCCAAACACTACCTGCCCTTCGCCGAGGCCCTGGCCTCGCGCGGCGTGGCCTGTTTCCTGCACGAATGGCGCGGCGCCGGCAGCAGCACGGTCCGCGCCGGGCGCGGCTGCGACTGGGGCTACCGCGAGCTGCTGGAACACGATCTTCCGGCCGCCGAGGCCGCGGTCGACCGCGCCCTGCCCGGCGTCGCGCGCATCCTCGGCGGCCACAGCCTCGGCGGCCAGCTGGCCTGCTGCCGGTTGGCGCTCGCGCCGGAGTCTGCGCACACACTGTGGCTGGTGGCCAGCGGCGCGCCCTACTGGCGCGCCTTCCCGGCGCGCACGCGCTGGTGGCTGCCGATGGCCTACCGCTTCCTGCCCTGGCTCGCCGACCGCGTCGGCGCCCTGCCCGGCCGCCGGATCGGCTTCGGCGGCAGGGAGGCGCGCGGGGTGATCGGCGACTGGGCGCGTACCGCGCTGTCGGGGCGCTATGCCGCCCGCGGCGTCGCCACCGACCTGGAGGCGGCGCTGCGCCGGCTGCGCATCGGAACGCGCGCGGTCGTGTTCGCGGACGACTGGCTGGCGCCGGAATCCTCGCTCCGGTTCCTGCTGTCGAAGATGCCCGCCGCCGCCACGCGGATCCTGCGCCTCGACGCCGCCGCGCTCGGCACCCGCCCCGACCACTTCTCCTGGCTCGCCCGACCGCAAGCCGTCGTGGCTGCACTGACCGCGCGCGACCGCGGCGGGTCCGCACCCGCCTACATCGGATAGGAAGGGGCCCTTCGACCCGCCCGGAACAGGCTTCAGTGCCGACCGCCGCAAGCGCGGACCCCCTGCAGGGCCTGTAGGAGCTGCGTAAGCTGCGACCCGGCACATGGGAGGCCGTCAGGACAGGGTCGCAGCGTACGCGGCGCCCGCAATGGCAAGCGCCCGTGGCGCAACTGCGGGATCCCCACGCTCAGTTCGCCGCTCCTGCTTCCGCGCGCAGGACCTCAAGGATCCTGCGGCCGGCGCGGCCGTCGGCCGGCGCGTAGCCGAGCCGGCGCTGTTCGGCCTGGATCGCCGCGCGGCTGGCGCTGCCGATGATGCCGTCGACCTCGCCGATGGCGTGCCCGCGCGCAAGCAGCAGGCGCTGCAGCTGCCGCCGCTGCGCGCGCGACAGGCCCGGGTCGTCGGTCGGCCACGCCTGTACGAAGGGTGCGCCCCCGCGCAGGCGGTCGGACAGGTGGGCGATGGCCAGCGCATAGCTTTCGGCGGCGTTGTAGCTGTGGATCGCGTCGAAGTTGCGGAACACCAGGAACGCCGGCCCGTCGCGGCCGGCAGGCAGCAGCAGCGCCGCCGGCGTGCTGCCCGCAAGCTCGATGCGGCCGCCGTCGGCGCGCACGATGCCGCGGCCCAGCCAGTCGGCGAGCGGGCGCCGCTTGCCGCGGCCGGCGAGCCCGGCATCGAATCCCGGGGGCAGCCGCACCTCGTGGCCCCAGGGCTCGCCGCTGCGCCAGTTGGCGCGCCTGAGGTAGTTGGCGGTGGAGGCCAGCGCGTCCGGGATGCTGCCGACCAGGTCGCGGCGGCCGTCGCCGTCGAAGTCGACCGCGATCCGCTCGAAGGTGGTCGGCATGAACTGGGTATGGCCGAAGGCGCCCGCCCAGGAACCGCGCAGGTCTTCGGCGGCGACGTCGCCGCGCTCCAGGATCCTCAGCGTCGCCAGCAGCTCCCCGCGGAAGAAGTCCTGGCGGCGGCCGAAGCACGCCAGCGTCGACAGCGACTGCAGCAGGGGGCGCTTGCCGAAGGTCCTGCCGTAATCGGTCTCCACGCCCCACACCGCGACCACCGTGGCCGGGTCGACTCCGTACGCGCGTTCCACGCGCGCCAGCGTCGCCGCATGGGTGGCGAGCATGGCCTTGCCGTCGGCGACGCGTTCCTCGTCGACCAGGCCGGCCAGGTAATCCCAGATCGGGGTGCTGAACTCGGGCTGGCGGTCGAGCAGGTCCAGCACGCCCAGGTCCGGCTGCACGGCCGCCAGGTGCCGGTCGAAGCTGGCCGCGGAAACGCCCGCGGCCAGGGCGGCGCCGCGCAGCCGCTGCAGGCAGGCGGAATGGGCCTGCTGCTGCGCGGCGGTCGGCTGCACGGCCGCCGGGCGGGCGGCATCGGCGCGCGGCGGGTCCGCAGCCTCCGCCCCCGCCGCTTCCGGTCCGGGCACCACGTCCGCCGTCGGTCCGTCCCTGGTCGGCTGCGGCGCCTGCACGCAGGCGGCCAGGCCCAGCGCGGCCGCCAATGCGAAGGCCAGCGGGTGCGGCGATGGCGATGGCGATGCCCGGGTCATGCGCTGCCTCCAGTGCTGCGGCCGGCCAGGCAGGCTTCGCCGCCTGCAGGACCGTTGCACCGAGGATGCCGGCAGGCCGATGAACGCCGGATGCAAGCGCGAGGCAGCGGCCGCGCGCGGCTTGGATCCCGGCGAGGACGCCGGGCCGCTCCGGGCCCGTGCTCGTCGCGCGCCGGGCAGGCGCCCGGTCCCGCCACGCCTGCGCCACGCGGGGTTTGACGGGTCCGCGCGCCGACTTCATAATTCGCCGTCTGCGCGCCCGTAGCTCAGTTGGATAGAGCACCAGGCTACGAACTTGGGGGTCGGAGGTTCGAATCCTTCCGGGCGCGCCATCGACAGGAAA
>JBKHXI010000045.1:0-7445 GCA_046566095.1 Gammaproteobacteria bacterium | reverse complement strand
ACGAAGTCCCAGTTGACCAGGTTCCAGAACGCCTCGACGTACTTCGGCCGCGCGTTGCGGTAGTCGATGTAGTAGGCGTGCTCCCAGACGTCGCAGGTCAGCAGCGCGGCGTCCTCGCCGGTCAGCGGGGTGGCGGCGTTCGGGGTGGAGGCCAGCGCGAGGCTGCCGTCCGGGCGCTGCACCAGCCAGGCCCAGCCGGAACCGAAGGTCTTGACTGCGGTGTCGGAGAACTGCTCCTTGAACCTGTCGAAGCCGCCGAAGGCCTTGGCGATGGCGTCGGCCAGCTTGCCGGCCGGTTCGCCGCCGCCGTCCGGCGACAGGCAGTTCCAGTAGAAGGTGTGGTTCCAGACCTGGGCGGCGTTGTTGAACATCGCCCCCTGCGCCTTGCGCACGATCTGTTCCAGGTCCAGGTCGGCGAACTCGGTGCCCTCGATCATTTTGTTGAGGTTGTCCACGTAGGCCTTGTGGTGCTTGCCGTAGTGGTAGTCCAGGGTCTCGCCGGAGATGTGCGGCTCGAGCGCGGTGCGGTCGTAGGGCAGGGCAGGCAGTTCGATCGCCATGGCGTGGCTCCTCGTGGGCTGGCTGGGCGGGGAGGGGAGCGCGGCCCGGGGCCGCGCGAAGGCTTACAATGGGCGATTGTATCCCCACCCACCGTCACGCGGCCGTGCATGCCGCGGGCGGCCGCAGGAGCCAGCCATGTCGGTGCTCGAGCGCATCAAGGCCGAGGTCGAAGGCCATCCCGTCGTGCTTTTCATGAAGGGCACCCCGCAATTCCCGATGTGCGGTTTCTCCAGCCGCACCGTGCAGGCGCTGCAGGCCGCCGGCGCGACCGCGCTGCATACCGTCAACGTGCTGGAGGAGCCGGAGATCCGCGCCAACCTGCCGCGCTTCTCCAACTGGCCGACCTTCCCGCAGCTGTTCATCAACGGCGAGCTGATCGGCGGCTGCGACATCACCCTGGAACTGGCCGAGTCCGGCGAACTGGCGCGCATGGTCGGCGAGGCCTGCAAGGCTTGAGCGTGGCCGCGCCGCGGGGGCCGGTCGGCGACGCGGAGCCGGGCGCGCTGGACGGGCGCGTGGTGCTGGTCGCCGGCGCCCACGGCGGTCTCGGCAGCGCGGCCGCGGTCGCCTGCGCCCGCGCCGGCGCCACGGTCATCCTGCTCGGGCGCAGGCCGGCGAAGTTGAACCGGGTCTACGACGCGGTGGCCGCGGCCGGCGCCGAGCCGCTGCTGTATCCGTTCGACCTGGAGGGCGCCTCGCCCGACGACCACCTGGCGCTGGCCACCCGCATCGACCGGGAGCTGGGCCGGCTCGACGGCCTGCTGCACTGCGCCGCCGAGTTCCGCGGCCTGACGCCGCTGGAGCAGACCGATCCGGCAGCGCTGGCGCGCGCCATCCACGTCGACCTGACCGCGCCGGTCTGGATGTCGCAGGCCTGCCTGCCGCTGCTGCGGCGCGCGCCGGATTCCGCGCTGGTGTTCACCCTGGACGATCCGGCGCGCTACGCCAACGCCTTCTGGGGCGGCTACGGCCTGGCCCAGCACGCGCTGGCCGGACTGGTGCCGATGTGGCATGCGGAACTGGCCAAGACCCCGGTGCGGGTGTCCGGTCTGCGCCCCGGTCCGATGCGCACCGCCCTGCGCGCCCGCGCCTTCGTCGAGGAGGACGACCGCATCGCCCGCGACCCGGCCGCCTACGCCGGCGCCTGCGTCGAGCTGCTGTCCCCCGCCGGCGCCGCCCACCGCGGCCGCATCCACGCCCCAGGACCCGCGCTCCTGTAGGAGCGGCCCTTCGGCAGGCTCAGGACAGGCTTCAGCCGCGACCCCCGCATTTCTGCAGGAGCCGCGGGTCGGGGCTGAAGCCCCTCCTACAATGGGGGATGTCCGGGCCGTCCGTTTCCAGATGATCCGTCTTCCATGACCATCGCCTCCGCTGCCCTGCTGCTGTTCCTGATCCTGGATCCGCTGGGCAACATCCCGGTGTTCCTGAGCATCCTGCGGCGGCTGCCGCCGCGGCGGCAGCGGATCGTGGTCGCGCGCGAACTGCTGATCGCCCTGGGCGTGCTGATGGGCTTCCTGTGGGCCGGCAAGTACGCGCTGGAAGCCATGCACCTGCGCCAGGAGTCGGTGTCGATCGCCGGCGGGATCGTCCTGTTCCTGATCGGCATCCGCATGATCTTCCCGCCGCCGGAGGGCCTGATGGGCGAGATCCCGGACGGCGAGCCCTTCATCGTGCCGCTGGCGATCCCGATGGTCGCCGGTCCCTCGGGCATGGCCGCAGTGATGCTGATGGGCAGCAGCGAGCCGGCCCGGCTGGGGGAGTGGAGCCTGGCCCTGCTGATCGCCTGGGCGGCGACCGCGGCGATCCTGTTCTCGGCCACCTACCTGTACAAGTGGCTGGGGCCGCGCGCGCTGACCGCGATCGAACGGCTGATGGGGATGCTGCTGGTGGCCATTTCGGTGCAGATGTTCCTGGACGGGCTGGCCGGTTATCTGGCCGGTCTCCCGGGTGCGTGAGACGGCCTTGACGCCATCACGCCACTGTCACGACACTGTCATCCGCACTGCCTAGGCTGTTAAACTGACGTTAACCCGACGGCTGTCCCACGCCGGCCGGGCTGGGGAACCCGAGTCACGTCTTCGCCACGCCTGCGAGCACCACGCGTGTTCCAGAACCGCGCCGCCGGCGCACACCGTTTCCTGCCACGAGGCCCTACGCCATGACCCGTTCCAGCCGCCTCCGCATGTCCAGGCTCACGATCGGCCTGCTTGCCGCCCTCACCACCGCCAGCGCGTTCGCGCAGAGCACCTCCGCCGGCATCGGCGGCCAGGTCGTCGGCGCCGACGGACAGCCGGTCGCGGGCGCGGAAGTGACCATCGTCCACACCGAGTCGGGCACGGTCAGCCGCGCGGTCACCGACGCCAGCGGCCGCTACAACGCCCGCGGCCTGCGCGTCGGCGGTCCATACACCATCACCGTGACCAAGCCGGGTGAGGGCGCCAGCAGCCGCGACAACGTGTTCCTGGGCCTGGACCAGGTGTCGCAGGTCGACGTCGCGCTGGTGGACGACGTGGCCACCCTCGACCGCGTGGTCGCCACCGGCACCCGCCTGCCGCTGGTGTTCGATTCGGAGAAGATGGGTGCCGGCACCCTGGTCACCCGCGACCAGATCGACCAGCTGCCCTCGATCCAGCGCAACATCCAGGACTACATGCGCCTGGATCCGCGCATCGCGCAGACCGACAAGGAGCGCGGCGAGATCTCCGCCGGCGGCCAGAACACCCGCTTCAACAACATCCGCGTCGACGGCGTCACCGTCAACGACGCCTTCGGCCTGGAGAGCAACAACCTGCCCACCGCCCGCCAGCCGATCTCGATCGACGCGATCCAGGAACTGAACATCTCGCTGGCCAACTACGACGTGACCCAGGCCGGCTACACCGGCGCCAACGTCGACGCGGTCACCAAGTCGGGCACCAACAAGTTCTCCGGTACTGTGTTCGGGCTGTACCGCGACGGCGACTGGGCGCGCGACGACGCCATCCCCGGCTCGTTCTTCTCGCCCCCGAAGGAAGAGCAGACCTACGGCTTCACCCTCGGCGGCCCGATCCTCAAGGACCGCCTGTTCTTCTTCCTGGCATACGAGAAGTTCGAGCGGACCCTGGGCGCCCCGAGCACCCTGCCGGCCGGCATCACCCAGGCGCAGATCGACGAGGCGCGCCGGATCTCCCGCGACGTCTGGGGCTTCGACGCCGGCGACTTCGCCCTGCCGGGCGAGCTGGTGTTCGAGATCGAGGACATCCTGGCCAAGATCGACTGGAACATCAGCGACAACCACCGCGCCTACCTGCGCTACAACAAGTCCGAGCAGACCGAGCCGTTCCTGCGCAACATCGGCGCGCGCAGCCTGTCGCTGTCCAGCTTCTGGCACGCCAACGTCAAGGAATACGAGGGCGCCGTCGCCCAGCTGTTCAGCGACTGGACCCCGAACTTCTCGACCGAGTTCAAGATCGGCCGCAACACCACCAGCTCGCTGTGGAACCTCAACTCGCGGCTGCCGCAGATCCAGATCTGCCTGAACTCCAGCTCCTGCAGCGGCGCGGACTCGATCTTCATCGGCGCCGAGCAGTTCCGTCACATCAACATCCTGGAGACCGAGAACACCAACCTGTTCGGCGCCGGCATGCTGTTCGTCGGCGACCACGAGATCAAGTTCGGCGCCGAGTACCAGCTGACCGACGTCTACAACCTGTTCGGCCGCGACCAGTTCGGCGTGTACCAGTTCACCGGCCTGGACAACTACCGTGCGGGGCGGCCGAGCCGATTCAACGTGCGCTACCCGATCGACGGCAACATCGACTCGATCGCCGCCGCCTTCGAGCTGGGCAACCTCGGCCTGTTCGTCCAGGACACCTGGATGGTCACCAACAACCTGACGCTGACCTACGGCCTGCGCCTGGACACGCCGATGATCGACGACCGGCCGCCGGCGAACCCGGAAGCCTCGGCGATCTTCGGCTACGACAACACCAACACCATCGACGGCAACGAGCTGCTGCAGCCGCGCTTCGGCTTCAACTACACCTTCGACAGCGAACGCCCGACCCAGCTGCGCGGCGGTGTTGGCCTGTTTTCCGGCGCGGCGGCCAACGTCTGGCTGGCCAATCCGTTCCAGAACAACGGCGGCATCACCCTCGGCGAGTTCTTCTCCTCCAGCGGCACCGGCATCGTGTTCAGCCCGGACCCGGACAACCAGCCGGGCACCCGCCTGCAGCCGGGCCAGGGCAGCGGCGGTCCGCTCGACCTGATCGACCCGGACCTCAAGCAGCCGGCCGTGTGGAAGGCCAACCTGGCGTTCGAGCACCAGCTGCCGTGGTGGGGCACCGTCGCCTCGGCCGAGCTGCTGCTGACCAGCGTCGAGGAAGGCCTGTACTACGAGAACCTCAACCTCGGCGCGCCGAGCTACTTCGGCCCCGACGGCCGCCTGTTCTACTGGGGCAATCCCTTCGCCAGCTCCACCGGCAGCTTCAACAGCGGTTCGGCCAACGCCCGCGGCAATCGCGACCGTCGCTTCACCGACGTCACCGTGCTGCGGCCGACCAACAAGGGCCGCGGCGAGCAGCTGACCCTGGGCTTGAACAAGCCGCTGCTCGACACCTGGGGCTGGGGCCTGAACTACACCTACACCCACGCTACCGAGGTCAACCCGCTGACCAGCTCGCAGGCGATCTCCAACTGGGGCAACGCATTCCGGCTCAATCCCAACGAGGAGCTGTCCGCGAACTCGGCCTATGCGATCCGCGACCGTATCCTGGGCACGCTCAACTACCAGATGGAGCTGTTCGGCGACAACAAGACCTCGATCGGCCTGATCTACGAAGGCCGTTCGGGGCGGCCCTTCAGCTACTCGTTCATCAACGACGCCAACGGCGACGGCCGCACGAACGACCTGCTCTTCGTGCCGGCGAACCCGGGCGACGTCATCTTCACCGGCGGCGCGGCGATGGAGCAGGCCTTCTTCAACTACCTCGCCCGCAACCCGGGGCTGGCCCGGTACCGCGGTGGCGTGGCCCGGGCCAACGGCGAGCGCTCGTCGTTCGTGCATAACGTGGACCTGCGCTTCTCCCAGCAGCTGCCGGGCTTCTTCAGCGGCCACAAGTCGGAAATCTGGCTGGACATCCTCAACTTCGGCAACCTGCTCAACAAGGACTGGGGCCGGATCGAGGAAATCGGCTTCCCGTTCGGCAAGGGCATCGCGACCTTCGAAGGCGTCGATCGGGCGACCGGCAAGTACCGCTACAGCTTCAACGAGGCCAACATCCGCGACGTCACCCTGCGCGACAACCGCGGCGAGAGCCGCTGGGCCGTGCAGCTGGGCTTCCGCTACAAGTTCTGACCGCAGCGGCGGTCCGCAGTCCAGGAAACGGCCGGGTGTCCCCGGCCGTTTCCATTCCGGGGCCCTCGTGGCCAAGCCCCGCGCCGCCGCCCGCAGGAGCGCCCCTTGGGCGCGATCCCCGCGACCCCGCACAGGCCGCCCGATCCCGGATTCCCGCCCGCGCGATCCCGCGCCATCCCTCCCGTGCGCTAAAGTCCCGCCATGGACGAAACCATCCCCGAAGACGCCGCCACCGAAACTCCCGGCACGGCCCGCCCCACGCGCGGCGCCACCCTGCCCACGGTCGACGCCAGCATCTACCCGCGCGGCGTCGGCGCGCTGGACATCCTCTCCAAGCGCGAGGTCGCGCGCCTGCGCGACGCCTCGGCCGGCGGCATGCACGACCTGCTGCGCCGCTGCGCGCTGGCGGTGCTGACCAGCGGCGCCACCTCCGACGACCCGCGCGCCGCCCAGGAGCTGTACCCGCACTTCGACATCCAGGTCGAGCAGCACGACCGCGGCCTGCAGATCGACCTGAAGAACGCGCCGGCGATCGCCTTCGTCGACGGCCAGATCATCCGCGGCGTGGCCGAACTGCTGTTCGCGGTGGTCCGCGACCTGGCCTGGACCGCGATCGAGCTGGGCGACGAGGCGGCGGCCGAGGACCTGGCCACCTCCGCCGGCATCACCGACGCGGTATTCGGCCTGCTGCGCAACGCCCGCATCCTCAAGCGCACCGATCCGAACCTGGTGGTGTGCTGGGGCGGCCACTCGATCAGCCGCGACGAATACCTGTACACCAAGGAGGTCGGCTACAGCCTCGGCCTGCGCGGCCTGGACATCTGCACCGGCTGCGGCCCGGGCGCGATGAAGGGGCCGATGAAGGGCGCCACCATCGCCCACGCCAAGCAGCGCCAGCGCAACGTGCGCTACATCGGCGTGACCGAGCCGGGGATCATCGCCGCCGAGTCGCCGAACCCGATCGTCAACAACCTGGTGATCATGCCGGACATCGAGAAGCGGCTGGAGGCGTTCGTGCGCATCGGCCACGGCTTCGTGGTGTTCCCCGGCGGCGTCGGCACCGCCGAGGAGATCCTGTACCTGCTCGGCATCCTGCTGCGCGAGGAGAACCGCCACCTGCCGTTCCCGCTGGTGTTCAGCGGCCCCACCGCCGCCGCCCCGTACTTCGAGCAGATCGACCGCTTCATCCGCCTGACCCTGGGCGACGCCGCGGCCGAGCGCTACCAGATCGTGATCGACGACCCGGAAACCGTGGGCCAGCTGATGGCGGCCGGGATCCGGCGGGTGCGCGAACACCGGCTCAAGGTCCGCGATTCGTTCTTCTTCAACTGGTCGCTGCACGTGCCGCTGGCCTTCCAGCAGCGCTTCGACCCTACCCACGAGGCCATGGCCGCGCTCGACCTGCACCCCGGCCGCGCCGCCTGCGACCTGGCGGCCGACCTGCGCCGCGCCTTCTCCGGCATCGTCGCCGGCAACGTCAAGGAGGAGGGCATGCGCCGGGTCGAGGCCCGCGGCCCCTTCGACATCCACGGCGACGGCGCCATGATGG
>JBKHXI010000044.1:0-6297 GCA_046566095.1 Gammaproteobacteria bacterium | reverse complement strand
CGCCCCCGAAACGCTCCGCGCCCACCTTGGTCAGCGCCGCCGTCAGCGTCGTCTTGCCGTGGTCCACGTGACCGATCGTGCCCACGTTCACGTGGGGCTTGGTGCGCTCGAACTTGCCCTTTGCCATCGCTTTCAACTCCGTGATTGGTGATTCGTGATTCGTGATTCGTCGAAGCCGGGATCCGTGCTCTTACGAATCACGAATCGCCAATCACGAATCACGGGTCTTGTCAGTTCTTCTTGACCACCGCCTCGGCGATGTTGGCCGGCGCCTCGGCGTAGTGGTCGAATTCCATGGTGAAGGTCGCGCGGCCCTGCGACATCGAGCGCAGGGTGGTGGCGTAGCCGAACATCTCGCCGAGCGGGATCATCGCGTTGATGACCTTGCCCGAGGGGCTGTCGTCCTGGCCCTGGAGGATGCCGCGGCGGCGGGAGACGTCGCCCATCACGTCGCCGAGGTAGTCCTCGGGGGTGACGATCTCGACCTTCATCACCGGCTCCAGCAGCACCGGGCTGGCCTTGTGGAAGCCCTCCTTGAAGGCCATCGAGCCGGCGATCTTGAACGCCATTTCAGACGAGTCGACCTCGTGGTAGGAGCCGTCGACCAGGCGGATCTTCACGTCGACCACCGGGTAGCCGGCGAGCACGCCGTTGGCGGCGGCCTCCTGGATGCCCTTGTCGACCGCGGGGATGTACTCCTTGGGCACCACGCCGCCGACGATCGCGTTCTCGAACACGTAGCCGGCGCCCTGCTCGTTGGGCTCCATCTCGATCCAGACGTGACCGAACTGGCCCTTGCCGCCGGACTGGCGCACGAACTTGCCCTCGACCTTGACCGGCTTGCGGATGGTCTCGCGGTAGGCGACCTGCGGCTTGCCGACGTTGGCCTCGACGTTGAACTCGCGCTTCATGCGGTCCACGAGGATATCCAGGTGCAGCTCGCCCATGCCGGAGATGATGGTCTGGCCGGACTCCTCGTCGGTGCGCACGCGGAAGGACGGATCCTCCTGCGCAAGGCGGCCCAGCGCGATGCCCATCTTCTCCTGGTCGGACTTGGTCTTGGGTTCGACCGCCATCGAGATCACCGGCTCGGGGAACACCATCCGCTCCAGGGTGATCACGTGGTCCTGCGCGCACAGGGTGTCGCCGGTGGTGACGTCCTTCAGGCCGACCGCCGCGGCAATGTCGCCGGCGCGGACTTCCTTGATCTCCTCGCGGTTGTTGGAGTGCATCTGCAGGATGCGGCCGACGCGCTCCTTCCTCGACTTGACCGGGTTGTAGACCGCGTCGCCGGAATTGAGGGTGCCGGAGTAGACCCGGAAGAAGGTCAGCGAACCGACGAACGGGTCGGTCATGATCTTGAAGGCCAGCGCCGAGAACGGCTCGCTGTCGGAGGCCTTGCGGGAGGCGGGCTGGTCGCGCTCGTCCACGCCCTGCACCGGCGGCCGGTCGGCCGGCGACGGCAGCAGCTGGACCACGCCGTCGAGCATGGCCTGCACGCCCTTGTTCTTGAACGCGCTGCCGCAGAACACCGGGATGACCTCGGTCTTGATGGTGCGCTCGCGCAGGCCGGACAGGATCTCCGCCTCGGACAGCTCGCCGCCCTCCAGGTACTTGTCCATCAGCTCCTCGGAGGCCTCGGCCGCGGCCTCGACCATGAAGCTGCGCGCCTCGGCGGCGGCGTCGGCCATCTCGGCCGGGATCTCGCGGTACTCGAAGATGGTGCCCTGCGAGGCCGCGTCCCAGTGGATGTACTTCATCTTGACCAGGTCGACCACGCCCTCGAAGCCGTCCTCGGCGCCGACCGGCAGCTGCATCGGCACCGGGTAGGCGCCCAGGCGCGCCTTGAGCTGCTCGACCACCTTGCCGAAGTTGGCGCCGGTGCGGTCCATCTTGTTGACGAACGCAAGCCGCGGCACCGAGTACTTGTTGGCCTGGCGCCAGACGGTCTCGGACTGCGGCTGCACGCCGCCGACCGCGCACAGCACGAACACCGCGCCGTCGAGCACGCGCAAGCTGCGCTCCACCTCGATGGTGAAGTCGACGTGGCCGGGCGTGTCGATGATGTTGAGGCGGTGCTCGGGCATCGACTGGTCCATGCCCTTCCAGAACGCGGTGGTCGCGGCCGAGGTGATGGTGATGCCGCGCTCCTGCTCCTGCTCCATCCAGTCCATGACCGCGGCGCCGTCGTGGACTTCGCCGATCTTGTGGCTCACCCCGGTGTAGAACAGGATGCGCTCGGACGTGGTGGTCTTGCCGGCATCGATGTGGGCCATGATGCCGAAGTTGCGGTAACGCTCGATGGGAGTGGTGCGGGCCACGGGATGCCTCGGTCTGCGTACGTTGGAGTGGTCCGCGCGCGCGGCGCGGGCAGGGCGGCGGCGGCTGCCGCCTGGTGGCCGCGGGCCGCCGCCCGGTGGACCGGGCGGGGAGCCGGCAGCCCCGGGCGGCGCCCGGGCGCCACGGCGGCCCCGCGGACGGGGCCTGGATCACTTGCCGCCTGTCGCGGCCGCGACGGCCGCGCCGGGCTTACCAGCGGTAGTGCGCGAAGGCCTTGTTGGCCTCGGCCATGCGGTGGGTCTCTTCGCGCTTCTTGATCGCGCCGCCGCGGTTTTCCGAGGCGTCGAGCAGCTCGCCGGCCAGCTTGTTGGGCATGCTGTTCTCGCCGCGCTTGCGCGCCGATTCGATCAGCCAGCGCATCGCCAGCGCGGAGCGGCGGGAGGCGCGCACCTCGACCGGGACCTGGTAGGTCGCGCCGCCGACGCGACGGGACTTGACCTCGACCGAAGGCGAGACGTTGTCCAGCGCCTTCTCGACCAGCTCGACGGCATTGCCGCCCTTGCGGTCGATCACGTCCATGGCGCCGTAGACGATCTTCTCGGCGACCGACTTCTTGCCGCTCTTCATGACCATGTTGATGAAGCGCGCGATGGTCTCGCTGCCGTGCTTGGGATCGGGCAGGATGGAGCGCTGCGGGGCGGAACCTTTGCGTGACATGGTTGTCTGCCTGAATCGGATGCTTTCGGTGAAAAGTGCGGCCGCGGACGGCCGCGCTCGCCTTTCCGGGCACGATGCCCGGAAGAATCAGCCCTTCGGGCGCTTGGCGCCGTACTTGGAGCGCGCCTGGCGGCGCTTGGTGACGCCGGCGGCGTCCAGCGAGCCGCGCACCGTGTGGTAGCGCACGCCGGGCAGGTCCTTGACGCGGCCGCCGCGGATCAGCACCACCGAGTGCTCCTGCAGGTTGTGGCCCTCGCCGCCGATGTACGAGATCACCTCGTAGCCGTTGGTCAGGCGCACCTTGGCCACCTTGCGCAGGGCCGAGTTCGGCTTCTTCGGGGTGGTGGTGTACACGCGGGTGCACACGCCGCGCCGCTGCGGGCAGTCCTGCAGCGCCGGCGAGGTGCTCTTGTAGGTTTCCGGGCGCCGGGGCTTGCGCACCAGCTGGTTGATCGTTGCCATCTATCGGGCTCTATAGCGGGGAAAGGCCTGCGCCTCTCGTGAAAACGACGGCAGGCCGCGCGATCCGGCCTGCCGAGACGGAAAAGTATAGCCCGCGCCGCGCAAAAGCGTCAACGCGGGGGTCCGGCGGATTCCCGCCCGTCCCTGGGCCGAACACGAGGCGGATCCGTCCGCCTCCTTTCGGGGTCTGGGGGCGGCCGGCGGCCGCCCGGCGACCGGGCCTACTCGGCCGCGGCCTCCCCGTCCCGGGCGGCGTCGTCCCCGCCCCCGGCCAGGGCCTCGGCCGCCTCGCCGCCGGCGGCGCCGGTCAGCGCCTCCATCTCCGACTCGGTCAGGCCCGAAGCGTTGCGACGGCGCTGCTCGTGGTAGGTCAGGCCGGTGCCGGCCGGGATCAGGCGGCCGACGATGACGTTCTCCTTGAGCCCGCGCAGGTTGTCGCGGGTGCCGCGCACGGCCGCCTCGGTCAGCACCCGGGTGGTCTCCTGGAACGAGGCCGCCGAGATGAACGATTCGGTCGCCAGCGAGGCCTTGGTGATGCCCAGCAGCACCGGCTCGAACTTCGCCGGGATCTCGCCGCGGGCCTCGAGCCTGGCGTTCTCCTCGATCACGCGCTGGCGCTCGGCCTGCTCGCCGGCGAGGAAGCGGCTGTCGCCCGGGTCGGTGATCTCGACCTTGCGCAGCATCTGGCGGACGATCACCTCGATGTGCTTGTCGTTGATCTTGACGCCCTGCAGGCGGTAGACGTCCTGGATCTCCTTGGTCAGGTACACCGCCAGCGGCTCCACGCCGAGCAGACGCAGGATGTCCTGCGGCGTCGGCTCGCCGTCGACCACGGTCTCGCCCTTCTCCACGTGCTCGCCCTCGAACACGATGATCTGGCGGTACTTCGGGATCAGCTCCTCGTGCTCGTTGCCGTCGGCGTCGCGGATGATCAGGCGCTGCTTGCCCTTGGTGTCCTTGCCGAAGCTGACCACGCCCGAACGCTCGGCCAGGATCGCCGGATCCTTAGGCTTGCGCGCCTCGAACAGGTCGGCCACGCGCGGCAGGCCGCCGGTGATGTCGCGGGTCTTGGAGGCCTCCTGCGGGATCTTGGCGACCACGTCGCCGACCCCGACCGCCGCGCCGTCCTGCAGGTTGACGATCGAGCGCGGCGGCAGCAGGTACTGCGCCGGCAGGTCGGTGCCCGGAATCGACAGGTCGTTGCCCTTTCTGTCGACGATCCGCACGATCGGCCGCAGGTCCTTGCCGGCCGAGCCGCGGCGCTTGGGATCGGTGATCTCGGAGCTGGCCAGGCCGGTCAGCTCGTCGGTCTTCTCGATCACGGTCACGCCGTCGACGAAGTCGACGAAGCGCACGAAGCCGGCGACTTCCGACACGATCGGGTGGTTGTGCGGATCCCAGCTGGCCACGGTCTGGCCGGCCTTGACCGCCTCGCCGTCCTTGAGCTGGATCGAGGCGCCGTAGGGCAGCTTGTAGCGCTCGCGCTCGCGGCCGTGGCCGTCGAGCACCGACAGCTCGCCCGAGCGCGACACCGCGACCAGGTGGCCGTCGGCGTGCTGCACGTACTTGAGGTTGTTGAACTTGATGCTGCCGGTGGTCTTGACCGTGACGTTGTCGACCGCCGCCGCGCGCGACGCCGCGCCGCCGATGTGGAAGGTCCGCATCGTCAGCTGGGTGCCGGGCTCGCCGATCGACTGCGCCGCCACCACGCCCACGGCCTCGCCGTGGTTGACGATGTGTCCGCGGCCCAGGTCGCGGCCGTAGCAGTGGGCGCAGACGCCGAACGAGGATTCGCAGGTGATCGTGGAGCGCACCTTGATCGACTGCACGCCCGCATCCTCGAGCTTCTGCACCCAGGCCTCGTCGAGCAGGGTGTTGCGGGTGACGATCGGGTCCTCGTCCTCGCCGGGCAGGTACACGTCCTCGGCGACCATGCGGCCGAGCACGCGCTCGCGCAGCGGCTCGACCACGTCGCCGCCCTCGACGATCGGGGTCATGGTCAGGCCGGCGTGGGTGCCGCAGTCGTCCTCGGTGATGACCACGTCCTGGGCGACGTCGACCAGGCGCCGGGTCAGGTAGCCCGAGTTGGCGGTCTTCAGCGCGGTGTCGGCCAGGCCCTTGCGTGCGCCGTGGGTCGAGATGAAGTACTGCAGGACGTTCAGGCCCTCGCGGAAGTTCGCGGTGATCGGCGTCTCGATGATCGAGCCGTCGGGCTTGGCCATCAGGCCGCGCATGCCCGCCAGCTGGCGGATCTGCGCCTGCGAGCCGCGGGCGCCCGAATCGGCCATGATGTAGACCGAGTTCATCGACTTCTGGCGGACCGTCTCGCCCCGGGCGTCGACCACGTCCTCGTAGCCGATGGTCTCCATCATCGCCTTGGCGATGCGCTCGTTGGTCCGCGACCAGATGTCCACGACCTTGTTGTAGCGCTCGCCGGCGGTGACCAGGCCGTTCTGGTACTGCTCCTGGATGTCGTTCACCTCGACCTCGGCCTCGGCCAGGATGCCCTTCTTCTCGGTCGGGATGGTCATGTCGTCGATGCCGATCGACACGCCCGCGCGGGTCGCGAACGAGAAGCCGGTGTACATCAGCTTGTCGGCGAACACCACCGTGTCCTTCAGGCCGAGCATGCGGTACGAGGAGTTGATCAGCACGCCGATGTTCTTCTTGGTCAGTTCCTTGTTGACCAGCGAGAACGGCAGGCCGTCCGGCAGGATCTCGGCCAGCAGCGCGCGGCCGACGGTGGTGTCGACGATCGCCGTCGCCTTGCGGCGGCCGCCGTCCTCGTCGACCACGGTCTCGCTGATGCGGACCTTGACCTTGGCGTGCAGGTCGACC
>JBKHXI010000043.1:0-14566 GCA_046566095.1 Gammaproteobacteria bacterium | reverse complement strand
GCTTCAGCACCTCGCGGGCGAAGCCGTTGACGATCAGCGCGACCGCGCTTTCCGCATCGAGCCCGCGGCTCATTGCGTAGAACAATTGGTCCTCGCTGATCTTCGAGGTCGTCGCCTCGTGTTCGATGGTCGCGGTCGGGTTCTTGACCTAGATGTAGGGCACGGTGTGGGCGCCGCTCTCGCTGCCCAGCAGGAGCGAATCGCACTGGGTGAAGTTGCGCACGTTCTCGGCGCGCGGGAGGACGCGCACCAGCCCGCGGTAGGTGTTGTTCGAGCGGCCGGCGCTGATGCCCTTCGACACGATGGTCGAGCGCGTGTTCGCGCCGATGTGGATCATCTTGGTGCCGGTGTCGGCCTGCTGGCGGTTGTTGGCCAGCGCCACCGAATAAAATTCTCCGACGCTGCCTTCGCCCTTCAAAATGCAGCTCGGATATTTCCAGGTGATCGCGCTTCCGGTCTCGACCTGGGTCCAGCTGACCTTCGAGCGGGCGCCGCTGCACAGAGCGCGCTTGGTGACGAAGTTGAAGATCCCGCCGCGGCCTTCCTTGTCGCCCGGATACCAGTTCTGCACCGTGGAATATTTCACCTCCGCGTCCTCGTGCGCGTAGATCTCGACCACTGCCGCGTGCAGCTGGTTCTCGTCGCGCATCGGCGCGGTGCAGCCTTCCAGGTAGGACACGTACGAGGCTTCCTCGGCGACGATCAGGGTGCGCTCGAACTGCCCGGTGTGGCCGGCGTTGATCCGGAAGTAGGTGGACAGCTCCATCGGGCAGCGCACGCCCTTCGGGATGAACACGAACGATCCGTCCGAGAACACCGCCGAGTTCAGCGCCGCGAAATAATTGTCGCCGGTCGGCACCACGCTGCCCAGGTATTTGCGGACCAGCTCCGGGTGCTCGCGGACGGCCTCGGACATCGAGCAGAACACGATGCCCTTGGCGGCCAGCTCCTTCTTGAAGGTGGTGCCGACCGAGACCGAGTCGAACACCGCGTCCACCGCCACGCCGGCCAGCCTGGCGCGTTCGTGCAGCGGCACGCCGAGCCGGTCGTAGGTGTCGAGCAGTTCCTGCGGCACTTCGTCGAGGCTGGCGTACTTGGCCTTGGGGGCGGCGTAGTAGCTGATCGCCTGGAAGTCGATCGGCGCGATGCGCAGCTTCGCCCAGCGCGGCACCGGCATCGTCAGCCAGTGCCGGTACGCGGCCAGCCGCCACTGCGTCATCCACTCGGGCTCCTGCTTCCTGGCCGAGATCAGGCGCACGACGTCCTCGTTCAGCCCGGGCGGCAGGCTGTCGGACTCGATCTGGGTGACGAAACCGGCGTCGTACTTGCGGCGCAGCCGCGCGTGGATCTCGCGGTTGGCCGCGGGCACGGCGGCCTGCGGGGTGTCGATGGTCTGGGTGGCCATGGGGCTGCCTTGTCGCATCAGGAGGTGGCCAGGCGCAGGTCGATGCGTCTGGCGACGGCGGGGGGCGGCGGCGCGGGCGGCGGCGGCTCGAGCATCTGCGCCACGGTGATCCCGCGCAGGGCCTCGGCCACCACCGTGTTGATGCGCCGCCAGTTGGCGCGCACGCCGCAGTGGCGCTCGATGCCGCAGGCGCCGGCGTGGACGCTGCACTCGGTCATGCCCAGCGGGCCCTCGATCGCCTCGACCACCTCGATCAGCGAGATCGAGGCCGCCGGACGCGCCAGCCGGTAGCCGCCGCCGGCGCCGCGGAAGCCCTCGACCAGCCCGGCCTGGGCCAGGGCCTTGAGCACCTTGCTGACGGTCGGCGGCTCCAGCCCGGCGCGACCGGCGAGGTCGGCGGCGCTGTGGACCGATTCCGGCGCGGCCGCGAGGCCGGTCAGGACCAGGGTGGCGTAGTCGGTGAGCTTGGTGACGCGCAGCATGGCCGGCCGTCCGGAAAACGTACCGATATTGTACGATTCGACGGCGGCGATTGCCAGGCATGCGCGTCTTGACTTCCCGGGCCGCACGGCCGCGCGCGGCGGCGACCGGCGCGGCGGCGGCACGCGCCGCTGCCGGCAGCGCACTGGCTCCGACGCCGGCCTCGGGCGACAATCGGCGGTTTACCGTCACGGAACCGCCCATGCCCCGCAAGATCGCCGCCCGCCGCTCCGCCATCCACGGCAACGGGGTGTTCGCCCTGGCCCCGATCCGCAAGGGCGAGCGGGTGGTCGAGTACAAGGGCCGGCGCCGCACCCACGAGGAAGTCGACGCCAGCGACAGCGGCGACGTCGAGAGCGGCCACACCTTCCTGTTCACGCTCAACGACGAGTACGTGATCGACGCCAACTTCGAGGGCAACAGCGCGCGCTGGATCAACCACAGCTGCGATCCGAACTGCGAGGCGGTGCTGGACGAGCACGAGGGCGGCGACCGCCGCCGCGACCGGGTCTTCATCGAGGCGATCCGCGCGATCCGTCCGGGCGAGGAACTGACCTACAACTACGGCATCACCCTGGACGAACCGCACACCGCGCGGCTGAAGAAGATCTGGGCCTGCCGCTGCGGCGCGCGCAACTGCACCGGGACCATGCTGCAGCCCAAGCGCGGCCGGGGCTGAGGCCGCCGGCGGCGCCGGCCTCAGTCCGCGACCACCTCGCGGATGTCGGCCGAAGCGATGCGCCAGCTGCCGCCGTCCCCGCGCAGGGTGTAGATGCCGCGGAAGTGGCGCTGGCTGCCGTCCTGGTAGGTGGTGGTGACCTCGACCGGGACCTCGACGTAGGCCATGCCGCCGACGCGGTCGACCGCGCCCGGCGCGCCGATCCCGACCGACATCGTGCCTGCCTGGGAGAAGCCGCCGGCGAACTGCGCCGGCGACTGCCCGCTGGCGCGCCCGCCTTCGGCCCACAGCGCATGCGCGCGCTCGTAGCTGCGGGCATTGAGCGCGGCGTAGTAGTCGCGGACCACGCCCACCGCAGCGGCCGGGTCGGCCGGGGCCGAGCCGGGGGCCGGAGGCGGTGGCGGGGGCGGCGGCGGGACGATGTCGGCCGCCGGGTCGGGTTCGAGGGAGCCCGGTTCGATGGACGCGATCCCGGCCGCCTGCAGTTCCTCGGCCGTCAGCGGACGGCTGCCGTCGTCGCCGGGAGCCGCGACGCCGGCCGCGAGGTCGCCGGGCAGGGGCACGATGCCCGGGCCGGGACCGGTCGGCATGCCGGTCACCGATCCGCGCGCACCGGCCGGCGTCGGCAGGCCCTCGGCGGCGGCGCCCGCGGCGCGCCCGCCATCGGAGCGGTCGTCCTCGCGCCCGCCGCAGGCGGCGAGCAGCCCGAGCGCGCACAGCTGCGCGGCCAGGCGCATGCCTGGCCGGCGCCGGCCGCGCGCCGGGAGGCGGCTGCGGCTAGTCACTGAAGTCCACCACCACCTGGCCGTTCGCGATCCGCGTCGCGGTCACGGTCTGGCCCGGACGCAGCCGTGCGTAGACGTCGTCGAGGGTGTAGACCGGCTCGTCGCGCGCGTAGTCGCGCAGCCAGCGGTTGACCAGGTCGCGGCCGGTGGCGTTGAGCGCGCCGCCCAGGCGCGGGATCTCGATCGCCTCCAGGCTCGGATCGGCCAGGTGCAGGCCGCGGGTGCGGGCGTCGAAGCGGATCCCGCTGGCCACCGCGAAGCGGCCGACCGGCCGGCTGCCGTCGCTGCCCAGGCCGCGGAAGCCGATGTCCATGTCCAGCCGCAGCCGGTTGTCGCCGTGCGGGATGCTCAGCCGCGGGTTGAGCAGGGTGAGGGTGGCCATGCCCTGCTCGTAGGCGCGCGGGAAGCGCCGGTCGAGCTGCGCCTGCAGCTGCGAGGGGCCCAGGATCAGCTGGTTGTTGAGCAGGCCGACCACGGTCTGCAGGGTGGCGCAGGCGGCCAGCAGTCCGCTCGCGGCGAGCACGGCGAGCAGGGGCCGCCAGCGGCGCGGCCGCGGGCCGGCAGGGGCGGGGAGGGGTCCGGTCGGGTGGGACATGGCAGGCGTCGGCGTTCGGGATGCGGGCACCATGGCCCGGCGATCGTGAACGGCCGGTCAGCGCGGATCGGCGGGTGCCGGTTCCGGCGGCCGGGCCGCGTGCGCGCGCAGCAGCGGCAGCGGGTCGAGGGCGCCGTCGCCGCCGTAGATCCCGTAGTGCAGATGGGGCGCGGTCCCGCGGGCGTTGCCGCTGTCGCCGACCGTGCCCAGCGCGGTACCCGGCCAGACCACGGCGCCGGCTCCGAGCCCGGGCGCCCAGTCGTCGAGGTGGGCGTAGTAGTGCCGTTGCCGGCCCGGGCCCAGCACCCAGACCTGGCGGCCGCCCAGGCCCCGGTCCGCGACCCGCAGCACCACGCCGCGGGTGGTGCTGCGCACGGTCGTGCCGCGTGCGGCGAAGATGTCCACGCCCTCGTGGCGGCGGTCGGCGCCGCGCGGGGCGCCCCAGGTGTCGGCCACGTCGCCGGCGCGCACGCCGTCGACCGGCATCGGCAGGGCCTCCGGCGGCGGCATCCGCGACAGTTCGAACAGGGTGCGCGGATAGGCCATGAACGGCTGCCGCCAGGCCCATCCGCCGGCGGCCGCCAGCGCTGCGAGCAGCACCGTGGCGGCGACCAGCCTGCGGGCGGCCGCGGCGTAGTCGCGGCGCTTGCGGCCCGGGCCGGGCGGCGACGGCGTTCCGTTCGAGGTTGCGTCCGGCTGCGTCGGCATCGGGCCAGCCTAGCCTGCCGCCGCGGGGGTGCGTTTCACGGGCGGGTCGGTCATCCTGCGCGCAGCGGAGAACCTGCGTGCAAGCGGGATTCCCGCTCGGTCAGCGCGGGCGAGGGCGGCCCCATTGGTCCGCTTCGTATGCCGCGCCCGTCTGGCTGCGCCGCAATCCCGCACGAGGTGATCCCGATGCCCCTGGTACCGCCGCTGCCCGCCGACGCCGATCCCGAAGTCGCGCGCCTTGCGGAATTCTTCAACGAGACCCTGGGCTTCTGCCCGAACAGCGTGCTGACCATGATGCGCCGGCCGGCGATCGCCAAGGCCTTCATCGCGCTCAACATGGCGGTGATGGAGAACCACGGTCGCGTGACCAGCGCGCTCAAGCGGCTGGTCGGCTACGTGGCCAGCCACGCCGCGGGTTGCCGGTACTGCCAGGCGCATACCATCCGCGCCGCGGAGCGTTACGGCGCCGGCGATGCGCAGCTGCGCCACATCTGGGAGTACCGCACGCATCCGGCCTTCTCGGAGGCCGAACGAGCGGCGCTGGATTTCGCGGTGGCGGCCAGCGTGCCCAACGCGGTCGACGAGCAGATCCGCGCGCGCCTGCGCGCGCACTGGGACGAGGGCGAGATCGTGGAGCTGCTGGGCGTGGTGGCGCTGTTCGGCTACCTCAACCGCTGGAACGACAGCATGGCCACCACGCTGGAGGAAGGCGCGCAGGCCTCGGCCGAGCAGTGGCTCTCCGCCAGCGGCTGGGAGCGCGGCAAGCACGTCTGAAGTACCGAGTCAGGGCTCCCGCATGCGGGAGTCCGGCCCGGCGCAGGGCGTGGAGCGTTCGCCCTGACGCGCGGCAGTGGCGCGGCTTGCGTCCACGCTGCAGGTTCTGCCCCGGCAAGAGCCGCGGGCTTGCGGAGGGTCGCTGCGGCCTGCTGGCCGGAATTCGCTCTTCCCTCGGTCAGGGCATCGTGCCCTGACTCGGCCGCGCGCCATCCCTGGCGCGCTTGTCGCGAACACCGGCCACCAGTCCGCAGCTCGCGGGAGCCGGCAGGACGCCGCCGGGCCTAAGCCGCAATGAGCCCAGCCTCCGGGAGCAAGCGGGCCGCCACTGGCAAGCGGTCCGCCGCGCCGACGAAAAAGGCCGGACGCCCTTCGGCAGTCCGGCCCTGTGGCAGCGCGCATGCGCTGCGGGGGACGGCGGATCAGGCCGCGGCGTCCTTGAGCTTCTTGAGCGGACGCACCTTGAGCTTGACCGAGGCCGGCTTGGCCGCGAACCACTGCTCTTCCTTGGTGAACGGGTTGATGCCCTTGCGCTTGGGCTTGGCCGGCACGTTGACGGCGGTGATCTTCAGCAGGCCCGGCAGCACGAACTGGCCGGCGCCCTTCTTGCTGACCGAACCGGCCATGGCCGACTCCAGCGCGCCCAGCACCGCGCGCACGTCGCGGCTGGCGACGCCCGAGGTCTCGGACAGGTGGGACACCAGGCCGGACTTGCCCAGCGGTTCCTTGATCGGCTTGATCGCCGCGGGCTTGCCGGCGGCCTTCTTCGGGGCGGCCTTCTTCGCAGCGGCATTCTTGGTTGGGGCCTTCTTCTTTGCCATGGGTTCTCGCGTTCCTCGTCGTTGGTTGTCTGGACCGGTCGCGCCGGCAGGGTCGAATGTAGGGCAATCGCGCGCGCACAGAAAGCCCTTCGGCGGCTTTTTTCAGGGTTTTTTGCCGGCGTCGGGAAGTCGCGGGGCGACTGTCCGGTCCGGAGCCCGGACCGCGTTTCCGCGCCGGCGGGGCGGAACCCACCACCAGGTGGCCGCCACCAGCGCCGCGAATCCGGTGTAGGCGGCGACGAACGCCCACCACGGCGCGTCGAAGTACAGCAGCCGCGAAAGCCAGTGCTCGATGAAGGAGACCCGGTAGGTCTCCTGGCCGGCCAGGCGGCGCAGGTCCTGTTCCCAGACGGTGAGCGGGCACAGCTGCCCGAGCCAGGCCTGCAGGGCGATGTACAGCATCAGGGCCAGGTGCGACAGCCGCAGCGGCCGGTTGCGCACCCAGTCCCAGCCGCGCCAGCCGCCGAGCAGGAACAGCGCCTCGCCCAGGACCACGAAGCCGACCACGCCCAGGTGCGCGGCCAGGATCGCGTCGGCCAGCCAGGACGCGGCCATGGCGGGAACCGCGTCCACCGGCCGGCCTCAGTCCTCCTCGGCCCGCGGCTTGAACGAATCGGCCAGGCGGCTCTGGACCTGTGGCGGGACCGGTTCGTAGTGGCTGAAGTCCAGGGAATAGCGGCCGCGGCCGGCGGTCACCGACTTGAGCTCGGCCGCGTAGCCCTCCAGCTCCGACAGCGGCACCTGCGCGCGGATCACGATCTCGCTGCCGCGCACCGCGTCGGTCCCGCTGATCCGGGCGCGCTTGGCGGCGAGCCCGCCGCTGATGTCGCCCATGTGCTGCTCCGGCGCGGCCACCTCCAGGTCGACGATCGGCTCGAGCACCTGCGGCCGGGCCTTGCCGACCGCGTCCAGGAAGGCCTTCTTGCCGGCGGCCACGAACGCCACCTCCTTGCTGTCGACGCTGTGGTACTTGCCGTCGTAGACCACCACCCGGATGTCCTGCATCGGGTAGCCGGCGACCGCGCCGGCGGCCATCGCCTGGCGCACGCCCTTCTCGACCGCCGGCAGGAACTGGCCGGGGATGGTGCCGCCCTTGACCTCGTCCACGAATTCGAAGCCGGCGCCGCGCGGCAGCGGCTCGACCCGCAGGAACACCTCGCCGAACTGGCCGGCGCCGCCGGTCTGCTTCTTGTGGCGGTGGTGGCCCTCGGCGCGCGCGCCGATGGTCTCGCGGTAGGGGATGCGCGGCGGGCGCGACTTCACCTCCACGCCGTAGCGCTCGCGCAGCCGGTCGAGCATCACCCGCAGGTGCAGGTCCGACAGGCCGCGGACCACGGTCTCGTTGGTCTCGGCCTCGTGCTCGACCAGGAAGCACGGGTCCTCCTCGGCCAGCCGGTGCAGGGCGGTGGCCAGCTTCTGCTCCTGGCCCTTGCTGGCGGCCTCGACCGCCAGGCCGAACATCGGCCGGGGGAAGTCCAGCGGCGCCAGGTGGATGTGGTCCTCGTCGTGGCTGTCGTGCAGCACCGCGTCGAAGTGCAGGTCGTCGACCTTGGCGACCGCGGCGATGTCGCCGGGCACCGCGCGCTCGATTTCCACGTGCTCCTTGCCCTTGAGCTTGAACAGGTGGCCGACCTTGAACGGCTTCTTGCCGTCGTCGACGAACAGCTGGCTGTCGCGCCGGACCGTGCCCTGGTAGACGCGGAACACGCCGAGCTTGCCGACGAAGGGGTCGTTGACGATCCGGAACACGTCGGCGATGACGTGCGCGTCCGGGTCGGGGGCCGGCTCCAGCGGCTGCGCCTCGGCGCCGGAACCCTTGCGGAACTGCGGCGGGTTGGCTTCGCCCGGGTGCGGGAACAGCCGTTCGGCGACTTCGAGCAGTTCCCTGACGCCCACGCCGCTGCGCGCCGAACAGAACAGCACCGGCACCAGGTGGCCCTCGCGCAGGCACTGCTCGAAGGCGTCGTGCAGTTCCTGCCCGGACAGGCCGTCCTCGCCCAGGTCCAGGTAATGCTCCATCACCGTCTCGTTGACCTCGACCACCTGGTCGATGATCTTCTGGTGCCAGTCCGCGACCGGCCCGAGGTCGCTGTCGCCCTCCGCGTTGCCGAAGCAGTCGACCACGCGCCTGCCGCCGTCGGCCGGCAGGTTCAGCGGCAGGCACTCGGGGCCGAAGGCCTCGCGCAGCTCGGCCAGCACCCGCGCCGGGTCGGCGCCGTCCTGGTCGATCCGGTTTATGGCAACAGCCCGGCACAGCCGCCGCGCGCGGGCGTGTTCCATCATCCGCCGGGTGCCGTATTCGACGCCGGTGTCGGCATCGACCACCACCAGCACGGTCTCCACCGCGGCCAGGGCGGACAGCGCCGGGCCGCGGAAATCCGGGTAGCCGGGGGTATCGATCAGGTTGAGGTGGATGCCGCGGTGGTCGATCGAGGCGATGGCGGCGTCCAGCGAGTGGCCGCGCTGTTTCTCCATCGGGTCGTGGTCGGAGACGGTGTTGCCGCGTTCGATGGTGCCTGCCGTGGGAATGGCGCCGCCGGCATGCAGCAGGGCTTCGAACAGGGTGGTTTTGCCGGCGCCCGGGTGGCCTGCCAGGGCCACGTTCCGGATCTGCTGGGTGGTATGGGACATGAGGCCGTTTCTCCCGTGGCTCGGGTGGAAGTGGCCGTCATGGCTGTCCGCGGCGAAGCGCTATCCGTCCGAGCGGGCGCTCGGCGGGCGGTCATGGCGGGCCCGGCAGCGCGCCGGGAGGCAAAGACTCCCGCAGCGGAGCGGGGCGGTCAAGCCGCTTCCGGGCCAGCGAAGGAGGCGTCCGGGCGCCGTGGTGCCGTGGGGCCGGGAAGGGTCGCCGGGAGGGGCGAGCGGGACACGCCGTGAATCCATCCATGGAGGCTCGTCCGCGGCATCCATGCCGCGCACGGTCCCGCTCGCCCCTCCCGGCGACCCTTCCCTCCACCGGGACTGCACCAGTGGGGCGCGCACTGGTTCGTAACGAACGGCCCGTTACGCTGCCGACTTTCCAATCGAAAGGACCACAGGCCATGGGCATCTCGCGCCACGCTCTCGCGCATTGGGAAGGCGACCTCAAGAACGGTTCCGGCACCCTCAGCACGCCGCAGAGCGGCCTGATGGACGGCGTCCGCTACGGGTTCAACAGCCGCTTCGGCGACCAGAAGGGCACCAATCCCGAGGAACTGATCGCGGCGGCCCATGCCGGCTGCTTCACCATGGCCCTGGCCAACAAGCTGGCCGAGGCCGGCCACCCCGCCCAGGCGCTCGACACCCGCGCCGAGGTCGACCTGTCGATGGAAGGCGGCCCCTCGCTTTCCGCCATCCGGCTCAAGCTCAAGGCGAAGGTGCCGGGCATCGATCCGGCCAAGTTCCGCGCGGTCGCCCAGGACGCCAAGGACAACTGCCCGGTATCGCGCGCCCTGTCCGCCGTGCCGATCGAACTGGATGCGGACCTGGAACCGTAGTCCGCCGGCTTCCTGAACGCTTCAGGCCGGCTTCCCGGCGGCGCCGGCCGAATTCAGGCGAGTTTAAGAGCCCCGTCGCGAGGATGGGGCCTGCACGCCACGTCGGCGGCGCCGGGAGCCATCACATGAAGCGCACCACCGTCACCCTGCTCGCCCTGGGCCTGGCCGCCGCCACCGGCGTCGCCTCCGCCCAGACCTACTACGACAGCCGCGGCTATGGCGGCTACGACCGCTACGGCCAGCAGTACGGCCAGCCCTACCCGGACCGCTACGGCAACGCCAGCGGGGCCGTCTACGACTACGCGCGCGTGGTCCGCGTCGACCCGGTGATCGATTCGCGCTACGGCAGCTACAACACCGGCGCCCAGCGCTGCTACACCCGCACCGACGGCTACGCGAGCCGCGACCCCTACTACGGCGACGGCTACGGCCGCGACGACTACTACCGCAACGATCCCTACCGCGGCGGCACCACCGCCGGCGCGACCGTGGCCACCGTCATCGGCGGCCTGGTCGGCGCGGCCATCGGCAGCCAGGTCGGCGGCGGTTCGGCCCGGTACGCCACCTCGGCCCTGGGCTCGATGGTCGGCGGCATGGCCGGGCGCCAGGTCTACGAGAACGCCCAGCGCGACCGCTACCGCACCGGCACGGTCCAGGTCTGCGACCCGGTTCCGGCGGGTTCCGGCTACGGCAGCTACCCGGTCAACGACGGCCGGGTCGCCGGCTACGACGTGACCTACGAATACGCCGGCCGCACTTTCCGCACCCGCACCAACTACCACCCGGGCGACCGCATCCGCGTGCGCGTGGACGTGCGTCCCGAATAAGCGCCGGGCACGAAGACCAAGACCTTCCCCGTGGGAGGGGCGGTACTGGGGCCGGATCCATCCGGCCCCTTTCTTTTCGCGTGCCCGACCTCGCCGCAACCGGCGCCGCCGGTGCGGCCGGGCCTGGCTACCAGTCGATCCGGCCGCGGATCACCGTGACGCTGCGGCCGCCAGACCAGACCCGGCCCTGGTCGTCGACCCGCATCCGCAGCCGCGCGTCGTGGCCGACTTCCCGGCCCTGGCTGACGACGTAGCCGCCGTCGCGGCCGGGCAGGGCGCCGCGGTCGGCCAGCCAGAACGCCAGCGTCGCGTTGGCAGCGCCCGAGGCGGCGTCCTCGAAGCGGGCCGGTGCGCCGACGAAGGCGCGCACCGCCAGGTCGTGGTCCTGGCCTGGCCGCGCCCGCGCGTAGGCGCACAGGCCCATGCTGTCCGTGGCGTCGGCCAGCTCCGCGATCGCGTCCCAGTCGGGCACGGCCGCGCGCAGGCTCGCCTCGTCGGCTGCCTCGGCCAGCCACCAGCGGCGGCCGCCATCCACCAGCGCCGGCGGCAGGGCGCCCGGCGCCAGAGCCGCGGTCGCCGCGGCCAGGCGCCGATCGTCGGGGCGGGCGATCTCGACGATCCGCGCCGGCGGCGTGCGCACCGAGATCGTGCGCGCGGCGCCCTCGCCCTCGACCCGCAGCGGCAGGGTGCCGGCGCGCCCCGCCTGCAGCAGGCGGCCGTCGCGGGGCGTCGCCAGCCCCGCCTCCAGCAGCGCGTGCGCGGTGCCGACGCTGGGGTGGCCGGCGAAGGGCACCTCGCGGCGCGGGCTGAACATGCGGATCGCGTAATCGGCCCGCGCGTCCGGCGGCGGGAACACGAAGGTGGTCTCGGGCAGCCGGGTCCAGCGCGCGATCGCCTGCATCGCCGCGTCGTCCAGCCCCGCGGCGTCGAGCACGACAGCGAGCGGATTGCCGGCGCCCGGGCGCTGCGCGAACACGTCGACCACGGCATAGGGGCGGGCGGGCATGGGACTCCGGTGCGCGGGATCGGGAAGGGCAGGGCGGCGGCGCGCCCGGGGGCTTGCTCTAGAATGCGGCGTTTCGGCCCGCGCGCGCGGACCGTCTCCTCCATTCTACGGCCCGCCATGCCCGCGTCCGCCCGTCCCGCCCCGTCCCGCGCCCCGCAGTCCGCGCGCTGGACGGTGCTCAAATTCGGCGGCACCTCGGTCTCGCAGCGGCATCGCTGGGACACCATCGGCCGGCTCGCCGCCGAGCGCGCAGCCGCGCATCCGGACGCGCGGGTGCTGGTGGTGGTGTCGGCACTGTCGGGGGTGACCAACGCCCTGCAGGCGATCGCCGACGGCGCGGATGCGGCGGCCGGCATGGCGGCGCTGGAGGCGCGCCACCGCGAATTCGCCGGCGAACTCGGGCTCGATGCCGCCGCCGTGCTCGGCCCGCGGCTGCAGGCCCTGCATGCGCTCGCCGGCGACCCGCGCGCGGCCGCGCGGCCGCTGGACTGGCAGGCCGAGGTGCTGGCCCAGGGCGAGCTGCTGTCCTCGACCCTGGGCGCGGCCTACCTGGCCGCGCAGGGCCTGGAGTTCGGCTGGTGCGACGCGCGCGACTGGCTGGCGGCCGAGGCGCTGCCCAACCAGAACGACTGGGCGCGGCGGCTGTGCGTGTCCTGCCGGCATGCCGGCGACGACGGCCTGCGCGAACGCTTCGCCGGCCAGCCGGCGCGGATGTTGCTGACCCAGGGCTTCATCGCCCGCCACGGCGACGGCGGCACCGCGATCCTCGGCCGCGGCGGTTCGGACACCTCGGCCGCGTACTTCGGCGCGCTGCTCGGCGCCGAGCGCGTGGAGATCTGGACCGACGTGCCGGGCATGTTCAGCGCCAATCCGCGCGAGGTGCCCGAGGCGCGGCTGCTGGCCCGGCTCGACTATGCCGAGGCCCAGGAGATCGCGACCACCGGGGCCAAGGTGCTGCACCCGCGCTCGATCGGACCCTGCCGCGAGGCCGGCGTGCCGATGGCGATCCTCGACACCGGGCGCCCGGACCTGCCCGGCACCCGCATCGACGGCGGCGTGGCCACGGTGCCGGGGGTCAAGGCGATCAGCCGCCGCGACGGCATCGTGCTGGTGTCGATGGAGACCATCGGCATGTGGCAGCAGGTCGGCTTCCTCGCCGACATCTTCGAGCGCTTCCGCCGCCACGGGCTGTCGGTGGACATGATCGGCTCCTCGGAGACCAACGTCACCGTCTCGCTCGACCCGAGCGAGAACCTGGTCAGCGGCAACGTGCTCGGCGCGCTGGCCGCGGACCTGGCCGAGGTCTGCCGGGTCAAGGTGATCGCCCCGTGCGCGGCGATCACCCTGGTCGGGCGCGGCATGCGCTCGCTGCTGCACCGCCTGAGCGACATCTGGGCGACGTTCGGGCGCGAGCGGGTGCACCTGATCTCGCAGTCCTCCAACGACCTCAACCTGACCTTCGTGATCGACGAGGCCGACGCCGACGGACTGGTGCCGCAGCTGCACGCCGAACTGGTGCGCAGCGGCGCGATGCCGGTCCACGACGCCGCGGTGTTCGGCCCGAGCTGGCGCGAGATCGTGCACGGGCCGGTGGCGCGCGAGGCGCCGTGGTGGCGGCACGCGCGCACCGAGCTGCTGCGCCGCGCCGGCGCCGGCACCCCGCGCTACGTCTACCACCTGCCGACCGTGCGGGCGCGCGCCCGCGCGCTGGCCGCGGTACCGGCGATCGACCGCCGCTACTACGCGCTCAAGGCCAATCCGCACCCGGCGATCCTGCGCGCGCTGGCGGAGGAGGGGTTCGGCTTCGAATGCGTCTCTCAGGGCGAACTCTCGCACCTGTTCGCCAGCCTGCCCGGCCTCGAACCGGCGCGCGCGCTGTTCACCCCGAGCTTCGCGCCGCGCGCCGAATACGAGGCCGCGTTCGCGCGCGGGGCGACCGTCACCCTCGACAACCTCGAGGCGCTGCGGCGCTGGCCCGACACCTTCCGCGGCCGCGCGCTGTGGCTGCGGCTGGACCTGGGCCGCGGCGACGGCCACCACGAGAAAGTCCGTACCGGCGGCGCCGAGGCCAAGTTCGGGCTGCCGGTCGCGCGCCTGGACGCCTTCGTCGCGGAGGCGCAGGCGCTCGACGCGCGCATCACCGGGCTGCACGCGCACCTGGGCAGCGGCATCGACGCGCCCGACCACTGGCGCGCGGTCTACGGCGAACTGGCCGGGCTGGCCTACGGCATCGGCACGGTGGACACGATCGACATCGGCGGCGGCCTGCCGGTGCCGTACGCGCCGGACGCGGCGCCGTTCGACATCGAGGCCTGGGCGGCGGGGCTGGCCGAGGTCAAGGCGGCGTATCCGCGCTTCGCGCTGGCGGTGGAACCCGGGCGCTACCTGGTGGCCGAGGCCGGCGCGCTGCTGCTCACCGTCACCCAGGTGGTGGAGAAGGACGGCGTGCGCCGGGTCGGCGCCGACGCCGGCATGAACGCGATCCTGCGCCCGGCGCTGTACGAGGCCTGGCACGACATCGTCAACCTGTCGCGCACCGACGCGCCCGCCGACGCCGCCTTCGACGTGGTCGGCCCGGTCTGCGAATCCGGCGACGTGCTCGGCCGCCAGCGCCTGCTGCCCGCCGCCACCGCCGAGGGCGACGTGCTGCTGCTGGCCGACGCCGGCGCCTACGGCCACGTCATGGCCAACACCTACAACCTGCGGCCGCTGCCGGCCGAGGACGTGCTCGAATGACCGACTGGATCTTCCGACGCGACGCGATCGCCGCGTTCCGCTTCGTGCGCTGCGGCTTCGATCCCGCCACCGGCGTGGCCGAGCTGGCCTACGCCTTCGACGACGGCCCGGAGCTGGTCGAGACGGTGACCTTCCCGGGCGCGCCGTTCGCGCTGGACCAGGCGCGCGCCGGCGCGGTGGAGCGCGCGCTGCGCCTGCTGCACCTGGTCGCCGGCGTCAGCTACTACAAGGCGGCGGTGCCGGAGCGGATCGACATCGAGTCGTACGCCATCGA
>JBKHXI010000042.1:0-4713 GCA_046566095.1 Gammaproteobacteria bacterium | reverse complement strand
CGCGAGGCGACCTCGCGCTCGGCGGTCATCCGCAGCTGGTGCACCACCGAGCGCAGCGCCGCCTCGATCTGCTCCTCCGAGACCGGACGCTTGTGCAGCGCGCGGTCGAACCCGTGGCGGAGCTTGCGCACGTCGAACTGCTCGCGGCGGCCGTCGCCCTTGATGATCGCCGGCAGCTTGAGCTCGATCGTCTCCAGCGTGGAGAAGCGCTCGCCGCAGGCGGTGCACTCGCGGCGGCGCCGGATCGAGGCGCCGTCCTCGGACACGCGCGAGTCGATCACCCGGGTGTCGTCGTGCTGGCAGAACAGGCAGTGCATCGGCTACCGCGGCCGCCGCCCTGTCGTCCCGAGCGCAGCGAGGGACCTGCTTTTCGCGACCGGAGGCAAGAGCAGGTCCGTCACTTCGTTCGGGACGACAGGTGCGGGATGGGGCACGTGATGGGACCAGCGCTCAGCCATAGACCGGGTACTTGCGGCACTGCGCGGTGACCCGCTCACGGACCGCGGCGATCACGGCCTCGTCGGCGGGGGCGTCGAGCACGTCGCACATCCAGTGCGCGAGCTCGACGCAGTCGGCCTCGCGGTAGCCCCGGGTGGTGACCGCGGGGGTGCCGATGCGAAGGCCCGAGGTCACGAACGGCTTCTGCGGGTCGTTCGGCACCGCGTTCTTGTTGACCGTGATGTGGGCGCGGCCGAGCGCGGCTTCCGCGTCCTTTCCGGTGATGCCTTTGCCGATCATGTCGACCAGCATCAGATGGTTCTCGGTGCCGCCCGAGACGATCCGGTAGCCGCGTTCGATGATCGTCCGCGCCATCGCCTGCGCGTTCTTCACCACCTGCCGCTGGTAGGCCTTGAACTCCGGCTCCAGCGCTTCCTTGAAGGCGACCGCCTTGGCGGCGATCACGTGCATCAGCGGCCCGCCCTGGATGCCGGGGAACACGATCGACTGCAGTTTCTTCTTCAGCTCCTCGTCCGGCGCCTGCGCCAGGATGATGCCGCCGCGCGGGCCGCGCAGGGTCTTGTGGGTGGTCGAGGTGACCACGTGCGCATGCGGCAGCGGGTTGGGATACACGCCGGCGGCGACCAGCCCGGCGACGTGCGCCATGTCCACGAACAGCAGCGCGCCGACCCTGTCGGCGATCGCCCGGAACCGCGCCCAGTCGACCACCTGCGAGTACGCCGAGAAGCCGGCGACGACCATCTTCGGCCGGTGCTCGACCGCGAGGCGCTCGACCTCGTCGTAGTCGATCAGGCCCTGGTCGTCGACGCCGTACTGGGCGGCGTCGAACAGCTTGCCGGAGATGTTGACCTTCGCGCCGTGGGTGAGGTGGCCGCCGTGCGCCAGGCTCATGCCCAGGATCCGGTCGCCGGGCTGCAGCAGGGAGAGGTACACGGCCTGGTTGGCCTGCGAGCCGGAGTGCGGCTGGACGTTGGCGTACACATCCCCGGGAGAGCCCGCGGCGAACAGCGCCTTGACCCGGTCGATGGCCAGCTGCTCGGCGACGTCGACGAACTCGCAGCCGCCGTAGTAGCGCTTGCCCGGATAGCCCTCGGCGTACTTGTTGGTCAGCACGCTGCCCTGGGCCTCGAGCACCCGCGGGCTCGCGTAGTTCTCGCTGGCGATCAGCTCGACGTGGTCCTCCTGGCGGCGGCGCTCGCCGGCCATCGCCTCGGCCAGTTCGGGGTCGAATCCTTCGATTCTGCAATCGCGCGGGAACATCGCCGCTCCGGGGATCTGGGGAGGAAGACCGGCAGTTTAGCGGGTCGGGCACCCACCACGGCCCCGGGGCGCGATGCTCCCTTGGACGCCCCCCTGTAGAAGCTGCGTAAGCTGCGACCCCGTCGTCCATGGACCCTGCGCGCGGGCCGCAGCTTACGCAGCTCCTACATGGCCCCGGATCCAGTCGCGTGCGGTTGGGCGGCCGCGGGCCGTGTGCGCATGGCGGGCCGGCGGCGGATCGCCGATAATGGGAAATTCCCGCGACTTTCCCGGCCCCTGCCCACCCGCAGGCCGCCGCCGCCCCCTGCCGGCGGCGCCCCGCCAAGCACCGAGACCCGAGCCCCGATGCAGTACATCTACACCATGAACGGCGTGTCCAAGACGGTCCCGCCCAAGCGCCAGATCATCAAGGACATCTCGCTGTCGTTCTTCCCGGGCGCCAAGATCGGCCTGCTCGGGCTCAACGGCTCGGGCAAGTCGACGGTGCTGCGGATCATGGCCGGGGTCGACCAGGACTTCCAGGGCGAGGCGCGCCCGCAGCCGGGGATCAAGGTCGGCTACCTGCCGCAGGAGCCGCAACTCGACCCGGAGCAGACCGTGCGCGAGGCGGTGGAGGAAGGCGTGGGCGAGGTGCTGCAGGCGCAGAAGCGCCTGGACGAGGTCTACGCCGCCTACGCCGAGGAGGGCGCCGACTTCGACGCGCTGGCCCGCGAGCAGGAGCGGCTGGAGGCGATCCTGGCCGCCGGCGACGCGCACACCCTGGAGAACCAGCTGGAGGTGGCGGCCGACGCGCTGCGCCTGCCGCCCTGGGAGGCGAAGATCGGCCCGCTGTCGGGCGGCGAGAAGCGCCGGGTGGCGCTGTGCCGGCTGCTGCTGCAGAAGCCGGACATGCTGCTGCTCGACGAGCCGACCAACCACCTGGACGCCGAGTCGGTGGAATGGCTGGAGCAGTTCCTGGCCCGGTTCCCGGGCACGGTGGTGGCGGTGACCCACGACCGCTACTTCCTCGACAACGCCGCCGAATGGATCCTGGAGCTCGACCGCGGCCGCGGCATCCCCTGGAAGGGCAACTACACCGAGTGGCTGGTGCAGAAGGAGGACCGCCTCAAGCGCGAGGAATCGCAGGAGAAGGCGCGGCAGAAGGCGATCCAGAAGGAACTGGAGTGGGCGCGGCAGAACGCCAAGGGCGGCCGCAGCAAGGGCAAGGCGCGGCTGGCGCGGATCGAGGAACTGCAGTCGGTCGAGTACCAGCGCCGCAACGAGACCAACGAGATCTTCATCCCGCCCGGCGAGCGCCTGGGCAACTCGGTGATCGAGTTCCGCAACGTCTCCAAGCGCTTCGGCGACCGGCTGCTGATCGACGACCTGAGCTTCATCGTGCCGCCGGGCGCGATCGTCGGCATCATCGGCCCCAACGGCGCCGGCAAGTCCACGCTGTTCAAGATGATCACGGGCCAGGAGAAGCCCGATTCGGGCGAAATCCTCATTGGGCCGACGGTGAAGCTGGCCTACGTCGACCAGAGCCGTGAAGCGCTCGAGGGCGACAAGACCGTATGGGAGGAGGTATCCGGCGGACTGGACATCCTCGGCATCAACGGAGTGGAGATCCAGTCGCGCGCCTACATCGGCCGCTTCAACTTCAAGGGCCAGGACCAGCAGAAGCGCGTGGGCTCGCTGTCCGGCGGCGAGCGCGGGCGCCTGCACATGGCCAAGACCCTGCTGCAGGGCGGCAACGTGCTGCTGCTCGACGAGCCGTCCAACGACCTGGACGTGGAGACCCTGCGCGCGCTCGAGGACGCGCTGCTGGAATTCCCCGGCAACACCTTCGTGATCTCGCACGACCGCTGGTTCCTGGACCGGATCGCGACCCACATCCTGTCCTTCGAGGGCGACAGCCACGTCGAGTTCTTCCAGGGCAACTACCGCGAGTACGAGGAAGACAAGAAGCGCCGCCTCGGCGACGAGGCCGCGCGGCCGCACCGGCTGCGGTTCAAGGCCCTGAAGTGACCGCGGCGCCCCGCGCCGCGGTCGCCCCGACCCCGGACGTGATCCGGGGGACGGGTCTGCTTTCCGGAGCCCGCACCCCTGTCGCCCCGAGCGCAGCGAGGGGCCTGCTTTTGCAGACGGCGGCGGCCTCGAAGCAGGTCCCTCGCTACGCTCGGGACGACAGGTGAGGGAGGACGCGATGAGCTTCATGCAGGCCCTCAGGCAGCGCTGGTCGGACGCGGACACCCTGGTCTGCGTCGGCCTGGATCCGGAGCCGTCGCGGTTTCCCGCGCGGTTCTCCGGCGATCCCGATGCGGTGTTCGCCTTCTGCCGCGACATCGTCGACGCCAGCGCGCCCTACGCCTGCGCCTTCAAGCCGCAGGTCGCGCACTTTTCCGCGCTAGGCGCCGAGGACGCGCTGGCGCGGCTGGTCGCGCACGTGCACGACGCGCACCCCGGCATCCCGGTGATCCTCGACGCCAAGCGCGGCGACATCGGCAGTACCGCCGCGCGCTACGCCGCCGAGGCCTTCGACCGCTACCGCGCCGACGCGGTCACCGTGAACCCCTACCTCGGCCGCGACTCCCTGCAGCCGTTCCTGGACCGCGCCGACCGCGGCGTGGTGGTGCTGTGCCGGACCTCCAACCCGGGCGCGGCCGAGCTGCAGGACCTGCCGGTGCGCGGCGCCGACGGCCGCGAGCGGCCGCTGTACCAGCACGTGGCCGCGACCGTCGCCAGCGACTGGAACGGCCACGGCAACTGCATGCTGGTGGTCGGCGCGACCTGGCCGCGGCAACTGGGCGAGGTGCGGGCGCTCGTCGGCGGCATGCCCCTGCTGGTGCCGGGCGTCGGCGCCCAGGGCGGCGACGTCGAGGCGGTGGTGCGCAACGCCCGCGACGGCGACGGCGCCGGCCTGGCGATCAGCTCCTCGCGCGCGATCCTCTACGCCTCCGCCGGCGAGGACTTCGCGCAGGCCGCCGCGGCCGCCGCCCGCGGACTGCGCGACGC
>JBKHXI010000041.1:0-2885 GCA_046566095.1 Gammaproteobacteria bacterium | reverse complement strand
ATCGCGAGCGGGTGCTGGCGGCGCTGGCCCTGGCCGCGCTGCTGCTGGCGGCGACCGTGCGCCTGGCCCTGCGCTCGTGGCGCCGCACCGCCACCGTGCTGCTGCCGGTGGCGCTGTCGACCCTGGTGGTGCTGGCCGCGCTGCGCCTGGCGGGAGTCGAGTTGAGCCTGTTCCACCTGGTGTCGCTGGTGCTGGCCGCCGGCCTGGGACTGGACTACGCGCTGTTCTTCGAGCACGCCGGCCACGAGCGCCGCCAGCAGCTGCGCACCCTGCACGCGATCGGGGTCTGCAGCGCGATGACCTTCGCGGTGTTCGCGCTGCTGGCGCTGTCCTCGATCCCGGTGCTGCGCGCGATCGGCGCCACGGTGGCGCTGGGCGTCGCCGCCAACTTCGTGCTGGCGCTGCTGGTGGCGCGCGGCGCGCCGCAGGCGGGGACGGCAACGGCATGACCCCGCATTCGCCGGACCCGACCGTCCTGTACGACCGCGCCGCGATCCGGGCGCTGGTGCCGCATGCCGGCGCGATGTGCCTGTGGGATGCGGTGCTGCACTGGGACGCGTCGTCGATCCGGCTGCACGCGCACGGCCACCGCGATCCCGCGCACCCGCTGCGCAGCGGCGGCCGGTTGCGCGCGGTGCACCTGTGCGAGTACGGGGCGCAGGCGATGGCGGTCCACGGCGGCCTGCGCGCGCAGGCGTCCGGCGGCGCGGCGCGGCCGGGGCTGCTGGTGGCGCTGCGCGCGGTGACGCTGCACGTGGCCCGGATCGACGACCTCCCGGGTGCGCTCGAATGCGAGGCGTGGATGCTGGCCGACGGCGTCGACAGCCAGCAGTACGCGTTTCGGATCGAGCACGCCGGCACGCTGTTGGCCGAGGGCCGCGCGGCGGTGATGCTGCAGGGGCGGTGACGGCGTTCCGGGCTGCCTCGGGCGCCGTGGAGACGGGGCCTGTGCGCCGTGACTCCCCGGGAAACAGCAGGTTCCTCACTGCGTTCGGAACGACATCGGGAGGTTGATCCGGGTTGTCGTCCTGGGCGCAGCCTGCAGCCTCGCGAAGGCGATGGGAGGATCTGCTTCGAGAGCAGGCCCTCTACCGCGTCCGGAACGACAGGGGACGTCAATCCAGATTGTCATCCTGAGCGCAGCGAAGGATCTGCTTCAAGAGCAGGCTCCCCACTGCGTCCGGAACGACAGGGAGCTTGCGGCAACAGGTGGTTGTCCGCTGCGTCGGCAACGACAAGGGCCGGGACTTGCGGCAACATGCGGTCTCCCAGCGCGTGCGGAACGACATCGGCATGGACAAGGGGCAGACGAGGCGGGCGCTGGTCACCGGCGGCAGCGGCGACATCGGCGGGGCGATCTGCCGGGCGCTGGCGGCGCAGGGGCTGCACGTGGTGGTCCACGCCAATGCCAACCCCGCGCGCGCACAGGCGGTGGTGGACGCGATCGTCGCGGCCGGCGGCAGCGCCGAGGCGGTGGCCTTCGATGTCGCCGACGAACACGCCAGCGCGGATGCGCTCGCCGCCCTGCTCGAGGCCGGCCCGGTCCAGGTGCTGGTCAACAACGCCGGCATCCACGACGACGCGCCGCTGGCCGGGATGACCGCGACCAAGTGGAAGCGGGTCGTCGACGTCTGCCTGCACGGCTTCTTCCACGTCACCCGGCCGCTGCTGCTGCCGATGGCGCGCACCCGCTGGGGCCGGGTCGTCAGCATCTCCAGCGTGGCCGCGGTCCTCGGCAACCGCGGCCAGGCCAACTACGCCGCGGCCAAGGCGGCGCTGCACGGCGCGACCAGGTCGCTGGCGCGCGAGATGGCCAGCCGCGGCATCACCGCCAACGTGGTCGCCCCGGGCGTGGTCGCCGGCCGCATGGCCGACGCGGCCTTCCCGCCCGAGGCGGTGAAGCAGCTGGTCCCGGCCGGCCGCATGGGCAGGCCGGAGGAGGTCGCCGCCCTCGTCGCCTTCCTGTGCTCGGACGCGGCCGGCTACATCAACGGCCAGGTGATCGGAATCGACGGCGGCATGACCTAGCCCCCGCGAGATGGGCACCACGCCAGAGGGGAGCCACACCAGAGGGGAGCCACGCCAGAGGGGAGCCACGCGAAAAGGGAGCCACGCCAGAGGGGAGCCACGCGAAACGGGAGCCACGCGAAAAGGCTGTCATCCTGAGCGCAGCGAAGGATCCGCTTCTGAAGCGGATTCCTCACTGCGTTCGGAATGACAGTGAGGGGGAGTCCGCCCGGGGAAGCCGAAGAACCTTTCCCGCGGTCGGTGGACGGGGCGTTCAGGCGCGTACGGCCAGAATCGAAGGCTCACTCCCGGGACCGATGCCGCCATGATCCGCGTACGCCCCCTGCAGGCCCTGCTGCTCGCCGCCGCGCTGCTGCTGCTCGCCGGCTGCGCCACCTCGCACGTGCTGACCGGCCCGCCGCGGCCGCCGATCGATCCGGCCCAGGTCCAGGTCTACTTCGACCCGCCGCCGGGCTACCAGGAGATCGCGCGGCTGGAGACCGCCAGCGGCGCCTTCGCCTTCGGCGAGCAGGCCAAGCTCGAGGCGGTGCTGCGCAACCTGCGTGTCGAGGCCGCGCGGCTGGGCGCCAACGGGGTGCTGGTGCTGGATACCGCGCAGGGCTATGGCGGCACCGGGGTGAGCGTCGGTGGCGGCGGCGGGCGCTTCGGCGGGCGCAGCTACGGCGGCGCGGGCGTCGGCGTCACCATCAGCCCGACCCGCAAGCACGCCCGCGCGATCGCCATCCACGTGCCGGGGCCGCCGCCCCGCTGACTGCATCCCCCGTGTCATTCCGAACGCAGTGAGGAATCCGCTTCAGAAGCGGATCCTTCGCTGCGCTCAGGATGACGACTGGAGATGGAAATGACGACTGGAGGTG
>JBKHXI010000040.1:0-31579 GCA_046566095.1 Gammaproteobacteria bacterium | reverse complement strand
TCCACCCAGCGCACCTGCAGCGGACCGACGGATCGTACCTGCCCGCCGCCGTGCAGTCGTTCACCCGGGCCCGCCACCTGCTCGACCCCGGCCTGGACGAAGACCGCCTTCCACCCCCGCCCCACACGCATCACGCCGACCGGGACCGCCGGCGGCAGTGGCGGGGGCGCGTCCGCCACGGCCGGCGGGGCTGCGTTCCAGGGATCGAGCACGGTCCAGTCCGCGCCGATCGCGGCATCCCGGGGCCCGGGAAGATCCGGCAGGGACCATTCGCCCCCGCGCTCCGGATCCGGGACCACGGACTGTGGCGGACGCTGGCCGAACAGCGAATAACCAAGCGCGCCCAGCAGCATCGCGCCGGCCAGCCAGAGCATGGGCTTCCAGGGCCCGGTCACGGCGCCGGGCTCCGGGCGTTGGCATCCAGGTCGACCGGCTCGGGTCGGTCTGGGTCGGGGTCCGGACCGAGCGGGGTGACCTGCGCGCCCGCGGCAGGCGCATCCAGGACCGCCTCGCGCCGGTAGTAGGCGCGGACCACGACCAGCACCGAGGCCGGGTCGCCCGCGGAGATTTCCAGCCGCTCGACCTGGACCCAGGGCAGACCCTGGCCGAGGGCATCGAGCAGCCGTCCCAGCTGCGAGCGGGGCAGGCTTGCGTCCATCCGCGCCAGGGCCTGCTGCAGTTCCGGGTGGCCTTCCACGTTGACCACGTCCTGGACCCGGATCTGGACTTCCGACAGGCCCGCCTGCGAGGCCTGGAGCGAAAGCCATGCCTGCAGTTCGGCGCGGGCACGGCCCTCGTTGCCCGCTTCCGGCAGGGAGGCGCGCATCTCGCGCAGGTGGGCCTGTGCCTCGAGGGCACGGTCGGGCCAGGCGGTTTCCGTGGCGGCCCGCTCCAGCCGCACGAGCAGGTCTTCGTCGCCCGCGATCCGTTCGCCCAGCACATCCCTGCGATCGGCCAGCGAAAACACGGCGTGCAGCAGCAGGATCGCGGCCGCCACCAGAGCCGCGATGCGCAGCCGGCGGTTGCCGCGCCATTGCTGACGCAGTGATTCGAGTCGGGGCGAAGTCACGTGGACGCGGCCTCTCCGTCGCCGGCGGCCGCCGCGGCGGTCTCGAGCACCACCTGCACCCGCATTCCACCGCCGTCCGGGCTGGCCTGGACCTCGAGCACGCCGGGCATGCCCTCCAGCGCCGCCACGTAGATGCGCGGGTCGGTGGCCGCGGTCGCCACCGAGAACTGCAGGCGGGCGCCCTCGCGCTGCCATGCCGAGAGCGCGTCGCCTTCGGGCAGGCGCCGCGCCACTTCCACCATCAGCCGCTGGTCGTCCACTCCCTGCTGCAGCAGGGCAAGGCGTTCGAGTTCGGCGCGGGCGGCTTCGGCCTGCTCGCGCGCGTCCAGCAGCGGCGAGGCCTTGGCGCGGAACTCCTCCAGCCGCTCCTGCGCGCGCGTGGCCGCGGCTTGCCAGTGGAGCAGGCCGGTCAGCTGCCAGGCGAGCAGGAACGCGCCCAGCAATGCGACCGATCTCCATGCCAGGGTCTCGGCCCGGGCCGGGGACCAGCCGCCGATCCGTGCCCGGTCGCCCCACGGCCGTGACGCCAGGGGCAGCTGCAGCGGGTCGGGAACCGGGCCCTGGGGCGCGCCGCATGCACGCAGGAACCGTCCCCAGGAATCCTGCCCGGGCACGGCCGGCCACCATTGGCTGGCGCGCAGCACCCCCTGCTGCCAGTACTGGCCTTCGAACCCGCGCAGCATCGCCAGCAGGCGCGCTGCATCCCCGGCCACGGGAGGCCGCAACAGGGTCTCCGGCAACCAAGACGGGTGCCCTGCCGCCGGGGCCGGCGGCGCCTCCAGCCACCACCATGCATGCGCCACCCCTCCGGTCCATGCGACATGGACCGGGGCCCCGGCCACCGGCTCGTGCCTGCCGACCGCCAGTCGCGCCGCGCCCGCGCGCTGGCGCGGGGGCAGATGCCCGAACTCGAACCTGCGGTAGGCGCAGTCGGCCCGGGGCGCCACCTCGACGGTGGGCCCGAGCACGCCGCCACGGCGCAGCACGGCGCGGTCAGCGCTCGCGCTGCGGTAGGTCGGCGAGAAGATCGCTGCCAGGGTCCTGAATCGCGTCATCGCTGGGTCGAGGGACCGGGTACGTGGCGAGCACCGTCCAGGGACCGCGCCCATTCGCAAGGGGCGTCAATCGTACATGCATGCGCCAGGCCGCGCCCGAATTTCCCCAGAAGGTCAGGCGCAGGATTTCGTCGGCCAGGAACCGGTAGCTGATCGCCTCGTCTCCGGGCAGCTGGATGCCGTGGATGGCCTCCACCTCGGCGCCCGAACGGTAGGGGGTGACCGCACGGCGTTCCAGGAAGGCCTCGCAGGTCCGGGGACAGTCCTGCAGCCAGAGCGGCAGCAGCGAGGCCGGGGCGGTGTTGAGGTTCACCGCGCCGAGATAGAAGGCGGTCAGTTCATCCTCGTGGATGGTCTCTCCTTCCTCCAGCTGCGACCAGCCCATGACCGAGAACAGCTCGCGTGGCAGCAGCAGGCGCCGGTTGGGCGGCGGCGGCAGCCGCTCGCGCTCGTATTCGCGCCTCTCCGCACCATTGAGGCGGCGCAGGTCGTCGGCGTCGATGTAGTCCAGCAGCGCGTCGCGCAGCTGCGGGATCCGCCGCGACCGTACGCCGCGCGCGGCAAGGAAACGGTCGATCGACGCATCCGAGGGCCAGGCGACCGAGAACAGGCCCGCCTCGTCCTGGATGGCGAAACGGATCCCTCCCAGCCCGTGGTAGGGCGTGCCGTCCAGCGCCAGCTCGCCCCCGCGCGGATCGCGCCGCAGGCCGCCCATCTCGTCGAGCATGCGCAGCGCACGTTCCTCCTCGCCCATCCGTTCCACCGGCAGGCCGGCCCGGGTAAGCGCCCGGGTGCTGGCCAGGTACAGCAGGCTTTCGCGCGTGGAGAAGATGGCGAGTTCGTCGTCGGTGCGCTCGCGTTCCAGGGCCGCATCGGCCACCTCGGACAGCGCCCAGAGCGTGAGCGCCGCGACCGCGACCGCGATCGCCGCCAGCAGCCAAAGCGTGACCGCCAGCACGAAGCCCCGTTCGGACACGGCGCCCGCGCTAGAGGCCACTGGCCTGATCCTCCGGCCTCAGCAGGCGGCTGGCGGGGGCGGGATCGGCCGGCACCGCCACCAGCCAGTGGATCTCGCCCGTGCGCGCCTGGGCCCGGAACCGCACCAGGCGGGGCAGCGCTTCGGGGTCGCCGTCCGCCTGTTCCCCGGCCGGTACAACCCACTGCGGGCGCCAGGTTCCGTCCGCACCGCGGTAGTCGAACCGCGCCGAGGCGAGCGGGCCTTCGATCACGACCATGGGGTCCCCGGCGGGACCGCGGTGGATCAGGGCGGAGCTGCCGTCGCTCCCGACGATTTCCCAGCGCACGCGCCCGATGCCTTCGGCGTCCAGCAATGCCACGCTCGCAAATTCGAAATGCTCCTGGTCCCCCTGGAACTGCCCGAATGCGTCGGGCAGGTCGGCGATGGCGCCCTGCAGGCTCTCGCGGAACCAGCGCTCCTGCAATGCGGCGGTCCGTGCTTCGCCCTGCAGGCGCAGGACCCGCTGGCGCAGGTTCAGCACCTGCGAGAGCGCCTGCATCAGCAGTGCCACCATCAACGAGACGATCACCAGGGTGACGATCGTTTCCAGAAGGGTGAAGCCTGCGGTGCGTGCGGGGCGCATCAGAGCTCCGGGGGCTCGCGCACCTGCCGGTAGCCGGCCCGCCGCACCACGGCCTCGCGGACCGTGGTTGCGCCTTGGAGCAGTTCGATCCGCACCTCGTACAGTCCAAGCCGGTGCAGGCCGGGCTGCAGGTAACCGGTGGCGCCGTCGAGCTCCGGCTCCACCAGCCGACTGTCCCAGCGCATCGCGAACGGCCCCAGCGGCTCCTCGCCGCGGGGCGTCTGCATCGGATTCACCTGCCCGATCACGGCGAGCGCGTCCCGCAAGGCCGCGTCCTGCCCGCGCGCGGCCTCCGCGCGGGACAGCATCTGGATCGACTGCGAAATCGCGGCGAACAGGGCCATGCCCGCGGCGGCGAGGATCGCGAGCGCGACCACCGCTTCCAGCAGCGAGAAGCCTCCTTCAGCCGCCCGCGCCATCGTTCACCCTGCACAGCGGCGCGTCGAGCACCCAGGTTTCGCGCAGCTGGCGCCCCGCCACCTCGATCCGGGAGGATGCGCACACTCCGCTGGCACGGACCCGCACCGGATCGATCGGACGCAGTGTCCAGCCTTCCGGCAAGTCCAGCGCCCCCATCAACGCACGGCCGCCCGCCTCCGTTCCCGGGAACGCCAAGGCGGCGCCCTGCGCGCGCGCCAGCAGGGGCAGGCGTTCGAGGGCGCGCCGCACTTCTGCCCGTTCGCCGGTGGCGACGATGGCCTCGTAGGTGGACTGCAGACGCGGCGCCACCAGGGCGGTGGCGGTGGCGATGATGCCGAGCACGATCAGCAGCTCCAGCAGAGTGAAGCCCCGGCGCCGGCTAGCGTGGAGGCAGGAACCCGATGTCCGCGTCATTGCCCTCCCCTCCGGGTTTGCCGTCGGCGCCCAGCGAGTACAGCGCGAACGCCATGCCGTCGGCGCCCGGAACGGAGTACTGGTAGGGATTGCCCCACGGATCCAGCGGCACGGCCTCGTCCAGGTACGGCCCGCGCCAGCGGCTGCGCGCCGGTTCTCCGGCCGGGCGTGTCACCAGCGCCTCGAGGCCCTGGTCCGGCGGCGGCAACTGGCCCACTTCCAGGCGGTAGGTCTCGACCGCGCCGCGCAGCATGCGCGCCTGGGTTTCGGCTACCTGCACCTTGGAGGAATCCACCCTGCTGAACAGGCGCGGGCCGACCAGGCTGGCGATCAGGCCGATGATGACCAGCACGACCAGCATCTCGAGCAGGGTGAAGCCTACGATCTTCCGCGGATGGCGCATACGGGTTCCTCGCCCTACATTGGCACTTCGTTGACGCTGGTGATGGCCAGGATGATAGCGGTGACGATGATTCCGATCACCACGCCGATGACGATGATGGCCATGGGTTCGATCAGCTGCAGGATACGCTTCATGCGGTCGCGGCCGGTGGTCTCGTACAGCCGCGCCAGCGCGCGCAGCAGCTTGGGCAGCTCGCCGCTGGCCTCGCCCACCGCCACCAGGTCGTAGCCGGTGGGGTTGAGGGCATGATGCTCGCGCAGCGCGGCCGAAAGCGAGGCCCCGCCCTTCACCGATCGTGCGACCCGCGCCAGACGGTTGCGCAGGAACTGCAGCTTCACCGATTCGGCGGCCAGGCCCAGCGCACGGATGAGTTCGACCCGGCCCGCCAGCAGCGCCGCCAGGGTGCTGGACCAGCGCCCGACTTCGGCCTCCACGATCCAGTCGCCGACCAGCGGCGCGCGCGCAAGCGCCTCGCTCGCCGCCGCACGCGATTCCTTGCGCCTGACCAGGGCAGTCAAGGCCGCCCCGAGGCCGACGGCCGCCAGGGCGACCAGCCAGATGTTGGCGCTGAGCCAGACCCCGGTGCCGATGATCCAGCGCGAAAGCGCCGGCATCCGGTCCCCGTGCTGGGTCAGCAGGCCGCCGAAGCGCGGCACGACCCAGAGGAAGATGATCAGGACCGCGGCCGCGCCCGAACCCACCAGCACCAGCGGGTACACCAGGGCCGACCGCAGTTCCCCGGCGACCTGCTGGTCGTATTCGAACTGGTCGACGCCGCCGCGGAAGGCCTCCGCGAGCTGCCCGGTCGCCTCGCCCGCTTCCACCAGCTGGTGGAAATATCCGGGCACCGGCAGGCCGGATTGCCGGAATGCCGAACTGAAGCTCTCGCCCCGGCGCACCGCGCGCTCCATCGCTGCGAACGCGCCGGTCAGTTGCGGGTGATGGCTGGATTTGGCGAGGGAAGACAGCGAGACCGCGAGCGTCACCCCGGCCTCCAGCAGGGTCGCGAACTCCTGCAGCACCAGCTGGGTCTCGCGCGCGGAGGCACGCTTGCTGCGGTACCGGCGCCCGGGATCGCGCACCTGCTGAAGCGCGACGACCGTGAGACCCTGGGCCTCGAGGCTGCGCAGGGCTTCGCGCTCTCCCGTCGCCACGATGTCGGACGACAGCTGGGTTCCATTGGCATCGACCGCGCGATACCGGAACTTGACCGGCTCAGCCATCGTCCACCGTTCCGCCGGTAACGCGCACGACTTCCTCGACGCTCGTCACGCCCTGGCGCGCCTTGAGCAGGCCGTCCTCGCGCAGGGTACGCCCGCCCTGCTCGCTGGCGAGCGCACGCAGGCGCTCGGCGGGCGCACGGGCCAGGATCAGTTCCTGCATCCGTTCGGTGACGTCCACCAGTTCGTAGATGCCCAGGCGGCCGCGGTAGCCGGTGCCCTGGCACGCCGGGCAGCCGACAGCCCGGCGCCAGTCGGGCGGTTCCGGCGCCGGACCGGCGAGGCCCGCGACCGCCGCCTCGACCGCCGGCAGGACGTGCGCGGGGACGCTGCAATGCCGGCACAGCCGGCGCACCAGACGCTGGGCCTGCACCGCGCGCACGCTGGTCGCCACCAGGAAGGGTTCCACGCCCATGTCGATCAGGCGGGTGAAGGCGCTCACCGCATCGTTGGTATGCAGCGTCGAGAGGACCAGGTGCCCGGTCAGGGACGATTGCACGGCGATCTCGGCGGTTTCCAGGTCGCGGATCTCGCCGATCATGATCACGTCCGGGTCCTGGCGCAGGATCGCGCGCAACGCCCGTGCGAACGTGTACCCGATTTCGGAATTGGCCTGGATCTGGGTCACGCCCTTGACCTGGAATTCGACCGGGTCTTCCACCGTGAGGATCTTGCGCGCGCTGTCGTTGATCTCCTCCAGCGCACCGTAGAGCGTCGTCGACTTGCCCGAGCCGGTCGGGCCGGTGACCAGCACGATTCCGTGCGGCTCGCGCGTCCACTCTCGGAAGCGGCGCAGATCCCTCGGGTGGAAGCCGAGGTTGGACAGGTCCAGGTCCTTGCGCTCCTTGGGCAGCAGGCGCAGGACCAGCGACTCGCCATGCACGGCGGGCACCGCCGACACGCGCACATCCACGTCCTGGCCGCTCACCCGCAGACTGAGGCGACCATCCTGGGGAAGCCGCCGCTCCGCGATGTCCATTCCGGAAATCAGCTTGACCCGCGATGCCACGGCCGGGTAGCGCGATGGCTGCAGCGTCAGTCGCGTCTGCAGGATTCCGTCGACCCGCATCCTGACCAGGCAGGCCTGGGGCTCGGGCTCGATATGCACGTCCGACGCGCGCAGGTCCATGGCCTGGGAAAGTATGTTGTTGACCAGTTCGATGACCGGCGCTTCCTCGGCAAGTTCCCTCAGGTGCGAGACATCGTCCTCGTCGTGCGCTTCTCCCGTGTCCGAACGATCGGCCGCAATCAGGTCCAGCAGGCGCGACAGATCCTGACTGCCGCACAGCCGCCACGCCCAATCCAGGTCCCCGAGCCGTGCCGCCAGCAGCTCGTTGACGCCCGGATCCAGCGGATCGCGGCCGGCAATCAGCACCCGTTCGCCGGAAACCCACGCCACCGCCTCGTTCTCGTGCCACCAGTCCGGGGCCAGGCGCGCGGCTTCCAGCGCGGCGTGTACCGAACCCTCTTCCGGCCATTCATCGGTTTGCAGCAGCGGAACCTGGATCTGTTCCGACAGCACCGGCAGCAGGTTTTCCTCGGAAACCGCTCCCAGCCTGACCAGGACCGATCCGAGCCTGCCGGGATATTGCTGCTGGAAGGCGAGCGCTCGCGACAGGTCCGCGGGCGTCACCAGTCCGCGCTCCACCAGCAGCTCGCCCAGCAACCGCGTATCGGAGCGCGGTTCGGACCGCCTGTCGGACAGGACCATGGGGACCGTCTCCTCGGTACCGTCGGTCACCACCTTACTGCACCCGCCGCCGCAGCCAGTTCAGCAGGTCGATGCGGGTGATCAGGCCGAGGAAGCGGTCGCCGTCCATCACGATCGCGACGTGGCCGCGGTCGAACACCGGCAGCAGGGCCTGCACCGGGGCGCCGACGTCCAGGGCGTCGAGCTTGGAGACCATCGCGGTCGAAACCGGGTCGCGGAAGCGGTCCTCGTCGCCGTAGACGTGCATCAGCACGTCGGACTCGTCGAGGATGCCGACGATGGCATCCCCCTCCATCACCGGCAGCTGCGAGATCTCGTAGAGCTTCATCCGCTGGTAGGCGGTGACCAGCAGGTCCTGCGGACCGACCACCACGGTGTCGCGGTGGGTGTAGGGCCGCAGGATCAGGTCGCGCAGGTCGCCGAAGGTCTCGCGCTCCAGGAAGCCGTTGTCCAGCATCCAGTAGTCGTTGTACATCTTCGACAGGTACTTGTTGCCGGTGTCGCAGACGAACACCAGCACGTTCTTCGGTTCTGTCTGCTCCCGGCAGTACTTCAGCGCCGCGGCCAGCAGGGTCCCGGTCGAGGAGCCGCCCAGGATGCCTTCCTTCTCCAGCAGCTCGCGCGCGGTCAGGAAGCTTTCCTGGTCGCTGATCGCGTAGGCCCTCGATACCCGCGAGAAGTCGGCGATGGTCGGCAGGAAGTCCTCGCCGATGCCCTCGACCATCCAGCTGGCGGACTTCTCGCTCAGCGTGCCCTCGTTGATGTACTCGGCCAGGATCGAGCCGACCGGGTCGGCCAGGATCAGCTCGGTGTGCGGGGACTTCTGCGCGAAGCAGCGCGACAGCCCGGTCATGGTCCCGGAACTGCCACAGCCGAACACGACCGCATCGAGCCCGCCCTCGCCTTCCATCTGCCGCAGGATCTCCGGCCCCGTGCCGTGCTCGTGCGCGGCCGGGTTGTCGGGATTGCCGAACTGATTGACGAAGTAGCCCCCGGGGGTTTCGCGGGCGATCCGCTCGGCCATGTCCTGGTAGTAGTCCGGATGCCCCTTGGCCACGTCCGAGCGGGTCAGCACCACCTGCGCGCCCATCGCCTTGAGGTTGAAGATCTTCTCCCGGCTCATCTTGTCCGGTACCACCAGCACCAGCTTGTAGCCCTTCTGCCGCGCCACCAGCGCCAGGCCGATGCCGGTGTTGCCGGCGGTGCCCTCGACCAGGGTCGCGCCGGGCTGCAGGTCGCCGCGCCGTTCCGCGGCCTCGATCATGCTGATGCCGATCCGGTCCTTGACCGAGCCGCCCGGGTTCTGGCTTTCGAGCTTGAGGTAGAGCCGGCAGGGGCCGGCGTCCAGGTGCTGGGCGCGGACGATCGGGGTCTCGCCGATCAGCTCGAGGACGGACTGGTGGACGGCCATGCGGGGCTTCGCGGGCGCCGCATCGCGGCGAAGCGGCGATTATCGGCCGGAACGGGCGCGAAGTCAGGCCGGCCCGGAGCCGGGCGCCGGCAGCGGTGCCGGGGCGCGGGCGCGGCGGGAGGAAGCCGCGCGGGCCTGCCATGCTGTCCCACAAGTTCCGTGGACCGGTATACCCCCCCCTTGTCATTCCGAGCGCAGCGAGGAATCCGCTTGAAAGCAGATCCTTCGCTACGCTCAGGATGACAGCGGGGGATGTGGTCGTCCAGGAACTTGCGGGACAGGCGCAGGTGGCGGGCGGCGACGGTTCGACGAGGAAGAACCGTCGCCGCCCGCGCTTGAAGCGGGCTCGGCGCGGGCCGGTCGCGGCGCGGCCGGGGGGCCGCCGCCGGCGCCGGCCCGGTGGCCGGCGTCAGTGGTGCAGGGACTCGTAGAGGCGGGTGAGGCGGTCCTTGGCGGCCAGCTTCTCGCGCTTCATTTGCGAGAGCGTGACGTCGTCCAGCGGCAGCACGCCCAGTTCGGCGTCGAGGACCTTCTTGTCGAGCCGCTGGTGGTGCTGGTAGAGCTGCCGGAACTCGGAATGGGACTTCATCAGTTCCTCGAGTTCCGCCTGCGGTTGCCCTTCGAACATGGAAACCTCCTACGGTTGCTGCGCCCGGCGCGCCGGCCGGGCAGTGGGGACGGCGGCCGCCGACGCGCCCGCGCCGGCACAGCGCGCGCGCCGCGGGAATGCGAACGCCCCGGCCTTGCGGGCACGGGGCGTCGTGGCGGACGTTCCGGTCGGGTCGAGGTCGCGGGCCCGCGCGCTCCGGGGGCCCGCACGGACCTGGCTGCCGGCGGCGCGCTCCTGGGGCTGGGGTGCTGGAATCATCGGCCCGACTCGGCCAGGCGGAAAACAGGACCGCCCGGACCACCGACCCTACTCCTCCCCCGCACGGCCGGCAAGGGGTGGTCGCACCAACCCCGGCGCGACCGGCCCGGCGCCCACGGGTCCGCGCCAGGAACGAGGAAAACGTCATCAGGAACAATGGCTTGGCCGCATGAAACGGCTTGCGGACGGAGACTGGGCGGGGGGCGCTGGGTCGGGGCTGAAGCCCCTCCTACAAGGGGCTCGGCGGTTCATGTAGGAGCGGCTTCAGCCGCGACATGGGCGCGCCCTGCGAGGGCATCCGTCGCAGCTCGCGCAGCTCTGCCCGAGGGGGGGCGAGGGGCGCGGGGTCGGGGCTGAAGCCCCTCCTACAGGGGGCGTGGGTGGAGTGGAAGGCGGACGACTCGGGCGGGGCGGGGTCAGTCGTCGCCTTTTTCCAGGGCCTCGGCCTGGCGCAGCAGTTCGGCCTCGCGCCGGGCCAGTTCGGCCTGGCGCTCGCGGGCGGCGCGCAGGCGCGCGGCCTGTTCGCCGGCCACGTCCTGCAGCACGCCCTCGGCCTGCTGCCGGGCCTGGGCCTCGGACTCGGCGGCGGCGCGCAGGCGGGCCGCCTCCTCGGCGGCGATCTGCGCCTGGATGCGCAGGCGCTCGGCCTCCTGGCGGGCGCGTTCGGCCTCCTGGCGGCTGGCCTCGACCAGCAGCGCGGCGCGCTCGCGTTCCAGGCTGTCGATCTCGCGCCGCAGCAGCTCGTTGCGCGCGGCGATCTCGGCGATCTCCACCCGGCGCCGGGCCAGGTACAGGGCGTCGGGCTTGCGGCTGCTGCGCGCCGCCGACAGCGCGTCGAGCGCCTGGCGCGCGCGCAGCCGTTCGTAGGCCGCCAGCGACTGCAGGCGCGGGTCGGCCTCCAGCGCGGTCAGGCGCAGCACCAGGCCGCCTTCGCTGGCGTCGCCCGCCTCCACCGGCGGCGGCAGGTCCAGCGGCGCCGAACCGGCCGGGTCCACGCCCAGGCGCTGCTGCAGGCCCGCGATCTCGGCCGCGTGCCGCGCGCGCTCGGCCTCCAGCCGCGCGGCCTGGCTGCGGGCGTGGGCGAGATCGGCGGCGGCGGCGGCGGCCAGCGCCAGCTTGCGGGCCTCGTCCTGGCGGCCGGCGGCCATCGCCGCCTGCGCGCGCATGTGGGCGTCGCGGGCGCTGGCCAGCTCCGCCGGCGCGTGCTGGTCGGCGTCGGCCGCGCCGGCGCGCTCCACCGCCTGCCCGGCGGCGGCGAGCTCCGCGGTCGGCGGCGGCAGGCTGGCGCAGGCGGCGAGCGCAAGCGTGACCGCCGTCGCCTGCAGGCATTTCCGGATTTGTGCGAAGCTTGCGTTCATGTCAGGGGTGCCGTGGCGGAAGGGGCGACGCGCGGCCAATTGTGGGAAGCCCGCGGCGCGCTTGCAAATGCGCCGCCCTCATCGATTCAGGAGCGCGCATGGACATCGGCTATTTCCTCAAGCTGATGACGGAAAAGAACGCCTCGGACATGTTCCTGACCACCGGCGCGCCGGTCTACATCAAGGTCGAGGGCAAGCTCTACCCGCTGGGCAACACCGGCCTGCCGGCCGGGATGGTCAAGAAGATCGCCTACTCGCTGATGGACGAGGGCCAGGTGCCGGCGTTCGAGCGCGACCTGGAGATGAACATGGCCATCGCCATGCAGGACTCCGGCCGCTTCCGGGTGAACGTGTTCAAGCAGCGCGGCGAGGTGGCGATGGTGATCCGCGCCATCCGCAGCCAGATCCCGTCCATCGAGGAGCTGCAGCTGCCGCAGGTGCTCAAGGACATCATCATGGCCCCGCGCGGGCTGGTGCTGATCGTCGGCTCCACCGGCTCGGGCAAGTCGACCACGCTGGCGTCGATGATCGACCACCGCAACAGCACCACCTCGGGCCACATCCTCACCATCGAGGACCCGATCGAATATCTCCACAGGCACAAGAAGTCGATCGTCAACCAGCGCGAGGTCGGCCTCGACACCCACGCCTTCCACAACGCGCTCAAGAACGCCATGCGCGAGGCGCCGGACGTGATCCTGATCGGCGAGATCCTGGACGCGACCACCATGGAGGCGGCGATCGCCTTCGCCGAGACCGGCCACATCTGCCTGGCCACGCTGCATTCCAACAACGCCGACCAGACCATCGAGCGCATCCTCAACTTCTTCCCCGAGGGCGCGCACAAGAACGTGCTGATGAACGTGGCGCTGAACCTGCGCGCGATCGTGTCGCAGCGGCTGGTGGTCGGCAAGGACGGGCGCCGGCTGCCGGCGTGCGAGGTCCTGATCAACACCCCGATGATCCGCGACCTGCTGCGCCGCGGCCAGATCCACGAGATCAAGCAGGCGATGGAGGAGTCGCTGGAGGAAGGCATGGAGAGCTTCGACCAGTGCCTGTTCCGCCTGACCAAGGCCGGCAAGATCGACAAGGAGGAGGCGCTGCGGGCCGCCGACTCGCGCGACGGGCTGGCGCTGAAGTTCCGGCTGTCGGAAGGCGCCAGCGGCGAGCACGACCCCTACGCCGACGTATTCGACGACGGCAGCGCGCAGCGCTAGCGCCCTGTCCCGCGAGTTTCCTGGACAGCTCACTCCCGCTGTCATTCCGAACGCAGTGAGGAATCTGCTTGAAAAGCGGATCCTTCCCCTCGCTTTGGCGAGGGCTGAAGGCTTCGCTCAGGATGACGACTTCTTGTGAACGATGTTTCCGGGACAGCACACTAGCCGCGGCGATGCCGCTCAGCCGGGGGGCGCGTCCGGCTGGCGTTCCGGCGCGGCGTCGCGGAAGGCGGGCAGCGCCAGGCAGGCCGCCTCGATCCGCACCAGGGTCGGGTACTCGTCCAGCTTCATCCCGAACCGGCGCGCGTTGTACATCTGCGGCACCAGGCAGCAGTCGGCGATGGTGGGCAGCTCGCCCTCGCAGTAGGTGCCGGTGGCCGGATGGTCGGCCACCATCGCCTCCAGCGCGCGGAAGCCCTCGGCGATCCAGTGCCGCACCCAGTCGTCGCGCTCGGCCTGCGGCACGTTCCAGTTGCGCTCGAAGAACTGCAGGATCCGCAGGTTGTTGAGCGGGTGGATGTCGCAGGCGATCGCCTGGGCCAGGGCGCGCACGCGCTGGCGGTCGCGCGCCGGGCTCGGCAGCAGCATCGGCGCCGGCCAGGTCTCGTCCAGGTACTCCAGGATCGCCAGCGACTGGCGCAGGGTGCGGTTGCCGTGCTGCAGCACCGGCACCAGCCCCTGCGGGTTGGCCTCGCGGAACTCGGCGCCGTGCTGCTGGCCGCCGTCGCGCACCAGGTGCACCGGCACCGTCTCGTAGCGCAGGCCCTTCAGGTTCAGGCCGATGCGCACGCGGTAGGCGGCGCTCGAGCGCCAGTAGCTGTACAGGCGTAGCCGTTCGTTCAAGCGTCCCCCGGGAGGCCGCGGCCGGCCGCGACCCGTGCACCATAGCCCGGACCCGGGGGCGGCGGAAGACCGCCGGTCGCTGCGGCGTGCGCGTCCGTGCGCTCAGGGCGCGGGCTGGCGCTCGATGGTCTGCTCGATCGCGCCGAAGATGCTGCGCCCCTCGCGGTCCAGCATCTCGATGCGGACCCGGTCGCCGAACTTCATGAAGGGGGTCCTGGGCGCGCCGTGCTCGAGCGCCTCGACCGTGCGCTTCTCGGCGAAGCACGAGGCGCCCTTCGAGGTGTCCTGGTTGGCGATGGTGCCCGAGCCGACGATGGTGCCGGCCGACAGCGGCCGGGTCCGGGCCGCGTGCGCCACCAGCTGGGCGAAGTCGAACTGCATGTCCACCCCGGCCTCCGGCGCGCCGAACCACTGGCCGTTGACATGGGTGACCAGCGGCAGGTGCAGCTTGTTGCCGCGCCAGGCCTCGCCCAGCTCGTCGGGGGTGACGAACACCGGGCTCAGCGCCGAGCGCGGCTTGGACTGCAGGAAGCCGAAGCCCTTGGCCAGCTCGCCCGGGATCAGGTTGCGCAGCGAGACGTCGTTGACCAGGCCGACCAGCTGGATGTGGCCGGCGGCCTGCTCGGGGGTCACGCCCATCGGCACGTCGTCGGTGACCACCACGATCTCGGCCTCCAGGTCGATGCCGTGGGCCTCGTCGGGCACCCGTACCGGGTCGCGCGGGCCGTAGAAGCCGGCGCTGGTGGCCTGGTACATCAGCGGGTCGGTGTAGAAGCTCTCGGGCACCTCGGCGCCGCGCGCGCGGCGCACCCGTTCGACGTGCGGCAGGTAGGCGCTGCCGTCGACGAACTCGTAGGCGCGCGGCAGCGGCGCGGCCAGCCGGGCCACGTCCAGTTCGAAGGCGCCGTCGGCGCGGCCTTCCTCCAGCGCCTCGGACAGGGCGCGCAGGCGCGGCGCCAGGTTCGACCAGTCCTCCAGCGCGCGCTGCAGTGTCGGCGCGATGCCGGCGGCCTGGACCGCGCGGCCGAGGTCGCGCGAGACGACGATCAGGGTGCCGTCGCGTCCGCCCTCCTTGAGGCTTCCGAGTTTCATCGTGTCGCTTCCATATGGCGGGGGAACCGGGAATTGTAGCGCCGTGGCACCGCCCGGCCCGTCAACCGGATGGAAGCTCCTGTCGCGCGGCGCGTTCCCAGCCTTCCCACGGATCGCCCTTGAGCCGCGCCACGCGTCGCAGTGCGCCGGGGAGGTCGTAATGGTCGCCGGACTTGGCGCGGCCCAGTTCCTCCCAGCGGATCGGCGTCGCCACGCCCGCACCCGGACGCGCCCGCAGCGACCAGTTGGCGACCGAGGTGGCGCCGCGCCCGTTGCGCAGCCAGTCGATGAAGATCCGGCCCTTGCGCAGCTGTTTCGAGGCGCTGGCGACGTAGCGCCCGGGGTCGATGGTGGCCATCGTGCGCGCGACCGCCTCGCAGAAGCCCCTGGCGGCGTCCCAGTCGTGCACGGGCGCGATCGGCACGACCACGTGCACGCCCTTGCCGCCGGACAGGCGCGCGAACGATTCGAGCCCGACTTCGCCCAGGCGCGCGCGCAGGTCGCGCGCGGCCGCGACGATGTCCTTCCAGCCCAGCCCCGGGCCGGGATCCAGGTCGAACACCAGGATGTCCGGGTGTTCCAGGTTCCCGACGGTCGAACCCCAGGGATGGAACTCGAGCGCGTTCATCTGCACCAGCTCGAGCAGGCCTCCGGCGTCGTGGATCGCGATGTAGCGGGCCTTCCCGCCGCGCTTGGTGGACAGCGCGACGCTGTCGACGCTGCCGCCGAGCGCGCCGCGGTGGTTCTTCTGGAAGAAGCACTCGCCGCCGGCGCCCTCGGGACAGCGCAGCAGCGACAGCGGCCTGCCCGCCACCCAGGGAAGCATCCAGGGCGCGATGGCGCGGTAGTAGTCGGCCACCTGGCCCTTGGTGATGCCCTTGCCGGCATAGACCATGCGGTCCGGACTGCTGATCCGGACGTTGCCGGTGCTGGTGTCGCGGGACTTGGGAGACTTCCCGGCGCTGGCGACCGTGGTGGCCTTCCTGGCCCTGGTGGTCTTCGTGCTACCGGCAGCCTCTCCGGCGTTCGCCGCCTTGCCCGTTGCCGGCTTCTTCGCCTTCGCGGTCCGGCTCGAACCGGTCGCCGCGCGGGCGGCGGCCGCACGGCGGCCACCGGCGACGCGGCGCTTGTCGTCGCGCACGCGCAGGAACGAGGCCTGGCGCAGCAGGCCCTGCCTGCCCCATCCGCGGAACGCCACTTCCACCACCAGCTCCGGCTCGACCCAGGTGACCTGGCGTTCGCGCAGCGGCGTGTGCGGCGGCAGCGCCACCGTCGGCGCGTCGCGGCGCAGCGCGCGCAGCTGCGCGTGCAGTTCGCGCAGCACCGCCTCGCTGTAGCCGCTGCCCACGCGCCCCACGTACTGCTGGCCGCCGTCCTCCGCTTCGCGAGCCAGCAGCAGCGCGCCGAACCCCGTGCGCGACCCGGACGGCGCGGTATAGCCGACCACGATGTAGTCCTCGCCGACGTGGTGGCGCAGCTTCAGCCAGTCGCCGTTGCGCGCACCGACGTAGGGCGCGTCCACCCGCTTGCTGACGATGCCCTCCATGCCGGCGTCCAGCGACGCCTGGAAGGCTTCGGGTCCGTTGCCCAGTCCGTGGCTGCTGAAGTACAGGCGCGGATCGCCGGCAGCCTCCAGCAGATCGCGCAGCAGCGCCTTGCGCTCCACCAGGGCGACCTTGCGCAGGTCCACGCCTGCCAGGGTCGGCAGGTCGAACACGACGTAGAGCAGATCGGCGCTGCGTTCCTCTTGGAGCCGCTGCCGCAGGCGCCCGAAGTCGCTCAGGCCGCGGTCGTCCAGCGCCACCAGCTCGCCATCCAGGTCCGCATCGGCCACCGGCAGCGCCTCGAGCGCGGCGACCTGCGCCGGCAGCCGTGCGGTCCAGTCCAGCCCGTTGCGCGAGCGGATGCGTGCCTGCCCGCCGCGCAGCCGCGCGAGCATCCGGTAGCCGTCCCACTTGGCCTCGTGCAGCCACTGCTCGCCGCGCGGCGGCGCCGTGGCCGCGCGCGCCAGCTGCGGTTCGACCTCCCCGCCCCTGCGCAGGCGCGCGGCGCCGGGCAGCGCGGCCGCACGTGCCGCCCAGTCGCGGGCCGTGGTCCGCCGCCGCGGGGAGCGCGTCAGCACCGGTTTGGCGACCTTCGACCCAGCCTTCGCCGCTGCCTTCGTTTTCGGCGCCTTCGCGCGGCCGCTGCCGCGCACGGCGCGGCGTTCCGCGTCGCGGCGGGTGGACTCCTGCAGCGCCTCGGGCATCAGATCGTCGGCCTCGGCGTCGCGGGCCGCGTCGTCGTCGCTCTTGAGCAGCAGCCACTGCGGCTTGCCGCCGCCCTTGAGCCGGGTGCGCACCAGCTTCCATCCACCGCGCAGGTGCCGGCCGTGGAGTTCGAATTCGAGCTTGCCCTTGCGGATGGCCGCAGCCGCGTCGCCCACGGGCACCCAGGTGCCCCGGTCGAAGATGTCCACGTGACCGGCGCCGTAGTGGCCCTGCGGTATGTCGCCGGCGAAGTCGGCGTAGTCGAGCGGATGGTCCTCGACCTCCACTGCAAGCCGCTTGTCGCCGGGCCGCAGCGAGGGGCCCTTGGGTACCGCCCAGCTCTTCAGCGTGCCGTCCACCTCCAGCCGGAAGTCGTAATGCCGGCGGCTGGCATGGTGCAGCTGGACCACGAAGATGGGCGCCTGGCCCCGCCGGCGGCGCGGCCTGGCGGGGTCGGGTGGCGGCGGTTCGGGGGTGGCGTCGAACTTCCGCTTCTCGCGGTAGCGGCGCAGGCTCAGGCCGATTTCCTCTTCTTCGCCGCCGGCTTCTTCGCGGCCTTGCGCGCCTTCTTGGCCGGGGCCTTGCGGGCCGGGGCGGCCTTCCGCGCCGGCGTGCGCTTGTTGTCGGCGATGCTCTTCTTCAGCAGGCTCTCGAAGTCCACCACATTGGTGGCGATGCCTTCGCGCTCGATCTCGTCGTCGACCTCGGGCGCCACCACGCCCTCGCTCTTCATGCGCTTGTCGATGATGGCGCGCAGGCGCTGGCGGTAGTCGTCGATGTAGTCGTCGGGATCCCACGGCACCGACATCGACTCGACCAGCCGGGTCGCCATCTCGATTTCCCTGGGCGAGACCCGGTAGTCGGAGGGCTTGCCCTGCGGCAGCTTGAACTCGCCCAGGTCGACCAGTTCCTGCTGGTAGCGCAGCAGGATCAGCACCAGCGCATCATCGTGGGGCACGACCGCGGACAGGTACTCGCGCTGGCGCACGACCACCCGCGCCACACCCGCCTTGCCGGTCCTGCGCAGGGTCTCGCGCAGCAGCACGTAGCCCTTCTCGGCCTTCTTGCCCGGCACCAGCACGTAGGGCTTCTCGAAGTGCCGCAGGCCGATGTCGGCCAGGTCGACGAAGGCCTCGATCTCCACCGCGTCCCTGCCCTCGCTGGCGGCGGCCTTGATGTCGTCGGGGTCGAGCACGACGTAGCTTCCCTTGTCGTACTCGAAGGCCTTGACGATGTCCTTCCAGGGCACTTCCTCGCCGGTTTCGGAGTTGACCCGCTCGTAGCGGATCGGTGCGTTGTCGCGCGCGTCGAGCATGCGGAACTGCAGGTCGACCGACCGCTCGCCGGACATGAGCTTCACCGGCACATGCAGCAGGCCGAAGGACAGGGTGCCGGTCCAGATCGCGGCGGGCATGGCGGGCTCCTGCGGCGGGATTCGGTCTGCCAGTCTGGCGCGGCGGCGTGACGCGACCGTGAGCCGCGCCCTGTTCAGCGCCCCGTGACGCCGGCCTAACGCCGGCCGGCCTACAACGGCCCCTCCCCCGAAGGTCCGCGTACGCGCGCGACCGCCGCCAGGCCCCCGCCATGATCCCAGCCGCGCGCGACTACCTCTGGACTTCCCTCGTGGCCGACGAGCCCGAGCCCGGCGCCGGCGACGGGCGGCAGGGGTACGGCAGCGTGGCCATGGACATGTTCGCGCCCTCGCAGTGGGCGCCGGTGGACACGGTGCGTGCGCGCAGCTGGCACGACGTGCACCTGGACGCGGAGCCGGCCCCGGACGCGGGCCGCAGCCGCCGCTGAGTGGCGCCGGCGGCCCGCGGACCGCGTGGCGCCCACCCGCCCCGGAATACCCCCTCGGTAACGCTTCCCCCCGGAACGCCGAAGGCCCGCGCATGGCGGGCCTTCGGTGCGTTGCCGGCCGTCGGGGCGCGGACGGCGGGCGGAATTGGCAGCCCCGGATGGATTCGAACCACCGAATGCCTGAGTCAGAGTCAGGTGCCTTACCACTTGGCGACGGGGCTAGCGTTGTAGTCAAGCGTTGTAGTCAAGGATCAGTCCTTCCAGGACTGACCTTGACGTCGCCGGCCCGGCAAAGCCGGGCCGGCTCCCGGGAACAAGCTTAGCTTGTTCCCGGGCGGCACATCCATGTGCCGCTGTCGTTCCGTTAAGTGCCGGTTTCGCGCGTACCGCGCGGGATCAGCGCTTGGAGAACTGGGTGGCGCGGCGGGCCTTGTGCAGGCCGACCTTCTTGCGCTCGACCTCGCGGGCGTCGCGGGTCATGAAGCCGGCGCGGCGCAGCTCGGACTTGAGCGACTCGTCGTACTCCACCAGCGCGCGGGCGATGCCCAGGCGGATGGCGCCGGCCTGGCCGGTGGTGCCGCCGCCGGCGACGGTGACGTTAACGTCGAACTTGTCGGTCGACTTGGTCAGCTCCAGCGGCTGGCGCACGATCATGCGCGCGGTCTCGCGTCCGAAGAACTCGTCGAGCGGGCGCTGGTTGACGGTGATCTTGCCGTCGCCCTTGCGCAGGAACACGCGGGCGGTGGAGGACTTGCGACGGCCGGTGCCGTAGTTCTGGGTGGTTGCCATCGTCAAATATCCAGGGTCTGGGGCTGCTGGGCGGCGTGCGGGTGCTCGGGGCCGGCGTAGACCTTGAGCTTGCGGTACATGGCGCGGCCGAGCGGGTTCTTCGGCAGCATGCCCTTGACCGCGGTCTCGAGCACGCGCTCGGGGTGGCGCTGCAGCGCCTGGGCCAGGGTCTCGGTCTTGAGGTTGCCGACGTAGCCGGTGAAGCGGTGGTACTTCTTCTGCGCCAGCTTGTTGCCGGTCACCGCCACCTTCCCGGCGTTGACGACCACGATGTAGTCGCCGGTGTCCACGTGCGGGGTGTAGACGGGCTTGTGCTTGCCGCGCAGGCGGCGGGCGATTTCGGCGGCGAGCCGGCCGAGGGTCTTGCCCTCCGCGTCGACCAGGTACCAGTCGCGCTGCACGGTCTCGTTCTTGGCGCTGAATGTGGTGGCGCTGAGGGTCTTCATTGCGGGCCTGCTGTGGATGCCTGGTCGGGGTGGTTCCGCGCCGGGCCGGGGCCCGCGGAACTTCGCCACGCGTTGTGATTGCCGGAGCAAAGAGGCGGAATGATAGCGGCCGGGCGCCCGCGCCGCAAGCCGGGCCGGGGCTGCGGGCAGGCCCGGTGCTAGCATCGCCGGCGATGCCCGAGGCCGCCCCCCGCCCCGCCGACCACCCCGCCCTGGCCACCGACACCCTGGTCGCGCTCGCCGACCAGTGCGTGCAATGCGGCCTGTGCCTGCCGGCCTGCCCGACCTATGCGCTGGAGCGCATCGAGGCCGAGTCGCCGCGCGGCCGGATCGCCCTGGCCCGGGCCTGGGCGCTGGAACTGGCGCCCCCGACTCCCGCCGGCGAGGCCCACCTGGACCGCTGCCTGGGCTGCCGCCGCTGCGAGGCGGTCTGCCCGGCCGGGGTCCGCTACGGGCCGCTGCTGGTGGAGGCCCGGGCCCGACAGCGCCTGCGCCGGGCGCCGCACTGGCACCAGCGCCTGCTGGAGCGGCTGGTCGAGCGTCCGCGGCTGCTGCGGGGGCTCCTGGCCGCCTACCGGCTGGCCTGGCCCCTGCTGCCGCCGGGCCTGCGGCGCCTGCCGCGGCCGCCTGTGCCGCCACGGGCGGCCGCGGCGGCCTTCCAGTCGCGGGACGGATCGCGGCCCGCAAGCAGGTCCCTCGCTGCGCTCGGGACGACCGGAGGCGGGGGCGGCACAGGCCCGGCTGCAGGGGCGGCGGCGCGCGATCGGCCCGTCGATCCGCCGCAGGCGCCGGGACAGGCGGCGCTGTTCGTGGGCTGCGTCGCCGGCGTCTACGAAGGCGCGCTGCGGGCGGCGGTGACCAGGCTGTGCGCGGCGGCCGGGGCGACGGTGGCGCCCCCCCACGGCCAGGGCTGCTGCGGCGCCCTGCATGCCCATGCCGGCGACACCGAAGCCGCCGCGCGGCTGGCCGCGGCCAATGCCGCCGCCTTCGCAGGCCATCGGCGTGTGCTGACCCTGGCCAGCGGATGCCACGAGTCGCTCGCCGCGGCGCTGCCGGCCGGTACCGCCACCGATGCGCTCGACTTCCTCGCTGCCCACGCGGCGGCACTGCAGTTCCGAGAAACCCGCGAGCGCGTCGCCCTGTACCTGCCCTGCACCCAGCGCAGCGTGGTCGGCAGCGAGGCCGCGACCCGCGCCCTGCTGGCGCGGGTACCGGGCCTGGAGGTGGTCGAACTCGACGCCGACCCGGCCGGCCGCGGCTTCGGCTGCTGCGGCGCCGCCGGCAGCACGATGCTGGTCGACCCCGCCCGCGCCGCCGCCTTCCGCGCCCCGCTGCTGGCCCAGCTGCAGGCCAGCGGCGCCAGCCGCCTGCTCAGCGCCAACATCGGCTGCCGCCTGCACCTGGCCAACGGCACCGCCCTGCCGGTGGAGCATCCGCTCGAGTTCCTGGCCGGCTGCCTTGAGCCGGACCCGACCCCGTCGTCCCGCGCCGCAGCTTGCGGCCTGCCGCTTTCCCAAGCCACCCCCCACCCGCTGTCATTCCGAACGCAGTGAGCAATCCGCTTTGCAAGCAGGTCCCTCGCTTCGCTCGGGACGACAGGGCAAGCGAACGGGCAGCATCGCAGGGCAGGCCTCTCACCCGGCACGAACCCGTCCCCCGGCAGCGCAAGCCATGACGCCCTCGCGGCCCACGGCTAGACTGGGCGCATGCAGCGCCGCCTCACCCCGCTCGACCGCCTGCTCGACGCCGCCCAGAACGCGCTGGGCACCGTCGCCGGCGCGGTCCATGCCGAGCGTCCCAGCCCCGGCGCGGCCGAACCGGAGGTGGTACTGGACGAGGACGAGCGCCGCCACGCCGCCGGCCTGATGCGGATCAACCACGTCGGCGAGGTCTGCGCGCAGGCCCTGTACGTCGGCCAGGCCGCGGTCGCGCGCGACGGCGCGACGCGCGAACACCTGCTCGCCGCCGCCCAGGAGGAAACCGACCACCTGGCCTGGTGCGCGCAGCGGCTGGCCGAGCTCGACGACCGCCCGAGCCTGCTCAACCCGCTGTGGTACGCCGGCGGCTGGACCATCGGCGCGCTGGCCGGGCTGCGCGGCGACGGCTGGAACTTGGGCTTCGTGGTCGAGACCGAGCGCCAGGTCGAGGCGCACCTGGACGAGCACCTGCAGCGGCTGCCGGCCGCCGACGCCCGCAGCCGCGCGATCCTGCGCACGATGAAGGCCGACGAGGCCCGCCACGCCGCGCGGGCCGAGGCGCAGGGCGCACGCGCGCTGCCGCCGCCGCTGCCGTCGCTGATGGCCGCGGCCTCGCGATTGATGAAGGCGGTCGCCTACCGGATCTGACGGATGTGCGGCCGTGGCCGGGGGCGCCGCGCGGGTCGCGCCCAAGGGGCGCTCCTGCGACGGCGTTCAGCCCCACGTCCGTAGGAGCGGGCCTTGCCCGCGACCGCCCGCGGAAATCGGCGGCGCGGGGTCGCGCCCAAGGGGCGCTCCTACGGGCGCGTGGCCGAACGGCTTGCTTCGTCGGAGCGCCCCTTGGGCGCGATCCCGCGCGGGAACCGGGGCCGCGGAAGAAGCGCCCCGAGGTCCTGCGGGCCTGCAGGGCTCAGAGCAGGTTGCGGCCGTGGAACAGTTCCTCGATCTCGCGCTTGAGCAGCGCCTCGATCTTCATCCGTTCCTTGAACGACAGGTTCTTGGCCTGTTCCTCGAACAGGTACTGGTCCAGGTCGAAGTTCTTCAGGTGCATCTTCGTGTGGAAGATGTTCTCCTGGTAGACGTTGACGTCGAACATCTCGTAGCGGGCGCGGATGTTCTTGGCCAGGTAGTCCTGGATCGAGTTGATCTTGTGGTCGATGTAGTGCTTGCGGCCCTTGACGTCGCGGGTGAAGCCGCGCACCCGGTAGTCCATGATGACGATGTCCGACTCCAGGCTCTCGATCAGGTAGTTCAGGGCCTTCAGCGGCGAGATCACGCCGCAGGTGGCCACGTCGATGTCGGCGCGGAAGGTGGCGATGCCGCCGTGCGGGTGGGTCTCCGGGTAGGTGTGCACGGTGATGTGCGACTTGTCCAGGTGCGCGACCACCGCGTCGGAGATCACGCCCTTGGCGTCCTTGCGGTCGATCACCGGCTCCTCGGAAATGAGGATGGTCACCGACGCGCCCTGCGGGTCGTAGTCCTGGCGGGCGATGTTGAGGATGTTGGCGCCGATGATCTCGGCCACGTCGGTGAGGATCTGGGTGAGCCGGTCGGCGTTGTAGGCCTCGTCGATGTACTGGATGTAGCGCTGGCGCTCGTCCTCGGACACCGCGTAGGCGACGTCGTAGATGTTGAACGACAGGGCCTTGGTCAGGTTGTTGAAGCCCTGGAGCTTCAGGCGCGGCAGCGGCTTGACCACGGCGGTGTCCCGGGGTACGGCGAGGGGCGCGATTATGCGGCAAAGCCGCCCGGGCTTCCACGGCGCCGGCGCCGGGTTTGCCGCGCGCCCCGGTTGCGCCTAAGCTTCGGCGACCGCACCGACGATGCCCGCCATGAACCCGATCATCGCCGAGCACCTCAAGCCGCTGCGCAACTTCTCCAGCCCGCTTGCGCCGGACGCCGCCGTGATCGAGCGCTTCCTGGCGCACTGCCACCGCCGCCGCTACCCCACCCGCACCGACGTGTTCCGCCCGGGCGACCCGGCCGGCACCCTGTACTACATCGTCAGCGGCTCGGTGAGCATCATCACCGAGGAGGAGGACGGGCAGGAGCTGGTGCTGGGCTACCTGGGCCCGGGCGAGTTCGTCGGCGAGCTGGGACTGTTCATCGAGACCGAGCAGCGCGAGGTGGCGCTGCGCACCCGCACCCCCTGCGAGCTGGCCGAGATCGGCTACGAGCGCCTGTACCAGCTGATGACCGGGTCGCTGGCGATCGACGCGCCGCGCCTGGTCTGGGCGATCGGGGCGCAGATCTCGCGGCGGCTGCTCAACACCAGCCGCAAGGCCGGGCGCCTGGCCTTCCTCGACGTCACCGACCGGATCGTGCGCACCCTGCACGACCTGGCCCAGGAGCCGGAGGCGATGAGCCACCCGGACGGCACCCAGATCCGGGTGTCGCGCCAGGAGATCTCGCGGCTGGTCGGCTGCTCGCGCGAGATGGCCGGCCGGGTGCTGAAGAAGCTGCAGGCCGACGGCAAGCTGCACGCCCGCGGCAAGACCATCGTCCTGTACGGCACCCGTTGATGGCGGACACGCCCGGCGCGGCCGCGGCGGGCGTGGCCCTGCGCGCGGCGGTGCCGGCCGACGGCGACGAGGTCGCCGGACTGCTGGGCCAGCTCGGCTATCCCTGCGGCCACGCCGAGGCGGCGGCGCGGATCCTGGCCGTGGCCGGCGACCGCCGCCAGGCGCTGCTGCTGGCGGTGGAGCGCGGGGCGGTACGCGGGCTGCTGGCGCTGCACGCCATGTACTCGCTGGCGCGCGGCGCCGACATCGTCCGCATCACCGCGCTGGTGGTCGCCGAGCAGGCGCGCGGCCGCGGCATCGGCCGGCTGCTGCTGCGCGAGGCCGAACGGCTGGCGCGCAGCGGCGGCGCGGAACGGCTGGAGATCAGCAGCGGCCGCCACCGCACCGGCGCCCATGCGTTCTACCGCGGCTGCGGCTTCGCCGAGAGCGGCCGGCGCTTCGTCAAGCCCCTGGGCGATTAGCCTCACCGCCTCCCGCAGGAGCGCCCCTTGGGCGCGATCCCCGCGAATCCGGCCGGCACGGGGGAAGCCATCGCGGGCAAGGCCCGCTCCTACGGGTCTGCGCGCGGCGCGGGTTCGACCGGGTCGCCGGCGCGGTCCGCGCAGCCCCAATTGAGGATCGGCGTGCCTTCCGGCAGCGCGCGCCGGAACAGGGCGACCGCCCCCGGCTTCGGGTTGACCACCACCGGCTGCGCCGCCGCGCGCAGCAGCGGCAGGTCGGCGGCGCTGTCGGAATAGGCGCGCGCCACCGGCGCGGCGAAGCCGGCCTCGCGCAGCATCGTCATCTTCATTTCGGCGTGGCAGTGGCGCACCGCCACCACCGCGCCCAGGCGCGGGCCGACCCGGGTGCCGACCACCGGCAGGTCCTCGTGGGCGACGAAGGCCAGGATCGCCCGCGCCAGTTCCGGCGGCGCGCCGGTCGCCACCACCACCCGGTCGCCGGCCTCGCGGTGGCGGTGCAGCACGTCGAGCGCCACCGGCAGCAGGCGCGCGCGGATCGCCTCGGTATGCAGCAGCACGTAGCGGTCGATCAGCGCGTCGAGGTCGCGGCGCCGGCGCAGGCCGACGCTGCCGGCCCAGACGAAGCCGGAGATGCCGACCCGCCGGGTCGGCAGGAACGCGATCAGCGGCGCGAACACGGGTGCGATCAGCGCCGCAAGCAGCACCCGCCACCAGGCGCGGCGGATCATCCAGGCGAACAGGCGGCCGCCGGAATCGCCGTCGTAGAGGGTGTGGTCGAAGTCGAACACCACCAGCGGGGCGTCGTCGCGGACCTCGCCGTAGATCGAGTCGGGATCGGCACCGGGGGCCGCGGCAGCGGTCCCCGTCCCGGGAGCCGTGCGCGCCGCTTCGGGCGCCGCGCGCCCCGCCTGCGTTCCACTCATCCCTGCCCGCTCCCTCCGCCTGCGTCGCCTGCGGCATGATCGCATCCGCCGCCCGGCACGGCGAGCTGCGACGGCCCTACCGGTGGCGACCCAGGGTATTTTCCAGTGTGCCCCGAGCCGGGCTCAGGCTTCGTCGAACAGCGCCCGCAGGGCGGCGCCGGGATCGTCGGCACGCATGAAGGCCTCGCCGACGAGGAAGGCGTGCACCCCGGCCGCGCGCATGCGGGCGACGTCGGCAGGCGCCGCGATCCCGCTCTCGGTTACCAGGATGCGCCCGGCGGGAACCGCTTCGCGCAGGGCCAGGGTGGTGTCGAGCGAGACTTCGAAGCTGCGCAGGTCGCGGTTGTTGATGCCCAGCAGGGGCAGGCGCCCGCCGGTCGCCGGCAGCCGCAGCGCCCGTTCCAGCTCGGCGGCGTCGTGGGCCTCGACCAGCACGTCCAGGCCCGACTCCAGCGCCTGCGCGCACAGGTCGGCCAGCGCCGCGTCGTCGAGGGCGGCGACGATCAGCAGGATGCAGTCGGCGCCCAGCGCGCGCGCCTCGGCCAGCTGGTAGGCGTCGATCGTGAAGTCCTTGCGCAGCACCGGCAGCGCGCAGGCGGCGCGCGCCTGGCGCAGGTGCGCGTCGGCGCCCTGGAAGAAGTCGGCGTCGGTCAGCACCGACAGGCAGGTCGCGCCGGCGGCGGCGTAGCTGCGGGCGATCGCGGCCGGGTCGAAGTCGGCGCGGATCACGCCCCTGGAGGGGCTGGCCTTCTTGACCTCGGCGATCACCGCCGGCCGGCCGGCCGCCACCGCCGCCGCCACCGCGGCCGCGAAGCCGCGGGTCGGCGGCGCCTCGGCGGCGCGCGCGTGCAACTCGCGCAGCGGGACGCGCGCGGCGCGGGCTGCCAGCTCCTCGCGCTTGCGCGCCAGGATCCGCTGCAGCACGTCCGGCACCGTCGGCCGCGCGCTCATGCCGCCACCGCCCGGGTGGTCTCGACGAAGCGCGCCAGCCGCTCACGCGCCGCCCCCGAGGCGATCGCCTCGCGCGCCTGCCCGATGCCGGTGGCGATCGAGTCGGCGACGCCGGCCACGTACAGCGCCGCGCCGGCGTTCAGGGCCACGATCTCCAGCGACAGGCCGGGCCTGCCGTCGAGCACGTCCAGCAGCATCGCCCGCGACTGGCCGGCATCGTCCACCCGCAGGTTGCGGGTAGCGGCCATGGCGATGCCGAAATCCTCCGGATGCACCTCGTACTCGCGCACCTGGCCGTCGCGCAGCTCGCCGACCAGGGTGGCCGCGCCCAGCGAAAGCTCGTCCAGGCCGTCGCGGCCCCAGACCACCAGCGCGCGCTGCGCGCCCAGACGCTGCAGCACCCGCACCTGGATGCCGACCAGGTCCGGATGGAACACGCCCATCAGGATGCTCGGGGCACCGGCCGGATTGGTCAGCGGGCCGAGGATGTTGAACAGGGTGCGCACCCCCATCTCGCGCCGCACCGGCGCCACCACCTTCATCGCCGGGTGGTGCACGGGGGCGAACATGAAGCCGATGCCGACCTCGTCGATGCAGCGCGCCACCTGCGCCGGTTCCAGCTCGATGCGCGCGCCCAGCGCCTCCAGCACGTCGGCGCTGCCGGACTTCGACGACACGCTGCGGTTGCCGTGCTTGGCCACCCGCGCGCCGGCGGCGGCGACCACGAACATGCTGGCGGTGGAGATGTTGAAGGTGTGGGCGCCGTCGCCGCCGGTGCCGACGATGTCGACCAGGCGGCTGCGGTCGGCGACCTCGACCGGCCGCGCGAACTCGCGCAGCACGCTGGCGGCGCCTGCGATCTCGCCCACCGTCTCCTTCTTGACCCGCAGGCCGGTAAGGATCGCCGCGATCATCGCCGGCGAGACCTCGCCGCGCATGATCTGGCGCATCAGCGCGACCATCTCGTCGTGGAAGATCTCGCGGTGCTCGATGGTCCGCTGCAGGGCTTCCTGGGGGGTGATGGGCATCAGCCGGCCTCCTTCATCAGCATTCCGTAGTAGCGGGCCATGCCCGCGATCGACCTGCGCATCCCGGGCGCGGCATCGCGCCCAAGGGGCGCTCCTACGGGGTGGTGGCGTCCCGAACGTGCCAGATGCGCCGCATGCCGTAGGAGCGCCCCTTGGGCGCGATTCGCGGCCTCAGCGCGACAGGAAATTCTGCAGCAGCGCATGGCCGTGCTCGCTGAGGATGGATTCGGGGTGGAACTGCACGCCCTCGACCGGGTGCTCGCGGTGGCGCAGGCCCATGATCTCGTCGAACACGGGGTTGCCGGATGCGGGCTGGTCGAAACCGGTGTCGCCGGATCCTGGCACGCCGTCGTCGCTGCGTTCGGTCCAGGCGGTGACCTCCAGGCAGTCCGGCAGCGTGTCGCGGGCGACCACCAGCGAGTGATAGCGGGTGGCCTCGTAATGGTCCGGCAGGCCGGCGAACACGCCCTGCCCGCGATGGCGGATGCGCGAGGTCTTGCCGTGCATGATCTGCCGCGCCCGCACCACCTGCCCGCCGTAGGCCTGGCCGATCGCCTGGTGGCCCAGGCACACCCCCAGGATCGGGATCCGTGGCCCCAGTTCGCGCACCAGGTCCACGCACACCCCGGCCTCGTTCGGCGTGCACGGCCCCGGCGAGATCACGATCTTCTCCGGCGCCATGCGCGCGATCTCGTCGACCGACAGCGCGTCGTTGCGCACCACCTCGACCTCGGCCCCCAGTACCTGCAGGTACTGCACGAGATTGAAGGTGAAGCTGTCGTAGTTGTCGATCATCAGCACCATGTCACAGGCCCCTTGCCGCTTCGGACACGGCGCGGAACAGGGCGCGGCCCTTGTTCATGGTCTCGTCCCATTCGCGCTGCGGGTCCGAGTCGTGGACGATGCCGGCGCCTGCCTGTACGTGCAGGCGGCCGTCCTGGATGACCGCGGTGCGGATGGCGATGGCGGTGTCGGCGTCGCCGTGCCAGCCGATGTAGCCGATGGCGCCGGCGTACAGGTTGCGGCGCACCGGTTCGAGCTCGCGGATGATCTCCAGCGCGCGGATCTTGGGCGCGCCGGACACGGTGCCAGCGGGGAAGGTGGCGCGCAGCACGTCGGCGTAGCTCATGCCCGGCTTCAAGGTGCCGGTGACCTCGCTGACGATGTGCATGACGTGGCTGTAGCGCTCGACCACGAACTGCTCGCCGACGCGCACGCTGCCGGGCTCGGACACCCGGCCGACGTCGTTGCGGCCCAGGTCGATCAGCATCAGGTGCTCGGCGCGCTCCTTGGGGTCGGCCAGCAGTTCGGCCTCGAGCGCGGCGTCGGCTTCCGGCGTGGCGCCGCGCGGTCGGGTGCCGGCGATCGGGCGTACCGTGACCTCGCCGCCCTGCAGCCGCACCAGGATCTCCGGCGAGCTGCCGACCACCTGCATCTCCCCCAGGTCCAGGAAGTACATGTAGGGCGACGGATTCAGCGCGCGCAGCGCGCGGTAGACGTCGACCGGGCGCGCAGAGAACGGCACCGACAGGCGCTGGCTGAGCACCACCTGGAACACGTCGCCGGCACGGATGTATTCCTTCGACTTCTCCACCGCGTCGATGAAGCCCTCGCGGGTGAAGCCGCTGACGAAGTCGGCCTCGTCCAGCCCGGCGCGGCCGAGCGGCTCGGGATAGGGCGCGCCGCCGTGGCGCAGCCGGTGCACCAGCTGGTCGAGGCGGCGGTTGGCGCGCGCCCAGGCGTGCGGCTGGCGCGGATCGGCGTGCACCACCAGCGACAGCCGGCCGCGCAGGTTGTCGAACACCGCGACCTCGTCGCTCTCCATCAGCAGGATCTCGGGCGTGCCCAGCTCGTCCGGCAGCGGCTGCGCGGCCAGGCGCGGCTCGATGTAGCCCACGCACTCGAAGCCGAACCAGCCGACCAGGCCGCCGGAGAAACCGGGCAGTTCCTCCAGCTGCGGCACCCGGTGGCGGGTGCGCAGGCGCTCGACCTCGGCGAACGGGTCCTCGACCTCGCGGGTCTCCACCAGCTCGCCGTCCTCGCTCACCACCAGGGTGTGGCCGATGAAGGCGTACACGCGCCGGGCCGGCAGGCCGATGATCGAGTAGCGGCCGAAGCGCTCGCCGCCCTCGACCGACTCGAACAGGTAGGTGTGCGGGCCGTCGGCGAGCTTGAGGTAGACCGACAGCGGCGTGTCCAGGTCCGACAGCACCTCGCGCACGACCGGGATCCGGGTATGGCCTTCGCCGGCCAGGCGCTGGAAGCGCGCCTGCGCGTCGGACTGGGAGGCGGTGTGCGGGCCGGGCGCGGCGCCCGTGGCGGCGCCCGCGGCGGCGGCGGGGTCAGCGGCGGCGGGTTTGGGCGTGGCGGCGTCGGGCGACGTCATGGGGCAGGTCCTGCAGGGGCGACGGGGCGGTGGCGGCGGCGCAATGCCACCATCGCCAAGCGGCGTCTGCCATGCGGGAAAGCGGGTGCGCCCGGGCGTCCATGGGCGCGACTGTAGCCGGTCCGGCGGCAACGCGCGAGTGGAGCCTGCAGGAGGGGCTTCAGCCCCGACCCGCGACACGCTCCGGCGAACACAGCGTGGTCGCGACTGCAGCGGCTCTTCCACAGGCCAGGAGGGTCTTTGCGGGACCCGTTGTAGGGGGGGGGCGCGGGGTCGGGGCTGAAGCCCCTCCTACAGGGGGTGGGCGGGGTCGGCGGGAGCACGCGCATTTTTCCGCAGCAGCGGGCAGTCCGCAGGCAGGTGCATGCGCACGCGGCCGGCGACGCAATCGACGTGGAAGCGGGTCGATTCGAGCGGCTCGCCGTCGAGATTGAGCGCGAACGGTTCGGGCGCCTCGATCTCCAGCCACGGCAGGCGCGCGCGCACCGCCACCCGCTCCAACGCGGCCTGCCGGCCCTCGGCGACCAGGGTGGCGACGGTGGCGCCGACCTCCCCCGACAGCTCGGGCACGATGGTCAGCTCCAGCAGGTCGTCGTCGACCAGCGCCTCCGGGCACAGCACCTGGCCGCCGCCGGCCTGGCGGCCGTTGCCGATGCCCAGGGCGATGAAGTCGCCGCTCCAGTCGAACTCCGGGCCGTGGATGCGGGCCCGGATCGGTTCGATCCGGCCGAGCCGGGCGATGCCGGTGACCAGGTAGGCAAGCCCGCCGAGCATCTTCTTCAGGCCCTCGTCGGTCTCGACCGTGACCTGGGTGCCGAAACCGCCGCTGGCCAGGTTGGCGCACCAGTGCGACCGGCCGCGCGCGCCGGCCGCGCCGCATTCGATCCGCAGCAGGTCGATCGGCCGGGGGCGGGTGGCGCGGACCAGGGCCAGGGCCGCCACCGGGTCGTCGGGGATGCCCGCCGCGGTCGCAAAGTCGTTGGCGGTGCCCAGCGGCACCAGGGCCAGCGCCGGCAGCGCATCGGCCTCGACCGGGCGGCAGGCCAGGGTGGTCGCCACCTCGCTCAGGGTGCCGTCGCCGCCGGCGGCCACGATCGTGTCGACGCCGTCCACGATCGCCTCGGCGACGTAGCGTTCGGCGTCGCCGCCTTCCCAGGTCACCCGCACGTCGAGCGCGACCCCGTCCGCGCGCGTGGCCGCCACCGCCTCGCGCAGGGCGTCGTCGCCGGCGGACTTGCCGTTGAGGATCAGGCGCCAGCGCGGTGCGGTCATCGGGGAGGGTGGGCGGAGGCTGCGCGCAGGCTAGCAGCCGGTGCGGCCGGCGCGGTGAAGGCGACGGCCGGCGGCGGATGGGGCGCGCCGCCGCGGCGGCGCGTCCCCCCGGAATCCGGGGCGGCTGTCACGGCACCGTCACCCTGCATGCGGAGAATGGAAGGCCATCGCAGGGACGAACGACGGAGGCAGGATCGCCTCCAACCTCTCTCCAGGGCCGGTGCGCAGCGTGCACCGGCTTTTTTCTGGTTCTTCTCCCAACTGAGGGAGAGGCCCACGGCCGACCCGGCAGAATTGTTGTTCTCGAGGCAACAAAACGGGGCCAGCCGTGGCCGAAGTGGATTGTATGTCCCAGCTGGGCGGCTGGGTGGGG
>JBKHXI010000039.1:0-1529 GCA_046566095.1 Gammaproteobacteria bacterium | reverse complement strand
ACCACCAGGTCCGCGGAAGCCACTTCGCGCGCGACCACCTCGTCGTAGGGGTACAGCGCGGTGACGTTGTGGCCCAGCCGCATCATCTCGTCCATGCGGTCCTGGCGCTTCTCGAACACCACCACGTTGGCGCCGCCGGCCGCCGCCAGCGCCGCGGAGGCGCCGCCGGCCGCGCCCGCGCCGAACACCACCACCTTCCCGCGCCCGGTCGAGGGCAGTCCGCCGAGCAGCGTGCCCTTGCCGCCTTCGGGCTGGTGCAGCAGGTGGGTGCCGACCTGGGTGGCGATCTTGCCGGCGATGATCGACATCGGCGCCAGCAGCGGCAGTTCGCCGTTGTCCAGCTCCACGGTCTCGAAGGCCACGCCGGTCAGGCCGATGTCGAGCAGCTTGCGGGTGAGTTCGGGTTCGGGCGCCAGGTGCAGGTAGCAGAACAGCAGGTGGTCGCGCCGCAGGTGCGTCAGGTCGCCGGCGATCGGCTCCTTGACCTTGACGATCAGCTGGCCCTTCTCGTACAGCGTGGCCGCGTCGGGCGCGACTTGGACCCCGAGGCGCGCGTACTGCTCGTCGTTGAATCCGGACTTGGCGCCGGCGCCGCGCTCGATCCACACCTCGTGGCCGCGCCGGACCAGGTCGCCGGCCGCTTCCGGCACCAGGGCCACGCGGCCCTCGAGGGTCTTGGTTTCCTTGGGAACGCCGATCCGCATGGTTGTGCCTCGCTGGATAAAAAAATGCCGGCCGTGCCGGCCGGATGCCGTGTCGCGCGCTCCCGGCGCGCGCGCCGGCGGCGCGCGACGGCGCCGGACGCCTTGTCATGCCGCGCCGCCGCCGCCACTCTATGCTGCATCCCACGCAGCTTCCGCGGCCGCCGGATTATACCCGCGCGCCGCCGCGGCGGCCCCCGTCCGTCCCCTTTCCCGAGCGATGCCGATGACCTCCCCCAAGCACTGCCGCCTGCTGATCCTGGGTTCCGGACCCGCCGGCTGGACCGCCGCGGTCTACGCCGCCCGCGCCAACCTCAAGCCGGTGGTGGTCACCGGCCTGCAGCAGGGCGGCCAGCTGATGACCACCACCGACGTCGACAACTGGCCCGGCGACGCCCACGGCCTGCAGGGCCCGGAGCTGATGGCGCGGATGCAGGCGCATGCCGAGCGCTTCGACACCGAGGTGGTGTTCGACCACGTCCACAGCGCCGACCTGCAGCAGCGCCCGTTCCGGCTGCGCGGCGACAACGGCGAGTACACCGCCGACGCGCTGGTGATCGCCACCGGCGCGACCGCCAAGTACCTGGGCCTGGAGTCGGAGGAGAAGTACAAGGGCCGCGGCGTGTCCGCCTGCGCCACCTGCGACGGCTTCTTCTACAAGGACCAGGACGTGGCCGTGGTCGGCGGCGGCAACACCGCGGTCGAGGAGGCGCTGTACCTGTCCAACATCGCCCGCAAGGTCTGGCTGGTGCACCGGCGCGACACGCTGCGCGCGGAGAAGATCATGCAGGACAAGCTGTTCGCAAGGATCCAGGCCGGCAGGATCGA
>JBKHXI010000038.1:0-2000 GCA_046566095.1 Gammaproteobacteria bacterium | reverse complement strand
AGCTGCGCGACAACCTGATGCCGTACGCGCTCGCCGGCCACGTCCACGAGCGCGAGGTCGCGCGGCGGCTCGGGCATGCGGTCGAGTTCATGCCGCACGTCGCCCCGCATTTCCGCGGCCTGACGGTCACCGCCAACCTGCGCCTGGCGCGGCCGCTCGAAACCGCCGCGGTCGCCGCCCGCTACCGCGAGCGCTATGCCGGCGAGCCGCTGGTGCGGGTGCTCGACGCCGCGCCCTGGGTCAGCGCGATCGCCGGCCGCCACCATGCCGAAGTCGGCGGCTTCACCCTCGCCGAGGACGGCCGCCGCCTGGTGGTGGTGGCCACCCTAGACAACCTGCTCAAGGGCGCCGCCACCCAGGCCCTGCAGAACCTCAACCTCGCCTTCGGCTTCGACGAAACCGCCGGCATACCGCTGCAACCGGAAACGTAGGAGCGGGCCTTGCCCGCGATGGCTTTTCGCGAAATCCATCGCGCCCAAGGGGCGCTCCTACGGGCGACAGGAGACACACATGACCGACCTGCTCTGGCAAAAACCCGGCGTCCGCGTCGACGAGCGCATCCAGCGCTTCTGCGCCGGAGACGACGTGCTGCTCGACCGCGAGTTCCTGCGCTTCGACATCGCCGCCAGCCGCGTGCACGCCGAGGGCCTGCAGCGCATCGGCCTGCTCACCGGCGAGGAGTACGCGGGCATCGCCCGCGAACTGGCGGCGCTGGACGCCGACTTCGCCGCCGGCCGCTTCGTGCTCGACGCGCGCTACGAGGACGGCCATTCGGCCATCGAGGCGCGCCTGGTCGAGCGCCTCGGCGAGGCGGGCAAGAAGATCCACGCCGGGCGCAGCCGCAACGACCAGGTGCTGGTCGCCACCCGCCTGTGGCTGAAGGACCGGCTGGCCCGCGTGCAGGCGGCCTGCCGCGAGTGCGCGCAGGTCGCGCTCGACCGCGCCGCGGCCGAAGCCGGGATCCCGATGCCCGGCTACACCCACCTGCAGCGCGCGGTGGTGTCGTCGCTGGGCATGTGGTGGGCGGGCTGGGCCGAGGCCTTCATCGACGATGCCCGGCGCGCCGACGACACCCGCGCCTGGATCGACGCCAACCCGCTCGGCAGCGCCGCCGGCTACGGCGTCAATCTGCCGCTTGACCGCGACCACGCCACCCAGGCGCTCGGCTTCGGCCGGCTGCAGGTCGCCGCCACCTACGCCCAGCTGTCGCGCGGCAAGTTCGAGCTGGCCGCGGTCGAGGCGCTCGGCTCGGCGGTGCTGGACCTGCGGCGCCTGGCCTGGGACCTGAGCCTGTTCACCAGCGCCGAATTCGGCTTCGTCGCGCTGCCGGCCGAATACACCACCGGCAGTTCGATCATGCCCAACAAGCGCAACCCGGACGTGGTCGAGCTGATGCGCGCCAGTTACGCCAGCGTCGCAGCCGCCCGGACCGAGATCGAGCAGCTGCTGTCGCTCCCGTCGGGCTACCACCGCGACCTGCAGGCGACCAAGGGCGCGATCTTCCACGCCTTCGGCCGCGGCCTGGGCGCGCTGGAACTGCTGCCCGACCTGCTGCGCAACCTCGAATGGAAGCCCGACGCCATGCGCGCCGCGCTGGAGCCGTCGATGTACGCCACCGACCTGGCCGTGGACCTGGCGCGGCAGGGCACTCCCTTCCGCGACGCCTACCGCGAGGCGGCCGACCCCAAACGCTGGCAGGAAGGCGACCCCATTGCGAGCCTTGCAGCGAGAACTTCGCCCGGCGCCCCGGGTGACATGCGATTGGAGGATCTCCAGCAGCGTCTTGATGACTTACTGTAGGAGAGGCCCTACTTCCCCGCAATCGCAAACAGCGCGAACAGCGGCAGCACCTGCGAAGCGCTTCTAGACAGCTTAGGGAAGGTCTGAACAACTCCCCCAATCCCGGCGACAATAGCGCAACCTGCCGGGGAGGATGATCGATGCAGCTGACGTTCGGTGACGCCGAGGGCCTGGGCACGCGCAAGCGCACGCGCCGGGAG
>JBKHXI010000037.1:0-7518 GCA_046566095.1 Gammaproteobacteria bacterium | reverse complement strand
GCGAGGGCTTCGCCGCCGCGCTGGCCTCGTTCGCGCGCGCCGGCGGGCGCGGGGTCAACGTCACCCAGCCCTACAAGGTCGAGGCCGCGGCGCTGTGCAGCGCGCTGGCGCCGCGGGCGCAGCGCGCCGGCTCGGCCAACACCCTGACCCGCGACGGCGACGGCTGGCGCGGCGACAACACCGACGGCACCGGCCTGGTCCGCGACCTGACCGGCCGCCACGGCCTGGACCTGCGCTCGCGACGGACCCTGCTGCTGGGCGCCGGTGGCGCCGCGCGCGGGATCGCACCGGCGCTGCTGGACGCGGGCATCGGCGAACTGGTGGTGGTCAACCGCACGCCCGAGCGCGCCGACGCCCTGGCCGACGCCATGGGCATGCCCTCGCGGGTGCATTCGCGCTACTGGGAGGACCTGGGCTCGCTCAGCGAGTTCGAGCTGCTGATCAACGCGACCGCCGCGGTGCGCCACGGCGACATGCTGCGGCTGCCGCCATCGCTGGTCGGCTTCCGCAGCGCCGCGGTCGACCTGAGCTACGGCGCCGACGCGATCGGCTTCCTGGCATGGGCGCGCGCGGCCGGCGCCTATCGCGCGATCGACGGCCTGGGCATGCTGGTCGAGCAGGCGGCCGAGAGCTTCGCGCTCTGGCACGGCGTGCGCCCGGACACCGACGCGATTTACGCCGAGTTGCGCGAACGCGACGCGGCCCTGGTCAGCGCAGACTGAGCGTCGCGCCCCCGGCGCCCATCGCGGGCAAGGCCCGCTCCTACGGGCGGGGTGGGTTCGTATCGGATGGACGGGTTCGTAGGCGCGCCCCTTGGGCGCGATGCCGTGGATCCCGGGAATCGCGCCCAAGGGGCGCTCCTACGGATTCGCGGCGGCGAGGTAGTCGTCCTTCAGGCGCACGTAGTGCTGCGCGGAGTAGTACAGCGCCTCGATCTCCGCGTCCGAGAGCATCCGCACTTTCTTCGCGGGGTTGCCCAGCCACAGCTCGCCGGCGCCGACCTCCTTGCCCGGCGCCACCAGCGCGCCGGCGCCGACGAAGGCGTGTTTCCTCAGCACCGCGCCGTCGAGCACGATCGCGCCCATCCCGACCAGCACCGCGTCCTCGATCCGGCAGGCGTGGATGATCGCCTTGTGGCCGATGGTCACGTCGGCGCCGATCACCGTGGCGAAGCCGCCCAGCTTGGCGTGCGGGCCGTCGTGGCTGACGTGGACCACGGTGCCGTCCTGGACATTGGTGCGCGCGCCGATCCGGATGAAGTTGACGTCGCCGCGCACCACCGTGCCCGGCCACAGCGAGACGTCGTCGCCAAGCACCACGTCACCGATCAGGCTCGCGGCCGGGTCGACGTACACGCGTTCGCCGAGGCGGGGCAGGGTGTCGCGGTAGGGGCGCATCGGCATGGCCGCATTCTAGTGTGCCGGGTGGGGATGCGCTGCCTCCGCACACAGACCGTCCCGGGGGCGCGGGACCTGCAGGGAGGCAGGTTCCGCAGGAAAGCAGGTTCCTCACTTCGTTCGGAACGACAGTGGGGGCGGGCGTCGTGCGCGGGACGGAACCCGGATCCGGCTCGGCAGCCGGCGGCGCAGTGCGGGCGCGGACGGCGCGGCCGCTACACTGCGCCCCATGAGGATCGCCAGCTGGAACGTCAACTCGCTCAACGTGCGCCTGCCGCACCTGCTGCGCTGGCTGGAGCAGGCCGCGCCGGACGTGGTGGCCCTGCAGGAGACCAAGCTCGAGGACGACCGCTTCCCGCGCCAGGCGCTGCTGGAGGCCGGCTACCACAGCGCCTTCTGCGGGCAGAAGACCTACAACGGCGTGGCCCTGCTCAGCCGCACGCCGTTCGCCGGCGAATGCCTCACCGCGATCCCCGGCTTCGAGGATCCGCAGAAGCGGGTGATCGCCGCCGGCGTGGGCGGCGTGCGGATCGTCAACCTGTACGTGGTCAACGGCGAGGCGGTGGGCAGCGAGAAGTTCGCCTACAAGCTGCGCTGGCTGGCGGCGGTGCGCGCGTGGCTGGCGCGGGAACTGCGCGACCACCCGCAACTGGTCGTGCTCGGCGACTTCAACATCGCCCCCGACGACCGCGACGTCCACGACCCGAAGCGCTGGCACGAGAAGATCCTGTGCTCGACGCCGGAACGCGAGGCGCTGGCCGCGCTGCTCGAACTGGGCCTGCACGACGGGTTCCGCCTGCACCACGACGAGGGCGGCTACTACAGCTGGTGGGACTACCGGCTGGCCGCGTTCCGGCGCGGCTGGGGCCTGCGCATCGACCTGGTGCTGGTCGGCGCGGCGCTGCGCGACCGCTGCCGCGCCGCCGGAATCGACCTGGAACCGCGCGGCTGGGAGCGCCCGAGCGACCACACGCCGGTCTGGATCGACCTCGACGCCTGAGCGCGCGGCGGCTGCGCAGCCCCGGAACGAGCGAAGCCCGGCACAGGCCGGGCTTCGCGGAGCCGGTCGCGACGACCGGATGCGACGTGGCGACTCAGCGCACGCGGCCGCGGCGGAACAGGTTGACGATCGCGAGCAGGATGATCGCGCCGAGCAGCGACACGATGAAGCTCATGATGCTGAACCCGTCGTTGATCGAACCGGCGCCGAGCAGCGGACCGATCAGCCAGCCGCCGATGAACGCGCCGACGATGCCGACCACGACGTTCAGGATGATGCCCTGCTGGGCATCGGTCTTCATGATCAGGCTGGCCAGCCAGCCGACGATGCCGCCCACGATCAACCAGATGATGATGTTCATGCGCCAGACTCCTTGTGATGGGTTCCCATAGCTCCCCGGGCGGGGGCTGGCGGCCAGTCTCCCCACAGGGATGTGATGAAAACGTTAGGTCTGGTTCAGTGGCGTGAGGATGCGCTCAGGATTGGTTCAGCAACATGACCAGGCCACAGGCGCGCTATTCGGGTCCGTCCAGCAGATCCAGCAGGGCCTGCCGGGGTAGCTTGCCGGTCTCGTTGCGGGGCAGGGCCGGCACCAGCCGCAGCCGCCGCGGCAGGAACACCGGGTCGCAGCAGGTCCGCAGCGCCGCGAGGATCGCGCCCGCCTCCAGGCCCGGGGCGACCGCCAGGGCCGCGATCCGGCGGACCGGGTCGCCGTCCTCGCCCAGCTGGAACACCACCGCGTCCCGGACCCCCTCGATGGCCAGCAGCCGCCGGGTCAGGTCGCCGAGCGAGGCGCGCTTGCCGGCGATCTCCAGCAGGTCGGCGTTGCGGCCGCACAGCAGGAAGCGGCCTTCGTCCAGCGGCGCCACCAGGTCGGCCAGCAGCACCGGCCCGGCCAGGTGCGCGGCCCGCACCCGGGTCCCGTCCGGCTGCGGCTGCAGGCGGACCCCGGGGTAGGCGCTCCAGGCCCGGTCGCGCGCGGTGCGGCGTTGCGCCAGCACGCAGGTCTCGGTCGCGCCGAACAGCTCGCGCACCTGGCAGCCGTAGCGGTCCTCGGCGCGCGCGGCCGACTCCTGCGGCAGCGGCGCGGTGGCCGAGACGATGCCCGCCAGCGGCGGCAGGCCGACCCCGGAGCCGAGCAGGGCGCGCAGGTGCACGGGCGTGGTGACCAGCAGCCGCGGTTGCGCGGCCTGTTCCAGGCAGGCGGCCACGTCCAGCGGCAGCAGCGGCCGTGCGGCATGCACCGCGGCACCGCCCAGCAGCGGCAGCAGCACGCTCATCTCCATGCCGTACATGTGCTGCGGGGGCACGGTGGCGACGATCGCCGGGCTGGCGCCGGCCGGCCACAGGTCGGCCAGCGCCGCCAGGTTCTGGGCGTTGCTGACGCGGAACCCGCCCCAGGTCTTGCGGTGGGCGCTGGGGCGGCCGCTGCTGCCGGAGGTGAAGCCGATCGCGGCGAGCGCGCCGTCGTCCACCGCCGGCGGCGGGCCCTCGCGTTCCGGCAGCGCGCGCGGCAGCCGCCGGTAGCGCGGCGGCGGTGCGGCGAGCGCGGCGTCGCCCAGGCAATAGGCGTCCGGATCCATGGCCAGCGCATCGTCGATCGCGGCCGCGGCGCGCGAGGCCGGCAGCAGGGTCGCCTGCCCGCGCATCGCCACCGCGCAGAACGCGACCAGGAAACGGTAACGGTCCTCGCACAGGTTGACCGCGTTGCGGCCCGGCGGCAGCGACCCGGCGACCCCGCGTACCTGGCGCAGGAACGCCGCCAGCGGCACCGGCCGGCCGTCGACGACCGCCAGGATGCGCCCGGGCGGCCCGGCGACCAGCGGCGCCCGGACCGCGCCCCCGGCCTGTCCGACCACTGCCGACATGCGCTGTCCTCCCGCGGCGATCCGGCGCCGCTGCCCCGCCGGGTACTTTACGCTGGCCCGATGCGCGACCGCGACGCGTCCACCGCAGCGGCTTTCCAGGACTGCCCCGGGTTGCCGGCGCGGCTGCGCTGCGCCTGGCGCGACCATGCCGCGGGCTGGTCCGCCGAGGTCCAGGCCCGGGCATGGCTGGGGCCGCTGCTGGGCTGCGCGCCGGCGGCGGTGCCCCTGCGGCGCGATGCCCACGGTCGGCCGCGGCTCGGCGGCGCGGCCGCCGGCTGCGACGCCGGCTGGAGCCACAGCGGCGAGCGGCTGCTGCTGGCCTTCGGCCGCGGGGTGACGCTGGGGGTGGACCTGGAACGCGAACGTCCGCGGCCGCGCGCGCTCGCGCTGGCCCGCCGCTTCTTCGCCCCGGCGGAAGCGGACTGGCTGGCGGCGCTGCCGGAGCCGGACCGCGCGCGCGCCTTCCTGCGCCTGTGGTGCGCGAAGGAAGCGGTGCTCAAGGCGCACGGCCGCGGCCTGGCGTTCGGGCTGCAGCGGCTGCGGTTCGCCGAGCGCGCGGGGGCGCTGGTGCTGGCCGAATGCGATCCTGCGCTCGGCACGCCCGCGCACTGGCAGTTGCGCGAATGGTCCCCGCAGCCCGGCTACCGCGCCGCCCTGGCCTGGCGCCCCCTGTAGGAGGGGCTTCGCCCCGACCCCGCTCTGCTAGAGGATCATGTATCCGGGTGCGGAGGGTCGGGGCTGAAGCCCCTCCTACAATGCGCGGATGGATGCCGCTTCCGAATCCGCCGCTCCCGCCGCGCTCCAGGACGGCCTGGCTACGCTCGGGCTCGACCCGGCGCTCGCGCCGCGACTGCTCGCCTACCGCGACCTGCTGGCGCGCTGGAACCGAACCTACAACCTGACTGCGGTCCGCGACCCCGCGCAGATGGTGGGCCGGCACCTGCTCGATTCGCTCGCGCTGGCGCCGCAGCTGGCGCCGCTGGCCGCGCGCGGCGGCCGGCTGGCCGACCTGGGCACCGGCCCGGGCCTGCCCGGGATCCCGCTGGCGATCGCCCTGCCCGGCCTGCAGGTGACGCTGGTGGAGAGCAACGGCAAGAAGGCGCGGTTCCTGCGCGAGGCGGTACGCGTGCTCGGGCTGGACAACGTGCGGGTGGTCGAGAGCCGGATCGAGGCGTACGACGCGCCCGGCCGCTTCGACGCGATCACCGCGCGCGCGCTGGCGACGCTCCCGCGGATCCTGGAACTCGGCGGCCACCTGCTCGCCCCCGGCGGCCGCCTGCTGGCGATGAAGGGCCAGCGCCCGGACGAGGAACTGGCGGCGCTGCCGGAGACCTGGCGGGTGGCGTCGGTACAGCCGCTGGCCGTGCCATGCGCCGACGGCGAGCGCCATCTTGTGGTCGTCGAACGCGCATAGGAACCCGAGCCGTTGCAGGGTGCCGCTCCCTGCGCGACCCCGCGCCCCTACCTCGCCATGGTGGGCGCCCGCAGGCGCGGTGCGCGCAGGCACCCCAGTGCCCTGTCCGGCGTTGAGCGGCGCTGGCGCCGCTCCAACGGCGGAAGTTATCGCGGCCCCCCGGCCCGCGATAACGCATAATCGGCAGCCGGCCCGCGCGCCGGGTCCGTCGAGCAGGGGAGTCGCGTGACCGCCCGGATCATCGCCATCGCCAACCAGAAGGGCGGAGTCGGCAAGACCACCACCGCGGTCAACCTGGCCGCGGCGCTGGCGCGCACGCCGACCCGGGTGCTGCTGGTCGACCTGGACCCGCAGGGCAACGCGACCATGGGCAGCGGCGTGGACAAGCGCGAGCTGTCGGCCTCCAGCATCGACGTGCTGCTGGAGGAGGCGCAGGCCGGCGACGCCATCGTCGCCACTCCCGAGGGCTACGACCTGCTGCCCGGCAACATCGACCTGACCGCGGCCGAGATCGAGCTGATGGATGCGGACGGCCGCGAGCAGCGGCTCAAGCGCGCGCTCGAACCGCTGCGCGCGCGCTACGACTTCATCGTGGTCGACTGCCCGCCCTCGCTGTCGCTGCTGACGCTCAACGCGCTGACCGCCGCCGACAGCGTGCTGGTGCCGATGCAGTGCGAGTACTACGCGCTGGAGGGCCTGTCGGCGCTGCTGGAGACCATCCAGGCGCTGACCGCGCGCCTGAACCCGGGGCTGGAGATCGAGGGCGTGCTGCGCACCATGTTCGACGTGCGCAACAACCTGGCCAACGCGGTCTCGGCGGAACTGACCGGCCACTTCGGCGAGCAGGTGTTCCGCACCATCATCCCGCGCAACGTGCGCCTGGCCGAGGCGCCCAGCCACGGCCAGAGCATCCTGCGCTACGACCCCGCCAGCCGCGGCGGGGTCGCCTACCTGGGCCTGGCGGGGGAGCTGCTGCGCCGCAACCGCGAACGTGCGGCCGCCGCCCTGGCGCCGCGCCCGACGGAGACCGCGAACCCATGAGCGCCAAGCCGTCGACGGCGAAGAAGCGCGGCCTCGGCCGCGGCCTGGAGGCCCTGCTCGGCCCGAAGGGCGCGGCGGAGGCCGCATCGCTGCAGCCGCAGCCGGGCGAGGCCCTGCTGCGGCTGCCGGTGGACCGGCTGCAGCCGGGCCGGTTCCAGCCGCGCACCGGGATGGATCCGGCCAAGCTCGACGAACTGGCCGAGTCGATCAAGGCCCAGGGCGTGATCCAGCCGATCGTGGTGCGCGAGGTCGGCAGCGACGGCGCCGGCATGCGCTACGAGATCATCGCCGGCGAGCGCCGCTGGCGCGCCTCGCGCCAGGCCGGGCTGGCCGAGATCCCGGCGGTGGTGCGCGCGGTCGACGACCACGCGGTGGTGGCGATGGCGCTGATCGAGAACATCCAGCGCGAGGACCTCAACCCGCTGGAGGAAGCGCAGGCCCTGCACCGGCTGATCGAGGAGTTCGACCTCACCCACGCCCAGGCCGCCAGCGCGGTCGGGCGCTCGCGCGCGGCGGTCTCCAACCTGCTGCGGCTGCTGGAGCTGCCGGCCGACATCCGGGTGCTGGTGGAGACCCGCGCGCTGGAGATGGGCCATGCGCGGGCGCTGCTGACGCTGGCGCCGGCGGCCGCGGTGGCGCTGGCCCGGCAGGCGGTGCAGCACGGCTGGTCGGTGCGCGAGGTCGAGCACCGGGTGCAGCAGCTGGCGTCCGGCAAGCTGCCGACCGGCGGGCGCGCCCGCGGCAAGGCGGCGCGGGCCAGGCCGCAGGCGGACATCGCCGCGCTGGAGAACGAACTGG
>JBKHXI010000036.1:0-4828 GCA_046566095.1 Gammaproteobacteria bacterium | reverse complement strand
GATGCGGAAGGTACCAACGTAGATCTGTATAGTGAGATCCAGGTTGCCCTTGCGGCTCAGATCGCCGCCCAGCTCGCCATCGAAGCCTGACGGCGAGAACTCGGGCGATTCGGCACTCAGAGCCTCCGAGATCAATACAGTGGGACTCCAATGCACGCCCCCCTAATGCGCCTCGTCCCAGTTCCCCGCCGCCCGCGCATCCACCACCAGCGGCACGCTCAGCGCCACGGCCGGCGCCGCCGCCCCCTCCATCACCCGGCGGATCACCGCGATCGCCGCCTCCGCCTGACCCTCCGGCGCCTCGAACACCAGTTCGTCGTGCACCTGCAGCAGCATCTTCACCCCTGACAGCCCGGCCGCCTCCAGCGCCCCCGGCATCCGCACCATGGCCCGGCGGATGATGTCCGCCGCCGCCCCCTGGATCGGGGCGTTGATGGCCGCGCGCTCGCCGAAGGCCCGCTCGGCGGCGGACTTGGACAGGATGGCGGGGATGTGGATGCGGCGCCCGAACAGGGTCTCGACCCGGCCGGTCTCGCGCACCCGCGCCTCCATCGCGTCCATATAGGCGCGGATGCAGGGGAAGCGCTCGAAATAGGTGCGGATGTAGGCCCCGGCCTCGCCCTGGTCGATGCCCAGCTGGTTGGCCAGGCCGAAGGCCGAGATGCCGTAGACGATGCCGAAGTTGATGGCCTTGGCGCGGCGGCGCGTCTCGGGGTCCATCTCGGCCAGCGGCACGTTGAACATCTCGCTGGCGGTGGCGGCGTGGATGTCCAGCCCGGCGGCGAAGGCGCGCTTCAGCTCGGGGATGTCGCCGATGTGGGCCAGCAGGCGCAGCTCGATCTGGCTGTAGTCGGCGCTGATCAGCACATGGCCGTCGGCGGGGATGAAGGCCTGGCGAATCTGGCGCCCGGTCTCGGTGCGGATCGGGATGTTCTGCAGGTTGGGGTCGGAGCTGGCGAGGCGGCCGGTGGAGGCGGCGGCCAGCTGGTAGGAGGTGTGGATGCGGTCGGTGGCCGGGTCCATGGCCTCGACCAGGGCGTCGGTGTAGGTGCCCTTGAGCTTGGAGAGCTGGCGCCAGTCCAGCAGCACCCGCGGCAGCTCGTGGGTCAGGGCCAGCTCCTCCAGCACGCTGGCCTCGGTGCCCCACTGGCCCGAGGCGGTCTTGCGGCCGCCGGGCAGGGCCATGTCGCCGAACAGGATCTCGCCGATCTGGCGCGGCGAGCCGACGTTGAACGGGCGGCCGGCCAGCTGGTGGGCGCGCTGCTCCAGCTCGGCCATGCGCAGGCCGAACTCCGAGGACAGGCGGCGCAGGCGGTCGGGGTCGACGCGGACGCCGGCCCGCTCCATCTCGGCCAGCACGGCGGGCAGGGGCCGCTCGAGGGTCTCGTAGACGGTGACCAGGCCCTCCTCCGCCAGCCGCGGCTTGAGCAGCCGCCACAGGCGCAGGGTGACGTCGGCGTCCTCGGCGGCGTAGCGGGTGGCGTCGTCGAGCGCGACCTGGTCGAAGGAGATGGACTTGGCGCCCTTGCCGGCGACGTCGGCGTACTTGACCGTGGCGTAGCCCAGGTAGCGCTGCGCCAGCGAGTCCATGTCGTGGCGGGTGGCGGTGGCGTTGAGCACGAAGCTCTCGAGCATGGTGTCGTCGGCGTAGCCGGCCACGTCGACCCCGTGCCGGCGCAGCACGTGGAGGTCGTACTTGCCGTGCTGGCCGATCTTCGGCTTGCCGGCGTCCTCCAGCAGCGGCCGCAGCGCCTCGAGCACCGCCTCGCGGCCGAGCTGCGCCGGCGCGCCCGGATAGGCGTGGCCGACCGGGATGTAGCAGGCCCGCCCCGGTTCCACGCTCAGGCTCAGGCCGACCAGGTTGGCGCGCATCGGGTCGAGCGAGTCGGTCTCGGTGTCGAAGGCGAAGGCGTCGGCGGCGCGCAGGCGCGCGATCCAGGCCGCCAGCGCGTCCGGATCCAGCACCGTCTGGTATTCGCCCGGGCCGGCGAGCGCGGCGTCCACCGCGGGCGCCGGCTGGCCGGCGGCCTTCGCGTAGCCGGCCGGGGTGTTGCGCATGCCGGCTCCGGCGGCGGCCGCTTCCGCGGCGCCGGGGTCCTCGCCGTCGCCGCCCTGCAGTTCGCGCAGCGCCTGGCGGAAGCCGTAGCGCGCGTACAGGCGGCGCAGGGCCTCCACATCGGGCGCGCGCAGGGCCAGCTGGTCGTGGCGGCGGTCGAGCGGCAGGTCGGTGCGGATCGTCGCCAGCTGCCGGTTCAGCGGCAGCCGCTGCAGCACCGCGCGCAGGTTCTCGCCGAGCTTGCCGCCGACCGCGGCCGCGTTGGCGATCACCCCGTCCAGGTCGCCGTGCTCGCCCAGCCACTTGGCGGCGGTCTTCGGTCCGCACTTGTCCACGCCCGGGATGTTGTCGACCTTGTCGCCGACCAGGGCCAGGAAGTCGACGATCCGCTCCGGCGGCACGCCGAACTTGTCGATCACCGCCTGGCGGCTGTCCAGGCGGCTGCCGCTCATCGTGTTGACCAGCAGCACCCGGCCGGGGTCGCCCTCGCGCACCAGCTGGGCCATGTCCTTGTCGCTGGTGGAGACCGTCACCTCGACCCCGTCGGCCGCGGCCTGCAGCGCGAGGGTGCCGATCACGTCGTCGGCCTCCACCCCCTCCACCCGCAGGATCGGCATGCCCAGCGCCTCGACGATCGCGCACATCGGCTCGACCTGGGCGCGCAGCTCGTCGGGCATCGGCGGGCGGGTGGCCTTGTATTCGGGGTCGAGCGCGTCGCGGAAGGTCGGGCCGGAAGCGTCGAGCACGAAGGCCACGCATTCGGGCCGCTCCTTGAGCGTGGCGCGCAGCATGTTGACCACGCCGAACAGGGCCCCGGTCGGCTCGCCGGCGTCGTTGCTCAGCGGCGGCAGCGCGTGGAAGGCGCGGTAGAGGTAGGAGGATCCGTCGATCAGCACGAGACGCGGCATCGGTCGATTCTAAGCGGTCTCCACCGGCACCGGCCGCCGGCGCAGGGCTCCGGACCTCCGCGCAGCAGCGGGCCCTGCCCGCGATGCGGCATGGCCGCAGACCGCCTGGATAGCGCCCAAGGGGCGCTCCTACGGCTGCGCAGGTACGCATGCGGCCGATGGTCGACGCGCCGCAGTTGTGCGATCTGCTCGCATCCGTAGGAGCGGGCCTTGCCCGCGATCCGGGCAGCGCTCGCACGCGCCGCAGGCGGCTTTCCGGTCCTGGGCCGGCCGCCTGCACGGCGGCATCGCGCCGCCGGGGGCATACTGCCGGCAGGCTCCCGGGAGATCGCCGCCATGACCCTACGTACCTGCCTGGCGCCGCTGCTGGGCCTGGCGCTGGGCGCCTGCGTCACCACCGACGCCCTGGCCCCGGAGATCCCCGCCGACGCGGTCGAGACGGTGCGCACCGAGGCCAACGGCGACGTGATCAGCGAGTACCGCGTCGCCGGCCAGCTGCGCATGGTCAAGGTGGTGCCGGCGCGCGGGCCGACCTATTACCTGATCGACAGCAACGGCGACGGCCGGCTGGACTCGAGCAAGGGCGAGGGCCCGGTCTCGCCGGTCTACTTCAAGCTCTACGAGTGGTGACCGCGGCCAGCTGCGGTCCGGGCGGTGCGCGCGCGGCAGTCGCGCTTCCCGCGGCATTCAGCCCCTCCGCAGGAAGCTGCCCGCCCATGCGACCGCTGTAGGAGGGGCTTCAGCCCCGACCCGCGCCTGTGCCCCGCGCATCCGCGCCGTACCCACCCGCGCGCCGGCAGCCGACGCCGATGTCGCGCAGAATAGCCGCCGCGCCATCGCTTCCCGCCCGCTTCCGCCCCCCGACCCGATCCGATGCCCGTTGCCGATCCCATCGTCCGCCTGTCCGGCGTCCGCCTCGAACGCGGCGGGCGCACCGTGCTGCGCGACCTCGACCTGGCGGTCCCGCGCGGCGGCGTCACCGCGGTGCTCGGCCCCTCCGGCAGCGGCAAGTCGACCCTGCTCGCCGCCCTGACCGGGGAACTGGCGCCGGCCGCGGGCACGGTCGAGGTGCTCGGCCAGCCGGTGCCCCGGCGCCAGCGCGAGCTGCTGGCGCTGCGCAGGTCGATCGGTGTGCTGCTGCAGGGCAACGGCCTGCTGACCGACCTGACCGCGGCCGAGAACATCGCCCTGCCGCTGCGCGCGCACACCGACCTGCCGGCGCCGGTGCTGCAGCGGCTGGTGGCGATGAAGCTGCACGCCGTGGGCCTTGCGGCCGCCGCCGACCTCTACCCGCGCGAACTGTCCGGCGGCATGGCCCGGCGCGTGGCCTTCGCCCGGGCGCTGGCGCTGGACCCGCCGCTGATGCTCTACGACGAACCGCTGACCGGGCTGGACCCGATCGCCAGCGGCGTGATCATGGCGCTGATCCGGCGCCTGACCGACACCCTGGGACTGACCAGCATCGTGGTCACCCACCATGTGCACGAGACCCTGCCGGTGTCCGACCACGCGGTGGTGATCGCCGACGGCCGGATCGTGTTCGACGGCGAACCGGCGGCGCTGCAGGCCAGCGACGACCCATTGCTGCGCCAGTTCCTCGACGGCCAGGCCGACGGACCCATTCCCTTCGACGCACGCCCGCGCGACGCGGCGGAGGCGGCCTGATGCCGTTCGTGCAGGCCACCCGCGCGCTCGGCCAGGCCGGGCTGTTCGCGTTTGCGGTGCTGCGCGCCTCGCGGCCGACCGCCGACTTCTGGCGCGAGCTGGTGCGCGAGATCTACAAGCTCGGCGCGCGCTCGCTGCCGATCATCGCCGCCGGCGGCGCCTTCGTCGGCCTGAGCGTGACCCTGCTCGGCTACCGCGC
>JBKHXI010000035.1:0-2683 GCA_046566095.1 Gammaproteobacteria bacterium | reverse complement strand
CCGATCGGCGCCGGTGCCGACCCGGCGACCGACGACTACGTGCTGCTCGACCGCGTGCTGTTCTCGCCCGCGCCCGACTACCTGCTGCGGGTCAAGGGCGATTCGATGCGCGACGAGGGCATCTTCGAGGGCGACCTGATCGGCGTGCACCGCACCCGCGACGCGCGTTCGGGGCAGATCGTGGTGGCGCGGATCGAGGACGAGGTCACGGTCAAGCTGCTGAAGATCGGCCGCGACCGGATCCGGCTGCTGCCGCGCAACCCGGACCATGCGCCGATCGAGGTCCGGCCCGGCCAGGACTTCGCGATCGAGGGCCTGTACTGCGGCCTGGTGAGGCCGAACCGGTGACCGGCCGCCCCGCCGTGCCCGCATGCCGCGGCGGCCGGTGCGGTGTTTTCCGACACGCCGACGGGGCGAATCCCGCTGCCGCCGACCGGGCGCCGGGCGCATCCTCATGCCGTGGCCGTCGCGTCTCAACCCCTGCGATGCCGCGCCGCTAGATTCCCCTCCAAGCCATCCGACAACCTCCGAGGACAGCACCATGGACGAAAACAAGAAGCGCGCCCTTTCCGCGGCCCTGGGCCAGATCGAGAAGCAGTTCGGCAAGGGTTCGGTGATGCGCATGGGCGACCGCGCGGTCGAGGCCGCGGAGGTGATCGGCACCGGCTCGCTGATGCTCGATGCCGCGCTCGGCATCGGCGGCCTGCCGAAGGGGCGGGTGGTCGAGGTCTACGGGCCGGAGTCCTCCGGCAAGACCACCCTGACCCTGCAGACCATCGCCCAGTGCCAGAAGGCCGGCGGCACTGCCGCCTTCATCGACGCCGAGCACGCGCTCGACCCGATCTACGCGCAGAAGCTGGGCGTCAACATCGACGACCTGCTGCTCAGCCAGCCGGACACCGGCGAGCAGGCGCTGGAGATCGCCGACATGCTGGTGCGCTCCAACGCGGTGGACATGGTGGTGATCGACTCGGTGGCCGCGCTCACCCCGCGCGCCGAGATCGAGGGCGAGATGGGCGACCAGCTGCCCGGCCTGCAGGCGCGTCTGATGAGCCAGGCGCTGCGCAAGCTCACCGGCAACATCAAGCGCAGCAACTGCATGGTGATCTTCATCAACCAGCTGCGCATGAAGATCGGGATCATGATGCCGGGCCAGAGCCCGGAGACCACCACCGGCGGCAACGCGCTGAAGTTCTACGCCTCGGTGCGCCTGGACATCCGTCGCATCGGCGCGGTCAAGCGCGGCGACGAGATCATCGGCAACCAGACCCGGATCAAGGTGGTCAAGAACAAGATGGCGCCGCCGTTCAAGCAGGTCGTCACCGAGATCCTGTACGGCGAGGGCATCTCCCGCGAGGGCGAGCTGCTGGAGCTGGGCGTGGACGCCAGGCTGGTCGAGAAGTCCGGCGCCTGGTACAGCGCCTTCGACGAGCGCATCGGCCAGGGCAAGGAGAACGCCCGCCAGTTCCTCAAGGACAACCCGGAGATGGCCGCGCGGATCGAGGCTGCCCTGCGCGAGAAGCTGGTCCCGGTGGCGGCCGCCGGCGACCAGGACGCCGACGGGGCCGACGAGGATTGAGCCCGGCCGGTCCGCACGGGCTGCAGGCATCGGCGATGACCTCCGCGGACCGTTCCGGCCAGCGCCGGTCCGGGCCGCGCGGGTCGCGCCAGGCCCGCCAGCCGAGCGCGCTGCAGCGCGCGATCGGTCTGCTGAGCCGTCGCGAGCATTCCCGCCTGGAGCTGCTGCGCAAGCTGGCCGCCCGCGGCGTCGCGCCGCAGGAGGCGGAGGCCGCGGTGGCGCAGCTGGCCGGCGAGGGCTGGCAGGACGACGCCCGCTTCGCCGAAAGCCTGGTCCGCAGCCGTGCCGGCGCCGGTTACGGGCCGGTCCGGATCCGGGCCGAGCTGGCGACCCACGGGCTCGGCGAGACCGAGGTGTCCCGGGCGCTGGCCGCCTGCGCGATCGACTGGCGGGAGAATGCCCGCGCACTGGTATGCCGGCGCGTGGGCGACCTGCAGGGCCAGCCGGCGCTGCGGCGCAAGGCAGCGGAGCTGCTGTACCGGCGCGGTTTCAGCAGCGACCAGGTGGCTTCGGCGCTCGACGGGCTCGACGTGCGCGAGGACTGAGCCGCGACGGCGGTCGCGGGTGTCGACGATCGCGGCCCGGCGCACGGCTGCCGCGTCGGGTCTGCGACCTGGGACCGGGACCTGGAACCCGCGACCCGCGGCGCGAACCGCGCCACGCGCCGCCATGCCCGCGCGCAGCGCCGCCGATAGCCTGCTAGGCTTTCGTCCCCCGTTGCCTGGACGCTTCCGAATCCACATGCTGTGGAAGCGGAGGCGGCCCGCGCCCGCCAGCCCATCCGCCAGCCCCGCCCGATGACCGACCGCAGCCGCCCCGACAGCAACGCGATCCGCCGCCAGTTCCTGGAGTTCTTCCGGGAGCGCGGCCATGCCGTGGTCCCGTCCAGCCCGCTGGTGCCGGGCAACGACCCGACCCTGCTGTTCACCAATGCCGGCATGGTCCAGTTCAAGGACGTGTTCCTGGGCGCGGAGAAGCGCAGCTACACCCGCGCCGCCTCCAGCCAGCGCTGCGTGCGCGCCGGCGGCAAGCACAACGACCTCGACCAGGTCGGCTACACCGCGCGCCACCACACCTTCTTCGAGATGCTGGGCAACTTCAGCT
>JBKHXI010000034.1:0-5512 GCA_046566095.1 Gammaproteobacteria bacterium | reverse complement strand
TTACAGCGTCCGCTGCACCTCGATCCGCTCGAAGCATTCGATCTGGTCGCCCGGCTTGACGTCGTTGTACTGCTTCACGCCGATGCCGCACTCGGTGTTGACCCGCACCTCGTCGACGTTCTCCTTGAAGCGGCGCAGCGACTCCAGTTCGCCCTCGAAGATCACGGTGTTGTCGCGCAGCACGCGGATCGGCTTGTGGCGCTTGACCACGCCCTCGACCACCATGCAGCCGGCGACCGCGCCGAACTTGGAGCTGCGGAACACCTCGCGGACCTCGGCGGTGCCGATGATCTCCTCGCGGATCTCGGTGCCGAGCACGCCGGAGGCGATCTGCTTCACCTGGTCGATCACGTCGTAGATGATCGAGAAGTAGCGCAGGTCGACGCCGTTGGTCTCGATCACGCGGCGCGCGGAGGCGTCGGCGCGGACGTTGAAGCCGATGATCGTGGCCTTGGAGGTGGAGGCGAGCTGGGCGTCGGACTCGGTGATGCCGCCCACGCCCGAGCCGATCACGTTGATCCGGATCTGCTCGTTCGACAGGCCGGTCAGCGCCTCGCGCAGCGCCTGCACCGAACCCTGCACGTCGGCCTTGACCACCAGGTTGAGCGTGGCCTGGCCCTCGCCCTGGCCCATCTGGGCCATGATGTCCTCCATGCGGTTGCCGGCCTGGCTGACCAGGCGGGTCTCGCGGCGCTTGGCGTCGCGCTGCTCGGCCACGTCCTTGGCCAGCCGCTCGTCCTCGACCACGACGAAGTCGTCGCCGGCGTCGGGCACGCCCGACAGGCCCAGCACCTGCACCGGGATCGAGGGGCCGGCATCGGCCACCTGCGACCCGGTCTCGTCGAACAGCGCGCGCACGCGCCCGTACTCGACCCCGCAGACCAGGTAGTCGCCCTTCTTCAGCCGGCCCTGCTGGACCAGCACGGTCGCGACCGGGCCGCGGCCCTTGTCCAGCGAGGACTCGATCACCACGCCGGTGGCGCGGCCGCCGGGCACCGCCTTGAGCTCGAGCACCTCGGCCTGCAGGCTGACCGCGTCCAGCAGCGCGTCCACGCCCTGCCCGGTCATCGCCGAGAGCTCGACCATCTGCACGTCGCCGCCGAACTCCTCGGCGACCACGTCCTGGCCGAGCAGGTCGTTCTTGACCCGCGACGGGTCGGCGTCGGACTTGTCGATCTTGTTGATCGCCACGATCAGCGGCACGCCCGCGGCGCGCGCGTGCTGGATCGCCTCGACCGTCTGCGGCATCACGCCGTCGTCGGCCGCGACCACCAGCACCACGATGTCGGTGAGCCTGGCGCCGCGCGCGCGCATCGAGGTGAAGGCGGCGTGGCCCGGCGTGTCCAGGAAGCTGATGGTGCCGTTGCCGGTCTCGACGTGGTAGGCGCCGATGTGCTGGGTGATGCCGCCGGCCTCGCCCGAGGCGACCTTGGTGCGGCGGATGTAGTCCAGCAGCGAGGTCTTGCCGTGGTCGACGTGGCCCATGATGGTGACCACCGGCGGCCGCGGCGCCTGCTCGCCCTGCGGCTGCTCGACGTGGGCCAGCAGCTCGGACTCGGCGTCGTCGGCGTCGGCGCGGACCGGGCGGTGGCCCAGCTCCTCGGTGACCAGCACCGCGGTGTCGTGGTCGATGCTCTGGGTGATGGTGGCCATGACCCCCATCTTCATCAGCGCCTTGACCACCTCGCCGCCCTTGAGCGCCATCTTCTGCGCCAGGTCGCCGACGGTGATCGCCTCGCCGATCGCCACGTCGCGCACCACCGGCGCGGTCGGGCGGGTGAAGCCGGTGCCCGAGCGCGCCTGCCCGGCCTGCCGGCGCGGCTTGGCGCGGCCGCGCGCGCTGGAGCGGCGCGCGCGCTCGGAGGCCGACAGGTGCAGCTGGCCGGCGAAGCGCGCGGTGCTCTCGTCGTCCTCGACGCTGGCGACCATGGCGTGCGAGCCGCGATGCGGCTTGTGCCCGGGCTTGTGGCCCTTGTCCTCGACCTTGGGCGGGGCCGGCTTGTGGTGGCCGTGGTGGCCCTTGGCGGCCCGCTCCTCCCGCTCGAGCAGCTGCGCGGCCTCGACCTCGGCGCGCAGGCGCGCGGCCTCCTCCTCGGCGGCGCGCAGCTGCGCGGCGGCGGCCTCCTCGGCCCGGCGCCGGTCGGCGTCGGCCAGCTGGCGCTGTTCCTCGAGGTTGCGCTGGCGCGATTCCTCGAGCTTGCGCAGGATCTCCTCGCGCTCGGGGTCGGTCGCGGCCGCGGCCTGGTCGGCGCGCAGCCCGGCCTCGACCCGGGCCTCGGCCTCGGTCGGCTTGATGTAGGTGCGCTTCTGCCGGACCTCGACGTTGACCGTGCTGCGGGTCCGTCCGCCGCCGACCGTCAGCTCCTGGACCTTGCGCCGGCTCAGGGTGATCTTCTTCGGCGCGGCGACCGGATCGTCGGCCTTGTCGCCCTTGCCGTGCGTGCGCCGCAGGAAGCCGAGCAGCTTCACTTTCTCGGTGCTGGTCACGACCTGGTCGGGGTCGTCGAACTTCATGCCGGCCTCGGCCAGCTGCTCGATCAGCTTCTCGACCGGGGTGTTGACCAGCTCGGCCAGCTTGCGGATGGTGGTTTGCTGCGACATTCGGGTTCCGTTTTCTCGGTTCTGCGAACCGGGCGCTCGCGCGCTTCCGGGGATTTTCAGGCGTTCATGGGAAGGCCCGGCCTGGGGATGAGGGTGGCGATTCTAGCGCGTCGCGGCCCGGTCATTCGAACCAGTGCCGGCGCGCCTCCATGATCAGGGCCGCGGCCCGCTCCTCGTCCATGTCCTCGATGTCGACGATCTCGTCGACCGCCAGCTCCGCCAGGTCCTCGCGGGTACGCACCCCGCGCGAGGCCAGCACGTAGGCGGTGGCCTCGTCCATGCCCGGCAGCGACAGCAGGTCCTCGGCCGGCTGGTGTTCCTCCAGCTGCTCCTCGGCGGCCAGCGCCTCGTTGAGCAGGGCGTCGCGGGCGCGGGCGCGCAGTTCCTCGACGATGTCCTCGTCGAAGCCCTCCACCGCCAGCAGCTCGCCGACCGGCACGTAGGCGATCTCCTCGACCGTGCTGAAGCCCTCGGCCACCAGGATCCCGGCGATCTCCTCGTCGACCTCGAGCTTGGCCTGGAACAGTTCCCGCGCGGCGGCCTGCTCGGCCTCGCTCTTGGCCTGCACCTGGTCGGCGGTCATCACGTTGAGCTGCCAGCCGGTCATGCGGCTGGCCAGACGCACGTTCTGGCCGCCCTTGCCGATGGCCTGGGCGAGCCGGTCCTCGGCCACCGCCAGGTCCATCGAGTGCTTCTCCTCGTCGACGATGATCGACTGGACCTCGGCCGGGGCCATCGCGCTGATCACGAACTGCGCCGGGTTGTCCGACCACAGCACGATGTCCACGCGCTCGCCATTGAGCTCGTTGCTGACCGCCTGCACGCGCGAGCCGCGCATGCCGATGCAGGCGCCGATCGGGTCGGTGCGGTTGTCGTGGGCGAGCACCGCGATCTTGGCGCGGTCGCCCGGGTCGCGGGCGCAGGCCATGATCGAGACCAGCCCCTGCCCGACCTCGGGCACCTCGAGCTTGAACAGTTCCATCATGAATTCGGGCGCGGCGCGGCTGATGAACAGCTGCGGCCCGCGCGGCTCGGAGCGCACGTCGTACAGGTAGCCGCGGACGCGGTCGCCGGCGCGCAGCACGTCGCGCGGGATGCCCTTGTCCTTGGGGATGAAGCCCTCGGCGTTGCCGCCCAGGTCGATGTAGATGTTGCCGCGCTCCACGCGCTTGACCACGCCGGTCACCAGCTCGCCGACGCGGTCCTTCCAGGCCTCGACCACCTGCGCGCGCTCGGCCTCGCGCACCTTCTGCACGATCACCTGCTTGGCGGCCTGGGCGGCGATGCGGCCGAAGTCCGGGTTCTCGATCTGCTCCTCGATGTAGTCGCCGACCTCGGCGCCCTCGCTCTCCTCGACCGCGTCCATCAGCCGGATCTGGCGGTCGGGCGATTCCATCACCACGTCGTCGGCCACCACTTCCCAGCGGCGGAAAGTCTCGTAGCTGCCGTCCTTCGGATCGATCTGCACGCGCACCAGCACGTCCTGGTCGGGATAGCGCTTCTTCGCCGCGGAGGCCAGCGCCGCCTCGATCGCCTCGAAGATCACCGACTCCGGCACGCCCTTCTCGGCCGCCACCGCGTCCACCACCAGCAACAGTTCCTTGCTCATCGAATTCAGGCCTCTGGATGATTCGTCGATTCGTTCCGGTCCCCGGCGCGCCCGGCGCCGCCGCGGACCCTCAATGCTTTCCGGCCGCTCCGGCCTTGCCGCCCTTGCCGCCCTTCTTGCCCGGGCGCGCGTCGCGGCCGCCCCTGTCCCGGGCCGGGGCCAGGCCCAGCGCGACCCAGTCGGGGACCAGCCGCGCCCGGTCGATGTTGTCGGCGGCCACCACGAACTCGGCGCCCTCGACATCGAACACCACGCGGTCGTCCTCCACCCGCAGGATCTCGCCCTGCAGCTTGCGGCGCCCGTCCTGCGGCAGCTTCAACCCGACTTTCGCCTTCTGCCCGACGAAGCGCTCGAACTGCGCCGGGGTGAACAGCGGCCGCTCCAGCCCGGGCGAGGACACCTCCAGGGTGTAGTGGCCGCTGATCGGATCGGCGACGTCCAGCTGCGCGGACACCTCGCGGCTGACCAGCTCGCAGTCCTCGATCCCGACCGTGCGCGGGGGCTCGTCGCCCTCGCCCGCGGCCTCGGCCATCGCCGTTTCCTGCGGAACGTCGATGTACAGGCGCAGCACCGCCCCGCCCGGCGACGGAAGGTATTCCACCCCCAGCAGCTCCAGCCCCTGGGCCTCGACGACCGGGGCGAGCAGGCTTGCGATTTCGGTCGCCTTGTCGGCCATGCGCACTCCCTGTCCTCGAGCCTTGCAGTGCGCGCCCGGCACGGCGCGCGGAAACGAAAAAGGGCCCGACGGGCCCTTGTCCGATACCGCTGGATTTCGGTGTGGCTGCGCGAGCAGAGCGCATCCACCAAGCCCGACTTGCCGGTGCCGGAAGCGCCGATGGAACCGTCGCGACCGTCAACGAGAAGCTGGTAGCGGGGGCAGGATTTGAACCTGCGACCTTCGGGTTATGAGCCCGACGAGCTGCCAGACTGCTCCACCCCGCATCAGACCCGCGATTATGGTGAACCCCGTGCCGCTTTTCAAGCCCGGCGGCGTCCCGGCTGCCGATTTTCCCTGGGCCGCGGATCCGGGCTCCGGGCCGGCGGCGTCCGGTGGGCAGGGGATTGCTCCGACCGCGATATCACCATCCCTGGCGTTCAGGCCGGCGCGGAACGCCGCTACGCGGCTCCCCCGGCCCGGCCCGGAGGGCCGGGCGTTCATGCCGGCGCACGGCAGTGCCGCGCGCCGGCGCGAACGCCCGGTGCGCAGCACCGGGCCGGGGGAGTCGCGCAGCGACGTGCCAGCGCCCGAGTCAGGGCACGATGCCCTGACCGAGGGAAAAGCGAATTCCGGCCAGCAGGCCG
>JBKHXI010000033.1:0-4071 GCA_046566095.1 Gammaproteobacteria bacterium | reverse complement strand
CTTTCCCACGACCGCCGGGTGCCGTAAGGTGCCCGGCGGCTTTTTTGTTTTTCGCCCCGGAGACCATCCCATGTTGCGAACCACCTTCCTGCTTTCCGCTCTCCTGCTGGCCGGCGCCGCCCAGGCCGAGGACGGCCTGAGCCTGGGCATCGGCGCCGACTACAGCACCGGCGACTACGGCACCGACATCGACACCGAGATCTGGTCGGTGCCGTTCACCGCCCGCCTGGTCGCCGGCGACTGGACCTTCAAGGCCAGCCTGCCGTGGCTGCAGGTCAGCGGCAACCCGAACGTGCTGCCGGGCCTCGGCGGCGTGACCAACCTCAACCCGATCGGCCGCGGCCGCCCGGGCATCGGCGCCCCGCCACCGCCGGAGCAGGAGCAGGCCCGGGGCAGCGCCTCGGGCATCGGCGACCTGGCCCTCGCCGCGACCTGGTCGGTGCCCACCGGCGGCGCGCTGGGCGTGGACCTCACCGCCAACGCCAAGATCGCCACCGCTGACGAGGACGAGGGCCTGGGCACCGGCGCCAACGACTACGGCGTGGCGGTCGACCTCTACCGCACCGCCGGCGCGACCACCTGGTTCGGCGGTGCCGGCTACACCTGGCTGGGCAGCTCGCAGTTCATCGACGTCGATGCGGTGGCCAACGTCAACTTCGGCTTCAGCCATGCGGTCGGCACCGGCAACCTGGGGCTGATGTACGACTGGCGCGAGGCGGCGTCCAGCGCCTTCGACGACCGCAGCGAGCTGACCGCGTTCTACGGCTTCCCGGCCGGCCCGTCGGGCCGCTTCCAGGTCTACGCGCTGCGCGGCCTGTCCGACGGCAGCCCCGAGTGGGGCGCGGGCGTGTCGTACACGCACGAGTTCTGATCGGCGGCAGGCACGCAAGGCAGGGCGGCGACCCGCGGGTCGCCGCCTTTTTGTTGTGACTCCCCCGGCACTGCACGCGGCTAACGGCCGCGCCCGCGCCCGTTGCCGCGTCCTTTTGCGCGCAGCTTCGCGCGCACCCGCTCCAGCGCGCGGCGCGCGGCGGGCGCCGGCCCGGCCGCTGCGGCAGCCTGCACGACCCGTTCCGGGCGCAGGCCCGGGTCGTCGAGCGCGTAGGCGGTGAAATCGCGCCAGATCTCCGCCGGCAGGCCACCACCGGTGACGCCTTTCATCGGCGTGTTGTCGTCGTTGCCGACCCAGACCCCGACCGCCAGGTCGCCCGCCAGGCCGACGAACCAGGCGTCGCGATGGTCCTGGGTGGTGCCGGTCTTGCCGAACACCGGCGTGCGCAGGCGCGCGGCGCGGCCGGTGCCCTGTTCCACCGCGCCCCACAGCAGGTCCAGCAGCATCGCCTGGTGCAGCGGGTCGAGCGGCTTGCGATCCTCCGTCGCCTCGCCGGGATCGCGCGGGATGCCGCGCGGCCGCACCGGCGACTCGCCGGCCGGCAATGCGGCGAACGCCGCGGTCAGTTCGAGCAGGCTCACTTCCGAGGTGCCCAGCGCGATCGTCGGATCGGCAGAAAGCTCGCTCTCGATGCCCAGGTCGCGCGCGGCGCGCACCACCGCGCGCGGGCCGACCTCGTCGGCCAGCCGCACCGCGGCCACGTTGCTGGATCGCGCGAACGCCTCGCGCAGGCTGAGCGTGCCCTCGTAACGCCCGTCGTAGTTGGCCGGCTGCCAGCCGCGGCGCGCGTCCAGCGGCGTGTCCTCGACCACGTGTTCGGGCGTCCTGCCCTCGCGCAGCGCGGCCAGGTAGACGAACAGCTTGAACACCGACCCGGGCTGGCGCCTGGCCTGGGTGGCGCGGTCGAACTGGCTCTGCGCGTAGTCGCGCCCACCCACCAGCGCCAGCACCTCGCCGTCGCGGTTCATCGCCACCAGTGCCGCCTGGCCGGCGCCCAGCGCGCGGCCACGGCCGTCGAGCGCGCGCCGCACGACCCGCTCGGCATGGCGCTGCAGACGGCCGTCGAGGGTGGTGCTCACCCGCTGTTCGCCATAGTCCGGGCCGGCGGCCTGCTTGGCCTGGCGCGAGACCCAGTCGGCGAAGTAGCCGCCGACCGGCAGTTCGGCGCGGCCTTTGCGCACGCGGGCGTCGCCGGCCGCCCTGGCCTGCTTCTCGTCGATCATCCCGGCCTGCACCATCTGCCGCAGCACCAGCCGGGCGCGCTCGCGCGCGGCCTCCGGGTTGCGGGTCGGCGCCAGCGCCGAGGGCGCCTTGATCATGCCCGCCAGCATCGCCGCCTCGGCCAGGTCCAGTTGCGCCGGATCCTTGTCGAAGTAGTGCCGCGCCGCCGCACGCAGGCCGTGCACGCCGTCGCCGAAGTAGATCGTGCTCAGGTAGCGCGACAGGATCTCGTCCTTGTCCAGCCGCAGCTCCAGCCACAGCGCGGCGACGACTTCCTGGATCTTGCGGCGCAGGGTGCGCTCGTTGCCGAGGAACGCGTTCTTGGCCAGCTGCTGGGTGATGGTGCTGCCGCCCTGCTCGATCGTGCCCGCCTCGGCGTTGCGCGCGGCGGCGCGGGCGATGCCGCGCGGGTCCAGGCCCGGGTGCGCGTAGAAGCGCTGGTCCTCGATGGCGAGCACCGCCTGCACGACGTGTTCCGGCAGCTCGTCGACCGTCACCGGCGCGTCCTTGTAGGCGCCGCGCCGGGAGAACGGCTCGCCGTGGCGGTCGAGCAGGATCACGCTGGGCTCCGGCAGCGGCTCCAGCGCGCGGTCGACCGGCATCAGCAGCGCCAGCAGCAGGAACAGCGCGAGCGCCGCGAGCGCCGCGGCCCCGATGCGACGGCCGCGCCGGCTCCAGCCGCGCGGGTCCAGCCGGTGCCGCGGCGGGGACTGCGGTTCGCGGGCGGGCTCGGGGGCGTCGGGACGTGCGTCCATGCGGCGGTGGCTGGCGGAAGGCCGCGCATGGATAGCACCGCCGGCGTGAATGGCACGCGCAGCCGCCCGCTCGCGCGCGCCGCGGTGGCTGCGCGATACTGGCGGCATGCCGCGTACCCGCGCTCCCGCAGGCCCGCCCGCCGACCTCGCCCCGCAGCCGGCCGCGCGCGCCACCGCGCTCGCCGCGCGCTGGTACGTGGACCCGGCGATGGCCGCGCTCGACCGCCGGGCGGTCTTCGACCGCGGCTGGCAGCTGGTCGCGCACGTCTGCCAGCTGCAGGACGCCGGCGACCACGTGGTCGCGGACCTGGCCGGGCTGCCGGTGATCGCGGTGCGCGGCGGCGACGGCGTGCTGCGGGTCATGCACAACGTCTGCCGCCACCGCGCCGGCCCGCTCGCCGGCTGCGACGGGCTCGCCGCGAAATCGCTGCGCTGCCGCTACCACGGCTGGACCTACGGGCTCGACGGCATCCTGCGTTCGGCGCCCGAGATGGGCGATGCGGCCGGCTTCGACCCGTCGCAGGTGCGCCTGCCGCAGCTTGCGGTGCGCACCTGGCAGGGGCTGGTGTTCGCCGCGGTCGACGAACCGGCGGCTCCGCCGTTCGAGGACTTCGTGCGCGGCATCGACGCACGCCTGAGCCCCGACCGCGGGCTGGAGCGCTTCGGCCACCACCAGCGGGTCGGCTACGACGTGGCCTGCAACTGGAAGGTCTACGTCGACAACTACCTGGAGGGCTACCACGTCCCGCACATCCACCCCGGGCTCAACCGCCTGCTCGACTACCGCAGCTACGTCACCGAGACCGCGGACTGGCATTCGTACCAGTGGAGCCCGCTGGAAAGCACGGACCGGCTGTACGGCGACGGCGACGCGCTGTACTACTGGCTGTGGCCGAACACCATGCTCAACATCCTGCCCGGGCGGCTGCAGACCAACCGGGCGGTGCCGGTCGGGGTGGACCGCTGCCGGGTGGAGTTCGACTTCTACTACGCGGTCGACGACTCCGGCGCGGCCCGCGCGCGGCGCGACGCCGACCGCGCGTTCAGCGACGAGGTGCAGCGCGAGGACCTGGCCATCTGCGAGGACGTGCAGCGCGGGCTGGCTTCCGGCTCCTACCTGCCCGGCCGCCTCAACCCGCTGCGCGAGAACGCCGTGCACCACTTCCACGAGCTGCTGCGCCGCGCCTACCGCGAGGCCGGCGC
>JBKHXI010000032.1:0-6235 GCA_046566095.1 Gammaproteobacteria bacterium | reverse complement strand
CCAGGCGCACGTAGGCGATGCTCAGCGCCAGGATCACCAGGAAGCCGGGCAGCACGAACAGCAGGCCCGCGATCAGCCCGCCGATCGTGCGATGCAGCAGCCAGCCGATGTAGATCGCCAGCTGCGCGGCCTCGGGGCCCGGCAGCAGCATGCAGTAGTTGAGCGCGTGCAGGAAGCGCGCGTCGCTGATCCAGCGCCGCTTCTCCACCAGCTCGCGATGCATCAGCGCGATCTGCCCGGCCGGTCCGCCGAAGCTCAGCAGCCCGATCCGCGCCCAGACCCGGGCGGCCTCGCGCAGGCAGACCTCGGGCTCGACGACGGGTGCGGGCTGCGACGCCATCCGGGATCCTGCGGGGCCTGCGCCCGACCTGCGCGATCGATCCTGCGCATCGATCCTGCGCGATGGCGCCAGACTACCGCAGTGCCTGCGCCGCGCAGCGCATCGATGCCGGAAACTCGCCGATCGCGCCCAAGGGGCGCTCCTACAAACGGGCCAGCAGCCGAAGCGCGCCACCCTCCCGTAGGAGCGCCCCTGGGGCGCGATCCCCCGCCCGCTTGCAGCCACGCCGTCCAACACGCACAGGAGTAGCCTCCCGCCCCGAGCCCGAGCCCGGGTCCGCCCCGCACCATGCGCCACCGCGCAAATGGTGCCCATTCCCGCCTCCGCCGCGGCCCTGCATGCGGACCCGCATTGACCGGCCGCGGCATCTGGCGTCTAATTGCGAGTCGTTATCATTTGTGAGCCAATCATGCAGTCCTTCACTGCGTCCCGTCGCCTCGGCGCCCTCGCCCTCGCCTTCCTGCTCGCCACCGGCTGCAGCCGTCCCGCACCCGAAGACGCAGGCCCCGCCGCGCAGCCGGGCCCGGAGCCGTCGGCCGAAGCCGCCGCTACCGGCGCTGCGGCGGGCGCTGGCGGCGAACCCACCGGCCCGGCCGGCCCCGGCTCGCCCGCGACCGAACTCCTGGACCAGTACCAGCGCGAAGCCGCCGACCTGGCCGCAGCCATCGCCGCGGGCGCCGGGGCCGACCGCCTGCGGTCGCAGGCCGAGGGCCTGATCGACCGCGCCGCGGAAATCGTCCCGGCCTTCGTCGAGATCCACCCGCACTGCGCGCCCTACCTGGAGGCAGCGCTCGCGGTCCGCGAGCGCTGGCCGCAGCTCGACCACGTGGCGATCGAGCGCGACTTCCACCACGACGGCGCGCTGCCGAAGATCGACAACGCCGGCTTCTGCTACCACATGAAGGACCTGATCACCCATCCGGCCACGGTCCTGGTGCTGCTGTCGCAGGCCGAGCCGGACCTGGTGCAGGCCAAGGCGGAGATCGACGAGGTCCTCGCCCACATGGGCGTGGTCCGCGGCCAGTTCTGATCCGCCGCGCCGCGGCGCCGGCTTGACCCCGGCGCCGGCGGCCCGTACAACGCCGGCCCCGGCCGCATCCGCCGCGCCGCCCTCCCCCTCCCCGCAGCCGCCCATGAGTTCCGCCTACGGCACCGAAACCGTGCTGGACGTCCGTCACTGGACGGACGACTACTTCAGCTTCTCCACCACCCGCGACCCGGGCCTGCGCTTCACCAGCGGCCAGTTCGTGATGCTCGGGCTGCAGGTGGCGGAGCGGCCGCTGCTGCGCGCCTACTCGATCGCCAGCGCCAGCTGGGAGGAGCGGCTGGAGTTCTTCAGCATCAAGGTGCCCGACGGCCCGCTGACCTCGCGCCTGCAGCACATCCGCCCCGGCGACCAGGTGCTGGTGGGCCGCAAGCCGACCGGCACGCTGCTGGTCCACGACCTGCACCCGGGCCGCAACCTCTACCTGCTCGGCACCGGCACCGGGCTGGCGCCGTGGCTGTCGATCGTCCGCGACCCGGAGACCTGGGAACGCTTCGAGCGCGTGGTCGTCTGCCATGGCGTGCGCCATGCCCGCGACCTGTGCTACGCCGACGAGATCGCCGCGCTGCGCGACCACGAATACCTCGGCGAACTGGTCCGCGGGCGCCTGCTGTACTACCCGGCGGTGACCCGCGAGGACCATGTCCACGACGGCCGCCGCCACCGCGGCCGCCTCACCGACCTGCTGGCCAGCGGGCAGATGGCCGCCGACCTGGGCCTGGACCCGATCGACCCGGCCCACGACCGCGCCATGCTCTGCGGCAGCCCGGCGATGCTGGCCGACTTCCGCGCGTTGCTGGAAGGCCGCGGCTTCGACGCCGCGCCGCGCATCGGCGTGCCCGGCCGCTACGTCTTCGAGCGCGCCTTCGTCGAGAAGTGACCCTTGGGCGCGACGGCCATCGCGCCCAAGGTGCGCTCCTGCGAAGCGCAGGCGTCATGCGGTGGGGCCGCGGAATCCGGGCCGCACGCCGCGAGCCTGCCCCACGCCCGGCCGGACGTCCCGTAGGAGCGGGCCTTGCCCGCGATGCCGACGACGCATCTCCGGCCGGCGCGGGGATCGCGCCCAAGGGGCGCTCCTACGAAGCGTGGGATAGGTGGAGGCGGGGCGGGCGAGGATTCGGAGCGTCGCCGGTCCGGAACGGGCGGTCGGCGGCGGCTACACTGCGCGCTGATTCCTTCCGTCCCATCCATGCGAGGACCCGGACCATGAAGATACTGGTGGCAGTCGACGGCAGCGAGATCAGCAGCCGGGCGGTCAAGCACGTGATCGCGCTGGCGCGGGCCATGGCCAAGCCGCCGAAGATACTGGTCGCGGCGGTCGACCTGCCGATGCTCGAGCGGGTGGCGGTGGCGATCGGCGCCAAGGCCGCGGCCGAGCTGCATGCCGAGAACACCGACCACATGCTGCGTCCGGCGCGCAGGATGCTGGGGCGGGCCAAGCTCCCGTTCGAGGAACTGGGCCGGGTCGGCGAGATCGCCCCGACGATCCTCAAGCTGGCCAGGTCCGAGAAGGCCGACCTGATCGTCATGGGCTCGCACGGACGCGGTGCGGTCCAGGGCATGCTGCTGGGCTCGATTTCGGCCAGGGTGCTGAGCCAGGCCGACAGACCGGTGACCATCGTGCGTTGACGCGCCGAACCAGCGGGGCGCCAGCAGCGGATCCCTCGCTACGCTCGGGATGACGGGCGTGTCGGCGGGCGGGCTGTCTGCGATCAGCGCTCGCCGTGGCGCAGCCACAGCGCCGCGGTGTTCTCATCGGTGAACACGCGCGCATCGAACCCCGCCTCACGGGCGAAGATCTCGCAGTACTCGACGGCATCCAGCCCGCGCGGCTTGACGTGGGCGATGCGGACCTTCTCCAGCCCGGTCCCCTGCATCGCCTCGACCAGCTGTTCCCAGTCCCCGGCATCGAGGGGAGCGCCCTGCATTTCGTCGACCAGCAGCACCGGCTTGGGATCCGCCCGTATTTCCTCCACGATCCGGGTCCAGTAGGCGATGGTGTTGGCAAGCGAAATCGGGCCGGTGACATGCACGCGCCAACCTGCACGGTGCGGCTCGAAGCGGATGGCGAAACCTTGGTCCGAGTTCGGGCATTCGGATCCAGTCATGAAACGCCTCCCTGATGCCTGGTGCCTGCGTGCCGCAACCGGTCAACGGAGGTCGTGAACCGGCGGGGCCACGCCCCCGGCCCCGGGTCACGCCCGGGGCCAGGATGCTCCTTCTGCGGGGGCTGGCTAGTGACGGCCTGGCTCTGAGACTTCCTTCACCACCTCGGCGGTCTTGGCGTCGCGGCCGCTGCGGGCCACGTCGGCCTGGGCGACGATGCCGGCCACGCCGCCCTGGTCGTCCACCACCACCACCCGGCGGATCTTGTTGGACTCCATCAGGTTGCAGCAGTCCTCGAGGGTGCAGTCGGGCTTGACCGTGGTCACCGGCGCGGTCATGTAGTCGCCGACCCGGGCGCTGACGTCGCGGCCCTGGGCGACGGCGCGCACGGCGATGTCGCGGTCGGTGATCACGCCGACCAGCTGGCCGTCGCCGACCACCGGAATCTGGCCGCAGTCGTGCTCCTGCATCAGCCGGGCCGCCTCCTGCAGGGTGGTGTCCGGCGCGCAGCAGGCCGGGTTCGGGGTCATGACGGAACGCACATCCATGGGGATCCTCCGGTTGTCTGGACAGGGCCCCGATCCTGCGGCCCTGCCGGTCGCGGCGGGGTGAACCGGTCCCGGGCGGCGGCGCCGGGGCCGCGGCAGGGCGGCCGCACCGGTCTTCCGTCATGCCTTTCGTCATGGGTCCGTCGCCCCCCGATGCGGTAGGCTCCAGGGTTCCCCTCGACGAGGAGTGCCACCCATGACCCAACCGATCGCCCGGGCCCTGGCCGTCGCCATCGCCCTGAGCGTCGCCGGCTGCGCCAGCACCGCCGCCCGCACCGATACCGCCGCCGCGAGCCAGCCCGACATGGCCAACCCGTTCTTCAGCGAAAGCACCCTGCCCCTCGGGTACCCGCATTTCGACCGGATCCAGGACAGCCACTTCGGCCCGGCCTTCGACCGCGGCATGGCCGAGCAGCTCGCCGAAGTCCAGGCGATCGCCGACAACCGCGACGCGCCCACCTTCGAGAACACCATCCTGGCGCTGGAGCGTTCCGGCAAGACCCTGGGCCGCGTGAGCCGGGTGTTCTTCAACCTGATCGGCACCGACACCAACGACACCCGCCAGGCGCTGCAGGCCGAATACTCGCCCAAGCTGTCCGCGCACCGCGACGCGATCGTGCTCAACCCCGCCCTCTACGCCCGCATCAAGGCGCTGTACGACAGCCGCGATTCGCTCGGGCTCGATGCCGAGGGCGTGCGCCTGGTCGAGCGCTACCACACCAACTTCGTGCGCGCCGGCGCCCGGCTGTCGGAGGCCCAGAAGGCCCGCCTGCGCGAGATCAACGGCGAACTGGCTCGGCTGGGCACCCAGTTCAGCCAGAACGTGCTCAAGGAGGTCAACGCCTCGGCGGTCACGGTCGACAGCCGCGAGGAACTGGCCGGCCTGTCCGACGAGCAGATCGCCGCCGCGGCCGAGGCGGCGAAGTCGCGCGGCCTCGAGGGCAAGTACGTCATCACCCTGCAGAACACCACCGGGCAGCCGCCGAACACCTACCTGCAGAACCGCGCGCTGCGCCAGCGCATCCACGAGGCCTCGGTCGCGCGCGGCAGCCGCGGCAACGAGTTCGACACCACCGCCATCGTCGCCGACGTGCTGAAGCTGCGCGCCGAGCGCGCCGCCATGCTCGGCTACGAGACCCACGCCCATTACGTGCTCGAGGACGAGACCGCCAGGACCCCGCAGGCGGTCAACGCCATGCTGCGCCAGCTGGCGCCGCCGGCGGTGGCCAACGCCCGGCGCGAAGGCGCCGCGCTGCAGGCGATGATCGACCGCGAACAGGCCGCCAGGGGCGAGCCGAGCTTCCGGCTCGAGCCCTGGGACTGGGCCTACTACGCCGAGAAGGTGCGCCAGGACCGCTACGCCTTCGACGAGTCCGAGCTCAAGCCGTACCTGGAGATGAAGAACGTGCTGGAGAACGGCGTGTTCCACGCCTCCACCCAGCTGTTCGGCATCACCTTCCGCGAGCGCACCGACCTGCCCAAGTACCACCCGGACACCTGGATCTACGACGTGTTCGACAAGGACGGCAGCCACCTGTCGATCTTCATCTTCGACCCGTACAAGCGCGACTCCAAGCGCGGCGGCGCGTGGATGAACTCCTACGTCTCGCAGTCCGAGCTGGAGGGCACCAAGTCGGTCGTGGCCAACCACCAGAACATTCCCAAGCCCTCGGCCGGCCAGCCCACGCTGCTGACCTGGGACGAGGTCACCACCATGTTCCACGAGTTCGGCCACGCCCTGCACGGCCTGTTCTCGGACGTGAAGTACCCGATGTTCTCGGGCACCAGCGTGCCGCGCGACTTCGTCGAGTTCCCCAGCCAGGTCTACGAGATGTGGGCCGACTGGCCGAGCGTCCTGGCCAATTACGCCAAGCACTACCAGACCGGCGAGCCGATGCCGAAGGAACTGCTGGACAAGGTCCTGGCCGCCTCGCAGTTCAACCAGGGCTTCGCCACCACCGAGTACCTGGCCGCGGCCATGCTCGACCAGGAGCTGCACCAGCTGCCGAACGGGCGCCAGCCGGCCGCGGGGCAGGTCATGGCCTTCGAGGCCGACGCGCTGCGCCGGGTCGGGCTCGACTACAAGCCGGTGCCGCCGCGCTACCGCACGCCCTACTTCAGCCACATCATGGGCGGCTACTCGGCCGGCTACTACGCCTACATCTGGTCGGAGGTGCTGGACGCCAACACCGTCGA
>JBKHXI010000031.1:0-9656 GCA_046566095.1 Gammaproteobacteria bacterium | reverse complement strand
GATGTCCACCACGCGGGTGTTGCGCAGGTCCGGGCAGTTTTCCTTGAACGCAAGGCCCAGCACCAGCACGCGCGCGCCGACCGGGTTGATGCCCTTGCGCACCATCAGCTTGATGACCTGCTCGGCCACGTGTGCGCCCATGCCGTCGTTGGTGCGGCGGCCGGCGAGGATCACGTCCGGGTGGTGGTTGACCTGTTGCGCCTTGTGCGTGAGGTAGTACGGGTCCACGCCGATGCAGTGGCCGCCGACGAGGCCGGGACGGAACGGCAGGAAGTTCCACTTGGTGCCGGCGGCTTCCAGCACGTCCAGGGTGTCGATGCCGAGCTTGTTGAACAGGATGGCCAGGTCGTTGACCAGGGCGATGTTGAGGTCGCGCTGGGTGTTCTCGATGACCTTGGCGGCTTCGGCCACTTTCAGGCTGGGGGCCTTGTGGGTGCCGGCGGTGATGATGGAGCGGTAGAGGGCGTCGATGGCGTCGGCGGCTTCGGGGGTGGAGCCGGAGGTGACCTTCCGGATGTCGGGGAGGCGGTGGGATTTGTCGCCGGGGTTGATTCGTTCGGGGGAGTAGCCGACGAAGAAGGTGGGGGCTGCTGATTCTTGGGCTTCGGACGCACCCCCACCCCAGCCCTCCCCCGCAGGCGGGGGAGGGGGGGCGGTGTGGGCTTCGGACGCACCCCCACCCCGGCCCTCCCCCGCGCGCGGGGGAGGGAGCAGGGCGAAGGCGGGGGTGGGGTGGCCTTGGCCGGTGGCGAACTTGAGGCCGGAGACGCGCTCGAGGATGGGGACGCAGATTTCCTCGGTGCAGCCGGGGTAGACGGTGGATTCGTAGATCACGGTGTCGCCGGGCTCGAGCACGCTGCCGATGGCCTCGCTGGCCTTTTCCAGCGGGCGCAGATCCGGGCGTTTTGCGCTGTCGATCGGCGTGGGCACGGTGACGATATAGACGTTGCAGGCCGCGATGTCTTCCAGCGCGTTCGTGTAGGAAAGGCGCCCGGCGGCGGCCAGGCCTTCCGGCTCGACCTCCAGGGTGGCGTCCCGGCCCTGCCGCAGTTCGGCGATGCGCCGCTGGTTGATGTCGTAACCCACGGTGTCGTACCGCTTGCCGAACTCCACCGCCAGCGGCAGGCCGACGTAGCCCAGGCCGATGACGGCGATCCTTGCATCCTGCATGTGGCTCATCTGTTCGGGTGTCCTGCATCCGGTGCGGCACGCCCGGTGGCGGCCGCTTCTGGCATGGCCGGCGATTATGCCGGCGTGGGCATGTCGCGACTGTGCACGCTGCGTGCATGCGCCCGCGTATGGGAACCTGCCACGTTCAGGAAAATGCCGATGGTGATCGCCGCCACCGTCATCAATGCGGGCGTGCGCAGCGGGAAGTCGACGAAACCGTGCCCCATCAGTGCCAGCGGCACCACCAGCGATGCGACCGCGATCTCGCGCGACACGTGCGGCCAGTTGCGCGCCACGCGTGCTGCCGCGAACGCCAGCAGCAGCGCCACCGCAGCGCCCGCCAGCCACGCCAGCCAGCCCAGTTCCGCCCACCACTGCAGGTATTCGTTGTGGGCGTGGTTGATGTATTCGTCCATCAGCAGCCGGTCCGGTGCGGCCTGCTCGAACGCGGGCACGAACGCACCCATGCCGGTACCCAGCGGTGCGTGCGCGGCGGCGAGCGTGGCGGTTGCGTCGCGCAGGGGCGCACGCAGCTCGTCGACCGCGTCCACCTGCATCCAGCCCATCGCCGCGGACAGCCCCACGGCCGCCAGGCCCGCCGCTGCGACCAGGCCCATGCGGGCGGTCCATCCGGAACGCAGCCGCCGGCGGCTGAACGCACCCATCGCCACCGGCACCAGCGCCACCACGAACACCGCGATCAGGACCGCGCCGCGCGAGCCCATCAGCGGCAACGCCAGCAGCAGGAATGCGGCAGCGAACGCCCAGCCGCCCAGCCGCCACGCACGGCGCGCTGCGCGGTCGCCGCGCAGTTCCTGCAGGAACATGGCCAGGGCGATGGCCAGTGCCGCGACCGCGGCGATGCCCTGGTGGTTCGGATTGGAGAACACGCCGTTGAGGACCGGCGGCCGTTCCGGGAACGGATTGAGCAGGCTGTCCTGCGGCACGCCCAGCTGCACGAAACCGAGCAGGATGCTGGCGATCGACAGGCCCACCAGCAACCGCAGCAGGGCGCGCTGTGTGGCCTTGGACCGGGCGAAGGCAAGCACGGCCAGGAACGCGGCGAATGCCGGCAGCAGCGAGGCCCAGGCCCGCCACGTCGCATGGGGCGCGAGCGTCCAGCGCGCATCGACGGTCGCGCCCACGGCCTGCAGGTCCGCGGCCAGAGCGGCGCGCGCCGGCGTCGCCTGCCAGCTGTCCGGCGACAGCGGCATGAGTTGCAGCAGCGGCAACGCCAGCAGCAGGCAGGCCACGCCGATGCCGGACTTGCGCAATGGATCCGGCGGCGAGCGCAGCAACTGCGCGACGGCGATGACGGCGACCAGCAACGCGAACAGTTGCACGACGGCGTCGTCCATGCCCGGCGACCGGGTGCCGCCTCCGGTCAGGAACGCCGCCACCAGCAGGGTGTACGTCAGCCAGCGCGCGGGTGGGTCGCGGTCGGGTGGATCGGAGTGCGGAAATTCAGGCATTCGTCCACTCACGGTCGGCTGTCCATGGCTGCGAGCTTATGGGCCGCGCGCCGCAACGCAAACGGGGCAGGCTTGTGGCCTGCCCCGTCTGGGTGACGCATCTGGACCCGCAATGACTCAGGGGCTGACGGGCGGCGGCGGGGGCGGCACGAACTCCACGTCGTCCATCGATGCGAGGATCGCCGCGCCGGCGAGGAAGACGCCGGTGATGATGCCGGCCGAAGCCCAATCGGTCTGTCCGTCCCAACGACCCGCGACGGGGACGCAGTTGGCAGGTACTTCATACACGCCGGGCGCGTCGTAGCGGCGCACGCAGCCATTCTGGTAACGCACCACGGCCGAGCTGTTTTCGGACAGCATGATTCGCTCGCCGGCGTCGAGTGCGGTGCCGGTGCCGGCAGTCTGGAACTGGCCTCCTTCGCTGGTCATCACAGTGCCGCGCTCGACCTGGAGCGTGGCGACCGGAGCTTGTGCGAATGCCGGTGCAACGGCGAGCGCCAGTGCCGATGCGGTGAGGATCTTGGCGAGCTTGTTCATGTGCACGGTTCCTTCCAGGTTCGAGCGGTGGAGGTGTGGCGATCTTACACGATCGATTTTGCCGCGCGTGATCGACGGTTCACAAACCCAAACCAGTTCAGCACTGCCTCAATCCGGGGCCGGACCGGAGCCGGGCGCAGCGCGCGCGAGCGGGACGATCCGCACATCATCGACCCATACGGTACCGACCACGGTGCTCGCCGTACCCTTCGGAGCAGGATTGCGCAAGCGCAGCCATTGGCCGGGGCACTCGTCGGTCGGCACGACCGCTTCCCACGACAGTTCGCGCCAGCCCTGGTCGCCGCCGATACGGCTGCTGCGACCGGCCAGGCCGGCCTGGCCGGCGCACTCCAGCACCCATTCCAGCCCCTGGTCGCTGCGAAGTCCCTGGATACGCATGCGCATGGTCACGCGATGGCGGCCGGGAGGCAGCAACAGCGCCTGGTGCAGGCCTGCCTGCGCGACCTGGCGGCCGAGGAATTCAATCCGTGCGGCCTGACCGGTCCCGCCCGGGTCCGGCGCGATCGTGGTCACCGTTCCCGGGATCCGCTGCAACCGCCAGTCGAAGCCGGAGCCGCTCGGGGCCTGCTCGAAACCGCCGTTGTACACGGCCGGCAACGCGCCCTCCCCTGCCGCGGCCTGGCTGGCCCAGTGGGCATAGGCGGCGCCCCATTCTCCGGCGCGCATCAGGTCGTCCAGCCAGCGCGCGGTTTCCGTGCGGGACAGGCCGCCGGTATCGCGCAGGCGCGCGTACAGCGCCCGGACCGGGGGTTCCGTCACCCGCTTGCCCATGGCGCTCAGGATCGCCGGGCGCCAGGTGGGTCCTGCGGCGATGGTCCGGGCCAGGGCGTCGCCGAAAGCGGGATCGGCGGACCAGGTCAGCAGTTCAGGAATCAGCCGGCCCCGCTGCTGGGGGGAAAGCCGCAGGATCACGTCCAGTTGTTCCATGGCTGCATCGTGCTCGCCCCGCGCCAGGGCCGCCTCGGCCAATCGGGCGCGGGCACGCAGGTCGCGGGGATTGCGCCGGGCCGCGACCTCGGCCAGCGCCAGCGTCTGCGGATCCTCCGCCCTGGCCGCGATCTCGGCCAGCAGCGAATACGCGGGGCCGTGCAGGGGCGCGACGGTCAGCGATCCGGTGGCGCCTGCCCTGGCCGCCTCCATGTCGCCGGCCTTGAACCGATGCAGCGCCTGTCGGGTGAGGGCTTCGGCATGGCGCGGGCTCCAGTCGAGCGCGGCGTCCGGTTCCCCGGCTGCGAGCCGGTCGGCCATCGCGATCTTCACCACCCGCTGCGCCGCCGCGGCCGCCAGCGCAATCGCCAGCGCCAGTACGGCGAGCCGGCCCGCGCCGAAGCTGCGGATACCGGGCCCGACGGCAGCTTTCACGCCGGTCATGGCGACGGCACCAGTTGCAGCTCCGCGACCAGCCACAGGTCTTCGCGGCGGACCAGCTCGAGCGACATCCGTCCCTGCTCGACCGGCGAAGGACCCATGCGCGCGGTGTACTGCGCACCGAAGCGGGCGCGCTCCTCGTCCAGCACCCAGTGGGGGGACGTCAGTTCGATCCGTGGCGCGCGGGGCATCGGAAGCCTGGCGTGGAGCCCGGCATGCTGGCCGGCAGCGCTCTCGGCGGCATCCGGATCGTTCCAGAGCGGGGGGCGCGCACCCACCGGGTCGGCGAGATACGCAACCGTCTTGCGCAGGCTGGCCTCCGCCTGCCGCCATCGGCCCAGCGGATCGGGGCTGGCGCTGGACATGGCGGCAGCAGCCTGTTTCCGGGCCGGGGCTTGCGGCAGCGCCGCGGCGGTTTGCGCGAGTCCGGCGCCGCTGGCCTGTCGCGGTGCAGCGGCCTGCGGCTGCGACGCATCATGCACCTCGGCAGGCACGGGATCGGGAGACGGGACGGGCGTGCTGGGCGGCGGGCCGATGCCCGTCTCCGGGGCGGGCACGGCCATCGCCACTGGCGGCAGGGGCAGCGATTCGCGGCTCGATGCTGAATGCACTGAATGCGCAGGGTTCCGGCCCGGATTCCGGTCCTGGGTCGCTTCGGCGTGCGGCACCGGCGCTGCCGCCTGCCAGCCCGGACGGATCGGATCATCGGGTGGAGCCATTGGCCTGCGGGCCCCGGTGCCGTGGGGGATGGCAGGCGGATGGCCGGACGGTGAATGGCCCCTCCCCGCCAGGATGGGGTCTGGCGGCTCCGGACCCTTCCCGCCGGCCGCGCGGACGGGCCGTTGCGCAACTTCCAACCCTCCCCGGCCGCGGGCATCGGTTGCGGCGGCTACAGCCTCCACAGACGCGGTCTCGCCCGCTGCGGGTCGGGTAGCCGGCGCCTGGTCCAGCCACACGGGCGGCTCCTCGGTACGCAGGACCAGGGTCAGCACCAGTGCGGCACAACCCGCCACAGCAGCGTAGGCAAGCCAGCGCGCTTGGTCGACGGGGGCAGGACCGGAGCCGGCCGGCTGCCAGCGCGCCGCGGGAGTGGGGACATGTGCCGGCAAGGCCGGGAGGGTGGCGTCGTAGCGGGCCCGGCGCGACCCGTCCCGCAGTTCCGTCCAGGCCTGGTTGACCCGCGCGGCGAACACCGCGTTCCACGGATCCGCGCTGCGGTCGGGGTGCAACCAGCGCTGCAGCAGCCGGTGGTGGTGGCGGATCGCGTCGGCGGAGGCGTCGCGCGGCAAACCCAGGATCCGGTAGGCGTCGGCGTCCTCGGTGAACAGGACCTGCTGCAGGTAGAAGCGCACCGCCTCGGAAATCAGTTCCGGCGGATGGCCGGTGGCCGCTGCGGCCTCGTCGATGGCCTCGGCCGAGCCCGTGGCGATGCGCAGCAGCGGCTCGAGGCCGGCGGCCAGGGGCCGGGCCTGCAGGATGGTGCGCCGGCCCGGTGCCTGCACGAGCCAGAGCGCCTGCTCGAGTGCCTCGGTTGTCGTCCCCGTCATCCCCTGCCCAGGCGCGGTGTCGCCCCGTAGGAGTAGTAGGAATCGTAATCGTACCCGTAACCGGACGCCTTGGCGTCGTACTGGCTGAGCACGGCCCCGACCAACCGCGCCCGGGCGGCGGACAGGCGCTTGACCGCGGACTGCGCGGCGCTCACGCGGGTCTCGCCGGCGTGGACGATCAGCAGGGTGGCGTGCGCCGCATTGGCCAGGATCGGCGCATCGGCGATACCCAGGACCGGCGGGCCGTCGATGATGACCTGGTCGTACTTCTCGGCAGCCACGGTGAGCAACGAAATCAAACGCGAACCCGCGAGCAGCTCGGCCGGATTCGGCGGAAGCGGCCCGGCGAGGATGACCTTGAGCCGGTCGTCGTCGGTGTCCTGGATGGCGGCGGTCGGCAGTGCCGCGCCGGACAGCACGCTGCTCAGGCCGATTTCGGCGCGTGCGCCCAGCGACCGGTGCAGCGAAGGGTTGCGCATGTCGGCCTCGATCAGCAGCACCCGCTTGCCCAGCTGGGCGAAGTTGCGGGCGAGCGTGAGCGCGGACGTGGACTTGCCTTCCGAAGGGCCGGCGCTGGTCAGCAGCAGCACCTTGGGTACGCCGCTGTCGGTGGAGAACTGCAGGGCGGTGCGCACCGAACGGTAGGACTCGGCGAAGGCCGAGCGCGGGTCCTGCAGCGCCTTCTCGGGCGTGTCCTGCTTGCCCAGCTTGGGGATGATGCCCAGCAGCGGCATCCGCAGCTTCTGTTCGATGTCCTCCGGGCTCTTGAGGGTGTCGTCGAGGAATTCGAGGACCAGCGCCAGCAGCACTCCGAGGATCAGTCCCAGCAGCAGGCCGATCGCCAGGTTCAGCGCCAGGTTGGGCTTGTAGCGGCTGGTGGGCACCTGCGCCCGGTCCACCACCGAAATATTGACGTTGCCGACGCCGCCGGCCACCCCGACCTCGTTGTAGCGCTGCAGCAGGGCATCGTAGAGCTGGCGGTTGGTGTCCGCTTCGCGCTTGAGGATGTTGTAGTCGATGCTCCGGCTGTCGACGTTGAGGGCCTGCTGCCGCAGGCTGTCGAGCTGGCTCTTGAGCAGGCTTTCCTGCTGCGCGGCGGCGTCGTATTCGGCCTTGATGGAGGCGCGGATGTTCCCCAGTTCCCGGTTGATCTCGGCCTGGAGGGCGTCGATCTGGCCCTTGAGCTGCTGCATCGACGGATAGTCCGGCTTGTAGATTTGCAGCTGCTCCTGGTACTTGCCCTGCAGCTGGGCCCTCTGCTGCTGCAGGGTGCGGATGATCGAGTTGCCCAGCATGTCCGCCGGCAGGGCGGCGCCCCGGGCCGCGCGCGCCTGGTTCCAGCGCGCCTGGGCGCGGATGCGCTGTTCCTGCGCGGTGGCCAGCGCCGAATTCAGGTCCCCCAGGTTGCGGCTTGCCAGCGACAGCCCGTCTTCGCCGGTGGTGACCAGACCCTCGCGCTGCGCGAATTCCACCAGTGCGCGCTCGGACTGCTCTAGCCGGCCCTTTGTGGTCGCCAGCTGTTCCTCGAGGTACTTGCGCGCGTACGACGAGGCCCCGAACTTGCGCTCGATCGTGGACTCGATGTACTCGTCGGCGAGGGTGTTGGCCACGCGCGCCGAGAGCTCGGGCATGCGGCTGTCGAAATGGATCCGGACCAGTTGCGAGTTGCGCACCGGTTCGATGGTCAGGCCTTGGAGCACGAACCCGGCTGCGCTGCGCAGGGAGCCGGCCTGGTCCTGTGCGGAAGCTTCCTCGCCCTCGGCACGGGCCTGCGGACGCAGCAGACCCTTGACCCGGTCCAGCCACGATTCGTTGCGCAGGGATTCCAGCCGTGCCGGCAGGTCCAGGGCCTCGGCAACGCGCTCGGCCAGCGCGCGGCTGGCGAGCAGCTCGTACTGGGTCTGGTAGTAATCGCGCGTCGGGGCCGCCGCATTGGTGACGCCTTCGACCTGCACGATCTGCATGGTCTCCTGATCGATCTGCACCGTAGTGGTGCCACGGTAGATCGAAGGCATCAGCAGGGTGATCAGCAATGCGAGCGCCACCACCGCGGCCAGCGTGCCGAGCACATGCCATCGGCGCTTGAGCAGGATGCGCCAGTAGGCGAGCAGGTCGATCTCGTCGGCGTCGTCGCGGCGCTCTTCGCTGTACAGATCCAGCGACACCGGGCGGCGGCCTTCCGCAGCGAGGGCGTGGTCCTGGCCCCGCGGCGCGGGCAGATGGTCTGGCGGTCCCGCGGGGCCCGCCGGCAACTTGTCGTCCGTCATGTGGTCGGCATTCCTGAGGTCAGTCCCTTGGTCACAGCCAGCTGAAGATCCCGAGGACCGGGATGCTTTCGATCAGGCGGCGCCATGCCGTCTTGCTTCCCGACTGCTCGACCACGATCACGTCGTCGCCGTAGATCTGCGGATCCTCGAGCTCGCCGGAGCGTACCTTGCGCAGGTCGTAAACTGCCGCGGCACGTCGGCCATCGACCTGCCGGAACAGCACGACCCCGCTGAGGTCGGCGAGCGGATCCACGCCCTCGGCCATGGCGATCGCCTGCAGCAGCGTAGTCTTGCCCGTGAGCGGATAGATTCCCGGCTTCTTGACCGCGCCCTCCATGGTGACCCGCTGACTGGTGAATTCCTTGACGAACACGCTCACGTGCGGGTTCTGCAGGTAGCCGTCGCGCAGCTTGGCGGCGATCTCCGCTTCCAGCTCCGGAATCGTCCGGCCGCCGGCCATCACCGCGCCGATCAGTGGCATCGAAATCTGGCCGTTCGAGTTCACCCGTGCGGTGTGCCTGAGGTCGTCGACCCCGAACACGCTGATCTCGATGAGGTCGGATGCGCCGATCCGGTAGTCGGTCCCCCCTTCGTAGGCTCCCGAGGAGGTGGTGGTGTCGGGCGCCGGAAGGGACGCCTGGGCGTTGCGCACATTGCTGCCGCCAGCACAGGCCGCGAGCATGAGCACGGCGACGAGCATGAACACTGCCACCAGCGGCGATTCGAATACGGGCTTGCGCATGTTGCCTCCTCCGCGGGGCCGGCGATTATGCCGCCCCGACCAGTCGTTTCCAAAAGCCGGGGTTTGCCGGCGCGCGTGTGCGTTGCGCAGGCAGGGCCGGCAGCTCACCGGGCGCGAGGTCGCGCACGATGCCCTCCGGCCGTGTACGGACCAGGTGCCAGGCCTCGTCCTCGCCCACCAGCGACGCGGCGGCCTCGCGTGCTTCGGCCAGAAGCGGCGGCCGCCGTTGCGGGTGGTGCGCGTCGGTCGCCAGCAGATGGGTCATGCCCTCGCCCACGAACTTCTCGGCCCAGTAGGTCACACGCTTGCCGAAGCGGCCTGTGAGCGCCCCGGCGGTGACCTGCATCCATACGCCGCGCTCGACCAGGCGCGCGAACACGTCGAAATCGTGCTCGATCCACTTCAGGCGCTCGGGATGGGTGATCACCGGGACGTAGCCCGCGGCCATCAGCGTGAACACCGACGCCTCGAAACGAGGCGGCGCCACGTGGTGCGGTGGCTCGAGCAGCAGGTAGCGCGAGCCGGCCAGGGT
>JBKHXI010000030.1:0-18615 GCA_046566095.1 Gammaproteobacteria bacterium | reverse complement strand
TGGCGCGGCTGGAGCCCTCCGACCGCCGCGGCACCACCCTGCGCTTCTGGCCGGCGGCCAGCATCTTCACCGACACCGAGTTCCACTACGACATCCTGGCCCGGCGCCTGCGCGAGCTGTCCTTCCTGAACTCGGGCGTCCGGATCACCCTGGTCGACGAGCGCGGCGAGGGCGAGCGCGACGTGTTCCAGTACGAGGGCGGCATCCGCTCCTTCGTGGAACACCTGGCCCAGCTCAAGACCCCGTTGCACCCCAACGTGATCTCGGTGTCCGGTGAGCAGAACGGCATCACCGTGGACGTGGCCCTGCAGTGGACCGACTCCTACCAGGAGACGATGTTCTGCTTCACCAACAACATCCCGCAGAAGGACGGCGGCACCCACCTGATCGGCTTCCGCGCCGCGCTGACCCGCACCCTGAGCAACTACATCGAGCAGAACGGCATCGCCCGCCAGGCCAAGATCTCGCTGTCGGGCGACGACATGCGCGAGGGCATGATCGCGGTGCTGTCGGTCAAGGTGCCGGATCCGAGCTTCTCCTCGCAGACCAAGGAAAAGCTGGTCTCATCGGAGGTGAGACCTGTCGTTGAGAGCACGTTCGGTGCACGTTTGGAGGAGTTCCTCCAGGAACACCCCAACGAGGCCCGCGCCATCGCCGGCAAGATCGTCGATGCCGCCCGCGCCCGCGAGGCCGCGCGCAAGGCCCGCGACCTGACCCGGCGCAAGGGCGCACTCGACATCGCCGGCCTGCCGGGCAAGCTCGCCGACTGCCAGGAAAAGGATCCGGCGCTGAGCGAACTGTTCATCGTCGAGGGCGACTCGGCCGGCGGCTCCGCCAAGCAGGGCCGCAACCGCAGGACCCAGGCGATCCTGCCGCTCAAGGGCAAGATCCTCAACGTCGAGCGCGCGCGCTTCGACCGCATGCTCGGCTCGGCCGAGGTCGGCACCCTGATCACCGCGCTGGGCACCGGCATCGGCAAGGACGAATACAACCCGGACAAGCTGCGCTACCACCGCATCATCCTGATGACCGACGCGGACGTCGACGGCAGCCACATCCGCACCCTGTTGCTGACCTTCTTCTACCGGCAGATGCCCGAGCTGATCGAACGCGGCCACATCTACATCGGGCTGCCGCCGCTGTACAAGGTCAAGCAGGGCAAGAACGAGCTGTACCTGAAGGACGACGCGGCGCTCAACGCCTATCTGGCCGGCAATGCCGTCGAGGGCGCGGCGCTGGTGCCGGCCGCCGGCGAGCCGCCGATCGAGGGCGAACGGCTGGAGAAGCTGCTGCTGGCCTACGCCGGCGCGCGCGAGGCGATCGCCCGCAACGCCCATCGCTACGACCCGGCGCTGCTGGAGGCGCTGGTCGACTTCACCCCGCTGGACGCCGCCTCGCTGGCCGAGAACACCGACGAGCGCCACGAACTCGACGCCCTGGAGCGCCGCCTCAACCGCGCCGGCCTCGGCCGGCCGCGCTACCGCGTGGCGGTGCAGCCGGCCACCGACCAGCACCCGGCGGCGCTGCGGGTGACCCGCAGCCACATGGGCGAGGACGCCACCCAGGTGCTGCCGGTGTCGCTGTTCGAGCACGGCGAGCTGCGGCCGCTGCGCGAGGCCGCCGCGCTGCTGCACGGGCTGGTGCGCGAGGGCGCGCGGATCCTGCGCGGCAACCGCGAACAGCCGGTCGACAGCTTCGCCCAGGCCCAGGCCTGGCTGCTCGAGGAGGCCAAGAAGGGCCGCCAGATCCAGCGCTTCAAGGGCCTGGGCGAGATGAACCCCGAGCAGCTGTGGGAGACCACGGTCAACCCGGAGACCCGGCGCCTGCTGCAGGTGCGGATCGAGGACGCGGTGGCCGCCGACCGGATCTTCTCGACGCTGATGGGCGACGTGGTCGAACCGCGCCGCGAGTTCATCGAGGACAACGCGCTGAAGGTCGCCAACCTCGACGTCTGAGGGCCGCAGCACCCGCGCCGTGCACCGGCCCCGGCCCCGCACCCCGGCGGCCGCGCCTCCGGGCCGCCCAGCAGCCGGCCCTGCCGCCGCCGGCTTCCGGCCGCCACGTCGGCTGAACGGGGCGGAAAGCCGGTGTCCGCAGTTGACGCCACCTTCAACCGCCGTCTCCCGACAATGGCCGGAACCCCCTCTCGGAAGGATTCCCGGACATGAACATGCTCAAGCCGCTGGCCCTGTCGTGCGCGCTGGCCCTGGGCCTGGCCGCCTGCGCGACCACCACCTCGCCGACCGGCCGCACCCAGTCGGTTGGCGCCGTGTCGCAGCAGCAGCTCAACCAGATGGGGGCCCAGGCCTTCGCCGAGCTGAAGGCGCGCAAGCAGCAGACCAGCGACTCCCGGCAGCGCGCCTACGTGGGCTGCGTGGTGAACGCGATCGTGGCCCAGCTGCCGGCCGACCAGCGGCGCATGGCCTGGGAATCGGCGGTGTTCGTGGACAACTCGCCGAACGCCTTCGCCCTGCCGGGCGGCAAGGTCGGCGTGTACACTGGCATCTTCACCGTGGCCCGCAACCAGGACCAGCTGGCCGGGGTGATCGCGCACGAGATCGGGCACGTCATCGCGCGCCACCACGACGAGCGGGTGACCCGCCAGATGCAGGCCCAGGCCGGCCTGGGCATCCTCGGCGCGATCGTCGGCAACCGGGTGCCGGCCGGCACCGGCCAGCTGGCCGGGATGGCGACCCAGGCCCTGTTCCTGCTGCCGAACAACCGCCAGCAGGAGCTGGAGGCCGACGTGGTCGGCCAGCAGCTGATGGCGCAGGCCGGGTTCGACCCGCGCGGCGCCGTCAGCCTGTGGGAGAACATGATCGCCGCCGGCGGCCAGCGGGCGCCGGAATTCCTCTCCACCCACCCGGACCCGGCCGCCCGCATCGGCCAGATGCGCCAGCGCGCCGCCAGCCTGCTGCCGGCCTACGAGCAGGCGCGGGCGGCGGGCAGGCGGCCGAGTTGCGGCTGAGGCGATACCGTCGGACCTGCATCCCGGAACAGCGCCGGTCCGTAGTCTCGTGGAGCCGGATCCTCGCGAAGCCAGGCCGGCTTCCCGCGAACCGCACAATGTGAACCGCGCACAGCCCGGGCGCTGTCGCGGGCCTGCGCATTCTGGTAGCGTGACGCCCCCCCCCCCGAAGGGTTCGCCTGCCCGGTGCGCGCGCGGACCCGCGTACAGTCGAGGTGTCGCCATGTCCAGTTCCCGCGCCCCCACTCTCCTGGCCGTCGCGATCGGCCTCGTGCTCGCCGGCGGCGCCGTCGCGCATGCCCAGGCGCAGCCAGCGCGTACCAGCGAGGAGCGCGCCGCCGAGCGCGAGCGCCGCGCCGCGGCCGCCGCACAGAAAGCGGCGGACCGGCAGCCCGAGGAAGCCAAGTACCCGCAGGCTGCGCGCGCAGAACCCAAGCAGCGCGCCCCTGCCAAGCTCAGGAAGGAAGTGAACGCCCTGATCGAGGCGTACAACCAGAAGCAGCTGGAGCAGGCGCTGGCCAATGCGCGCGCGATCCTGGCCAACGAGGCCGCGAATCCGTTCGAAACGGCGATGGCCGCGCAGATCGGCGCGATCTCGGCCCTGGAGCTGGACGACACCGAGACCGCGATGGACCTGTTCCGCAGGGCGGTCGAGGCCGACGCCCTGGGCAACAACGGCCACTTCGATTCCATGCTGGTGCTGGCCCAGCTGCAGCTGCAGGAGGGCCGCGAGCAGGCCGGCCTGGCCACGCTCGACCGCTTCCTGCAGGAGAGCGGTTCCCGCGACCCCAGGCACCTGATCATGAAGGGCGACGCCCTGTATCGGCTCGAGCGCTATCCGGAAGCCGCGGCGGCGGTCAAGCAGGCGCTGGCCGCGGCCGAGTCGCCGGACCCCTCCTGGGCGCAGCTGCTGGTCGGGATCTATCTGGACATGGACCAGCCGCAGGAGGCGGCGCGCGCGATCGAGGAGATCCTGGCCAAGGATCCGGACAACAAGCGCATGCAGATGAACCTGGCCACCATCTACCAGCAGACCGGCGAAACCGACAAGGCGATCGCCACCCTCGAGAAGGTGCGCCGCTCCGGCCAGCTGACCGACGAGAAGGAGTACCGGCAGCTCTACGCGGCGTACCTGGGGATGGAGGGCAGGGAGGCCGACGCCATCGCGGTGATCGAGGAAGGCCTGGCCAAGGGCATCCTGAAACCCGGCCACGAGGTCTACATGGTGCTTGGGCAGTCCTACTATTTCACCGGCAACGACGCCAAGGCGATCGAGAACTACGGCAAGGCCGCCCCGCTCGACGACGATGGCGAGACCTACCTCAACCTGGCCCGCGTACTTTGGCAGGCCGACCGGATTCCGGAGGCCAAGCGCGCCGCCCAGCAGGCCCTGGACAAGGGCGTGAAGAAGCCGGAGGACGCCCGCAGGATCCTTGCACTGCCGAACTGAGGCCCCGGTCCGCTTCGGGTGGCATCCCCGGGATGGCGTCCCGCGGACGACTTGATATAAGCTTACGGATTCCCGCGGCCGCCCAGCGGCCGCATGCTTTGTCCCCCCGCGGCGCCGTGGCGCCCGGCCTCCACCGAGCCCCCCGCGCATGACGGAAAACTTGCCGACACCCGACAAGAAGATCGACGACCGCGAAGGTCTCAACTGGGCCCGCATCATCGGCCTGTCGTTCGCGATCTCGATGCACGTCGCGGCCCTGCTGGTCCTGCTGGCCCCCGTTTCGCCGCCGGACGAGTCCGCGGACGAGGAGGAGGTCACCCTGGTGAACTTCATCCGTCCGCCACCGCCGCCGCCACCGCCGCCGCCACCGCCGCCGGAACCGCCGCCGCCGCAGCAGGTGCGTGAGCTCAGCCCGCCGCGCCCGACCCCGACCCCGCCGCCGCCCGAGGCGCCGCCGGTGGTGTTCGATGATCCGTCCCCGGTCGACATTCCCGCGCCGCCGCCCGCGCCGCCCGCGCCGCCCGCGCCGGTGAGCAACATCGGCTCGAGCGTGGATCCGTCGTCGAAGGCGATGAACCCGCCGACCTATCCGCGCGAGGCGCTGCGCGACGGCATCGAGGGCACCGTGGTGCTGCTGGTCAGCATCGACGCCCAGGGCAATGTCCTGAACGTCAAGATCGAGCGTTCCAGCCGCAACCGCGACATGGACCGCGAGGCCATGCGCGCGGCCCAGCGCTGGCGGTTCAATCCCGAGATCCGGAACGGCGTGCCGGTGCCCAGCACCGTCCGCGTCCCGGTCGATTTCAGGCTCGACTGATCGTCACGGCACCATCGTCACGACCGGTCGGGCATTTGCTGCGACACCCGTAACACCTCCTTCCACGACTCTCAAAGGTAAGCGTCATGCTGCAGGAAACCACTACCGCCCCGGCGACCGGCGGCGACAACAGCGCCGCGGCCCTCCAGCAGATGGGCTTCGCGGACATGATCCAGCACCTCGATTTCCTGGGGTGGACGGTGCTGATCACCCTGGTGATCATGTCGGTGATGTCGATCTACTGGATCGTCGTCAACTTCATCAAGAACATGCGCCTGCGCGGCCGTGCCGACCGCGTCGTCGCCACGTTCTGGGAGACCCCCAACGCGCAGGACGCGATCCGCTACATGGAAGAGCAGCCCAAGTCCGAGCCGTTCTCCAAGATCGCGCTCGACGCCGCCCAGGCGGCGGCGCACCACCAGCGCCACGAGGGCTCGCGCCTGGTCGAGTCGCTGAACCGCTCCGAGTTCGTCGACCGCGCGCTGCGCCAGGCCGTCACCCGCGAGTCGATGAAGCTCGAGTCGGGCCTGACCATCCTGGCCACGGTCGGTTCGACCGCGCCGTTCGTCGGCCTGCTCGGCACCGTGTGGGGCATCTACCGCGCCCTGATCCGGATCGGCGCCAGCGGCAACGCCTCGATCGGCGCCGTGGCCGGCCCGGTCGGCGAGGCGCTGATCATGACCGCGATCGGCCTGTTCGTCGCGATCCCGGCGGTGCTCGGCTACAACTTCTTCGTGCGCCTGAACCGGGTGACGAACAACAAGTTCGACACCTTCGCCCACGACCTGCACGACTTCTTCGCCACCGGTTCGCGCGTCGGCGAGATCCAGGTCAAGCGCTGAGTCCCGCGGCCGGCTGACGGAGTCCCCACATGGCCTTCAGTACCAACACCGAGAGCGGCGGCCCCATGGCCACCATCAACGTCGTCCCCCTGGTCGACGTGATGCTGGTGCTGCTGATCATCTTCATGGTGACCACGCCGCTGATGCAGCACCAGGTCGAGGTGGACCTGCCCGAGGCGACGATCGAACAGCCGGACGAGGAGGCCCCGCCGACGCCGCCGATCACCCTGGCGGTGACCGACGCCGGCAACCTGTTCTGGAACGACGAGCCGATCACCCGGGAGCTGCTCGAGAGCCGGTTGTCGGTGGAGGCGCAGAAGACGCCGCAGCCGACCATCCAGGTGCGCGGCGACAAGACCACCAAGTACCGGGTCGTCAGCGACATCGTGCAGATCGCCCAGCGCCAGGGCATGCGCAAGGTCGGTTTCATCTCGCTGCAGGAACAGGGCCGCTGAGGCGGACTGAAGGGAGGATCGAACCATGGCTTTCAGTTCAAGTTCCGGCAGCGGCCCGATGGCCGAGATCAACATCATCCCGCTCGCGGACGTGATGCTGGTCCTGCTGATCATCTTCATGGTGACGGCGCCGCCGACCACCTACGAGATCTCCATCGACCTGCCACAGCGCAGCAACCAGCCGCCGCCGCAGAACGCGCCCAAGGATCCGATCAAGCTGCGGATCGACGGCGCCGGCCAGGTCAGCTGGAACGGCAACCCGCAGCCGGTGTCGGCGCTGCTGCCGATGATGCGCGACGTGGTCCAGCAGGATCCGACCAACCAGCCGCTGCTGGAGATCGACACCGACCCGAACGCGGACTACGGGGTGCTGGCCAAGGTGCTGGCCGCCGCCAAGAACGCGCAGATGGTCAAGATCGGCTTCGTCCAGAACTGACGCGACACCCCGCGCGCCGCGCGGGCCACGCTTACCGAGTCTTCGACGCCGCCCCCGGGCGGCGTCTTTTTTTGCCGAACCCCGGCGCCCGGCCCGGCTGCACGGGCGGCGCGCCTACGGAGCCTGCGCCGGCGTGGAAGCGGCCGCCGGCCGCGCGGTCCGTCGCGCACCGGCGGCGGCGGCGTCGAGCGCGGCGGCCAGGTCCGCGCGGCCGACCGGGCCGTCGTGCAGGAAGACCTCCACGCCGTGTGCGGGCACGGTCGCGGCAAGGCTGCCGCCGGCGGCGACCGTGGTCGTACCGCCGCCGATCGCCGCCCGCCAGGGGCCCGGTTCCAGCAGCGCGTCGACCTCGAAGCGCGCCGGCGTATCGCCCTTGTTGAGCAGCACCAGCGCGATCTGGCGGTCGTCGCCGTGCTGCAGCACGCGGTAGAACGCCGCGCGGTCGCCGGACATCTCCAGATTCACCTGCAGCCCGCGCTGCAACGCCGGGTTGTCGCGGCGCACGGCGGCGATGCGCGCCAGCGCCTGGTGGATCGGGTGCGCGGGCGCGGCATCGATGCGCGCCTGGCCGAAGTAGTTGCGGTTGCCGGCGTGCTCGACGCGGCCGCGCATGAACCCGGTCTCCGAGCCGTAGTAGATCACCGGGATCCCGCGCGCGGTGAACAGGAAGTTGTGGGCGTCGATGAAGCCGGCGTCGTCGGCGTCCAGCCGCGCCATGTCGTGGTTGTCGTAGAAGGTCATCAGCTCGTACGGGTTCTGGTACGGGCCGCCGGCCAGGTACAGGCGTTCGGCGATGCGCTCGTAGCCGCCGCCCTCTCGGCCGAACACCGCGGCCATGGCCTGCTTCAGCGGGAAGTCGAGCACCCCGATGCCGCCGTTCTCCGGCCAGGTGAACGGGGCGATGTTCGCGGCCTCGTGGTCGAAGGCCTCGGCGAACATGAAGAAGCCCGGATGCTCGCCGCGGATCCGGTCGGCGAAGCGCTTCCAGAAGTCCAGCGGCATGTGGCGGATGGTGTCGACCCGGAACGCGTCGGCGCCCTGGCCGATCCACTGCAGGTAGGCGCCGGCGAGGTGGTCGAGCACGTCCGGGTTGTCCGGGTCGAAGTCGCCGAGCTGGGCCAGGTCGGGCTTGGTGGACCAGAAGCGGTGCAGCGGTTCGTTGGCCGGGTCCAGCTGCGAGGGAGGCAGGTTCTGGTGGTCGGCGACCAGCGCGCCCTCGGCGTCGAACACCTGCCCGAACCCCGGCTGGCGCTGCGGCATGCTCCAGGCCGGCGAGCCGTGGTTGGCGACGATGTCGAGCACGGTCTTCAGGCCCGCCGCGCGCAGCCCGGCGGTCAGCCCGGCGAAGTCGAGCCCGGCGCTGGGCAGGTGTTCGTCGAGCCGGTGGAAGTTCACGCCCCAGTAGCCGTGGTAGCCGGCCTTGCCGCGGTCGGACAGGAAGCTGGTGCAGCTGATCTCGTCGCCGCCGGTGAAGGCCTGGTCCGGGTTGTCGACGATCGGCGTGATCCAGACTGCGCCGAAGCCCAGGTCGCGGATGTAGCCGGCGTTGTCGAGCAGGCCGCGGAAGTCGCCGCCGAGGTAGCCGATGTTGCCGGCGACGCCGTCGCAGGGTTCCAGCGCAATGTCGAACGTCGGGTGGGCGCCCCCCTGGTCGCGGTGGTCGTTGGACGGATCGCCGTTGACGAAACGGTCGGTCAGCACGAAGTAGATCGCGTGCGCGGCGAAGGGCTCGGCGGTGCCGCGCCAGCCGGGCGCGGCTGCGCGTTCGGCCGGCGCGGCTGCCGGCGCGGGCGCCTCGGCGCAGGCGGCGCACACGGCCAGCGCCGCCGCCAGCGCCATGCTGCGCAGGCCGCCCGGCGGGCGGGCGCTCATGGCTGCACCGCCGGCAACGGCCGCGTCGCCGCGGCCGGCTGGGGCACCCGCAACACGCACAGGCCGGCGACGATCATGCTGGCGCCGCCCAGCACCAGCACCCGGACCGGCTCGCCGCCGAGCAGGCCGTGCAGGATCGCGCCGAGCGTCGCCGCGGCGATCAGCTGCGGGATCACGATGAAGAAGTTGAAGATGCCCATGTACACGCCCATCTTCCGCGCCGGCAGGCTGTCGGCGAGCATGGCGTAGGGCAGCGACAGGATCGAGGCCCAGGCGAAGCCGACCCCGACCATCGACAGCAGCAGCCACTGCGGGTCGCGGATCACCGCGAACGAGGCCAACCCCAGCCCCCCCAGCGTCAGGTTCAGCAGATGGCTGCGCGGCAGGCCGAGCGCGCGCACCATCGCCGGGATCAGCAGCGCGGCGAGCATCGCGAAGCCGTTGTAGGCGCCGAACAGCACGCCCACCCAGTTGGCGCCCTCGTTGTAGAGCGCGCTGCCGGCCTCGCCGGCGCCGTAGTGGCGGCCGGTGACCGCGGCGGTCGCGTAGATCCACATGCAGAACAGGCCGAACCAGGAGAAGAACTGCACCCAGGCCAGGCGCCGCATCGCCTCGGGCATGCCGTGCAGGTCGGCCATGATGGTGCTGACCATGCCGCGCGGGCCGCGCCCGGCCAGCCAGAACAGCGACAGCCCGTAGGCGGCCAGGCCCGCGCCGAGCAGGTACAGCTCGCGCGCCCAGCCGAGCGCGGCCACCAGCGCCAGCAGCGCCGCGCCCATGCCGAGGAAGGCGCCGCCCTTGCGCCGCAGCGCGGCCGGGTCGTGGCGCCGCGGCGGCAGCGGCGGCGCGGTGTCGAATGCGTCCAGCTGCTCGGGCGGGTATTCGCGGGTGCTGACCACGGTCCAGCCGACCGCCAGGAACAGCCCGGCACCGAGAATGTAGAAGGCGTAGCGCACCGAATCCGGCACCTCGCCGACGCCGGCCTCGTTGGACACGCCCAGCTGGGTCAGCAGCCAGGGCAGCATGCTGGCGATCACCGCGCCCAGGCCGATGAAGAAGCCCTGCATGGCGAAGCCCATCGGCCGCTGCTTCGGCGGCAGCTGGTCGCCGACGTAGGCGCGGAACGGCTCCATGGTCAGGTTCAGCGAGGCGTCCAGCACCCACAGCATGCCGGCCGCGACCCACAGCGCGGGCGAATTCGGGAACACCAGCAGGGCCAGCGTCGCCAGCACCGCGCCGGCCAGGAAGTAGGGCCGGCGCCGGCCGAAGCGGGTCCAGGTGCGGTCGGACCAGTAGCCGACGATCGGCTGCACGATCAGGCCGGTCAGCGGCGCTGCGATCCACAGCAGCGGGATCGTGCCCAGGTCCGCGCCCAGCGTCTCGAAGATGCGGCTGGCATTGGCGTTCTGCAGGGCGAACCCGAACTGGATGCCGAGGAAGCCGAAGCACATGTTCCAGATCTGCCAGAACGACAGCTGCGGTTTCGCGGAGGTGCCTGGGGTCATGCGGGTTCCTTGCGGGCATGGACGGCCGCGGCCGGATGCGCGGAGTGTGCCGGCAGCCGGGCGCCGGCGCGAGCGGCCGACGCGGCGGGACATCGCCGGCGCGGCGCGTGCTGCGTCGCCGCATGCTAGTCAGCAATCGCAGTGCAGCATGGCCGATGCAAACGTATTCAGCGCGTGGCGCGGCCGCAGGCACGCTCGCGCCGACGCCGGGCATGGAATAGTCGCGGTCCGGGAAGGGGCAGGCGGGGCGCGCGACGGGAATGGCGACGGCGGGGCACTGGTGGCGCGGCGCGGTGATCTACCAGATCTACCCGCGCAGCTTCCTGGACAGCGACGGCGACGGCGTCGGCGACCTGCCGGGCATCATCGCGCGGCTGGACCACGTGGCCGGGCTGGGCGTGGACGCGATCTGGATCTCGCCGTTCTTCCGCTCGCCGATGGCCGACTTCGGCTACGACATCGCCGACTACCGCGACGTCGACCCGCTGTTCGGCACCCTCGGCGACTTCGACCGGCTGCTGGCGAAGGCGCACGCGCTGGGCCTGAAGGTGATGATCGACCAGGTGCCCAGCCACACCTCGATCGAGCATCCCTGGTTCCGCGAAAGCCGCCAGAGCCGCGACAACCCGAAGGCCGACTGGTACGTCTGGGCCGATCCGCGCGAGGATGGCACCCCGCCCAACAACTGGCTGTCGATCTTCGGCGGCGTTGCCTGGAAATGGGAGCCGCGCCGGCGCCAGTACTTCCTGCACAACTTCCTGGCCTCGCAGCCGGACCTGAACTTCCACAACCCGCAGGTGCGCCGGGCCACGCTGGACAACATCGCCTTCTGGCTGGACCGCGGGGTCGACGGCCTGCGCCTGGACGCGATCAACTTCTGCTTCCACGACCGCCTGTTGCGCGACAACCCGCCCAAGCCGGCGCAGCTGCGCACCGGCCGCGGCTTCTCCCCCGACAACCCCTACGCCTTCCAGTACCACCACTACAACAACACCCAGCCGGAGAACCTGGGGTTCCTCGAGGAACTGCGCGCGCTGATGGACCGCTACCCGGACGTGGCCGCGCTCGGCGAGATCTCCTCGGAGGATTCGCTGGCGACCATGGCCGAGTACGTCGGCGAGCGCCGCCTGCACATGGGCTACAGCTTCGAGCTGCTGACCGACGACCGCAGCGCCGGCTACATCCGCGGCACGGTGGAGACGCTGGAGACGCGCATGCCGCACGGCTGGCCGTGCTGGGCGATCTCCAACCACGACGTGCAGCGTGCGGTGACCCGCTGGGGCGGCAACGACCCCGATCCGGCGCTGGCCGCGCAGCTGGTGGCGTTGGTGTGCTCGCTGCGCGGCTCGGTTTGCCTGTACCAGGGCGAGGAGCTGGGCCTGGGCGAGGCCGAGCTGCCGTTCGAGGCGCTGCGCGACCCCTACGGCATCTCGTTCTGGCCCAACTTCAAGGGCCGCGACGGCTGCCGCACGCCGATGCCCTGGGACGACAGCCCGCACGCGGGCTTCAGCAGCGCCGAGCCCTGGCTGCCGATCCCGGACGAACACCGCGCCCGCAGCGTCGCCGCGCAGGAACGCGACCCGGGCTCGCCGCTGCACCTGACCCGGCGCTTCCTGGCCTGGCGCCGCCGGCACCCGGCCCTGGTGACCGGCGCGATCCGGTTCCTGGACGCCGAGGAGCCGCTGCTGGCCTTCGTGCGCGGCCGCGGCGAGGACGCGGTGCTGGCGGTCTTCAACCTCTCCGGCGCCCCGGCCGCGTGGCCGCTGCCCGCGGGGCTGGCGCCGCGCGCGCTCGAGGGCCACGGCCAGCGCGCCGGCGCGCTCGAGGCCGGCACCCTGCGACTGCCGCCGCATGGCGCGCATTTCGCCGCGCTGCAATGAGCCGGCGGCGGCGGCCGCGTCAGGCGGCCGCGCGCTCGGCGGCGGCGCACAGCCGCTTGATGAACTCGTCGTGGCCGGGCATCGCCCGCACGCAGTTGCCGATCACCCCGCGGATGTTCTCCAGGTAGTCGGCGATCTTCTGTTCCGGGTAGGCGTCGACCAGGCCGTGGTAGCCGCGCGGGTGGATGCCCTGGCCGTGCATCACCTGCACCCAGCTGGGTTCGGCGAACAGTTCGCTGTTCTCGCGGAACACCCGGCCGTTGGCCGCGAACAGGTCCAGCTTGGCGCGCAGGGTGTCGGGCACCGACATGGTCCGGCAGTAGTCCCAGAACGGCGTGTCGTCGCGCGCGGTGGCGTGGTAGTGCAGGATCAGGAAGTCGCGGATGCGCTCGACCTCGAAGTCGGCGTGGGCGTTGAACTCGTCGATGTCGGCCTGGTCGAAGCCGGCGTGCGGGAAGAACGCGGTCAGCCGCGCGATCGCCGACTGGATCAGGTGGATGCTGGTCGACTCCAGCGGCTCCATGAAGCCCGAGGACAGGCCCAGCGCGACCACGTTGCGGTTCCAGGTCTTGCGGCGCTTGCCGGTGACGAAGCGCAGCACCCGCGGCTCCGCCAGGGGTTCGCCGTCCAGGTGGGCCAGCAGGGTGGCGGTGGCCTCGTCCTCGCTCACGTGCGCGCTGCTGAACACGTAGCCGTTGCCGATCCGGTGCTGCAGCGGGATCCGCCACTGCCAGCCGGCGTCGCGCGCGGTCGAGCGGGTGTAGGGCGTGATCGGCGCGTCCGGGTTGGCGCAGGGCACCGCGACCGCGCGGTCGCAGGGCAGCCAATGGGTCCAGTCCTCGTAGCCGGTCTGCAGCGCCTGCTCGATCAGCAGCCCGCGGAAGCCGGAACAGTCGACGAACAGCTGGCCCTCGACCCGGCGCCCGCCCTCCATCACCACCGCCTCGACGAAGCCGTCCTCGCCGCGCAGCGCGTAGTCGACCACCTTGCCCTCGATCCGCTCGACCCCGCGCGCCTCGGCGTATTCGCGCAGGTAGCGCGCGTACAGCGCGGCGTCGAAGTGGTAGGCGTAGGCGATGTCGGCCAGCGGCGAGTTGGGCCGGTCGGGCGTGGCGAACATGAACTTGCCGTTGCGCGCCGCCCAGGTGTTGATCGAATACTCGTCCAGCGGCGCGGCCTTGCCGGCCTGGTGCAGCTTCAGCCAGTAGTGGTGGAACGAGACCAGCCCCAGGTCCTGGCCGATCTTGCCGAAACCGTGCACGTAGGCCTGGCCCTTGCGCCACCAGTCCACGAAGTGGATGCCGAGCTTGAACGAGCCCTTGGTGCGGCGGACGAAGTCGGCCTCGTCGAGCTCCAGCGCCTGGTTGAAGATCTTGATCAGCGGGATCGTGCCCTCGCCGACGCCGACGGTGCCGATCTCCTCGGACTCGACCAGCCGGATGCGGTACTCCTTCGACAGCACCTTCGACAGCGCCGCCGCCGCCATCCAGCCGGCGGTGCCGCCCCCCACGATGACCACTTCGGTGATGCGATTGCCTGACATGCCTGGACTCCGTACCCCGTTCGAACGCGAGTATGCGGCCCGCGCCGCCGCCGGTCATTCTGCGCCGCCGCGCCCCGCCGCCGGCCCTGCTGGAAACGTATTCATCGCCCCGCTGGTGGGCTGCCCCGGAGGTGCCTTTCGCCAGAAAGTTGTCATCCTGAGCGCAGCGAAGGATCTGCTGTCAAGCGGATTCCTCACTTCGTTCGGAATGACACTGGGGTGTAGCCATCCAAGGAGCTTGTGGGATAGGGCACTAGCCGCTGTTTTCGTCGGCGCGGCCGTGCTGCTCGCTCCGCCGCCGGTCGCAGCCGCCGTGCCTGCGGCCTGCAATGCAGCCACCCATGCCACGGTCCTTCAGCCCGCCACGCACACCGCGGCCGACGCCCGCGGCTACTGGCTCGACCGCGGCCTGCTGCGCTGGCCGGGCGTGGCCGCGGGCGCATCCGGACGGTTCCTGCTCTACCACTCGGCGACAGCGGCGATCGCCGTATCCGCAGGTGGCCGGGTGACCGGCGCCGACGGCTACCTCGCGCTGGGAATGCCCGACGGCCTGCACGTGGCGCTGGTCGAACGCTTCGCCTTCACCGGCGATGGCATCGAGCTGGCGGTGGACGCGCGCGACCTGGCGGCCTTGCCGGAACTGCTGCGCGGCCAGCTGCTGCTGGTGCACGAGGACGGCGACGGCCGGGTGCTCGACGCCACCCACCTGCAGCTGCCCGGCGCGCTGGACGACTGGTACGCCGCCGCCGCGGCCGAGGGAGCGCCTTCGCTCGGGCCGGTGCCGGTGGACCGCGGAACGGAGGTGCGGGTCTGGGCGCCGACCGCGCGCGCGGTGTCGCTGTGCCTGTACGCCACGGCCGAGGGCCGCGCCGTGGACCACCTGCCGCTGCTGCGCGACGACGCCACTGGCATCTGGTCGGGCCGGCTCGCGCAGCCAGGCTCGGATCCGGGGCAGGCGCTCGCCGGCCGCTACTACCTGTACCTGGTGGACGTGTACGTGCCCGGCATCGGCATCGTGCGCAACCGCGTCACCGACCCGTACTCGGTCGCGCTGTCGGCCGATTCGACCCGCAGCTGGTTCGCCGACCTCGACGACCCGGCGCTCGCGCCCGAAGGCTGGGACGCCACGCCGCGCCCCGCGCCGCTCGAGGCGCAGGTCGACATGGTGATCTACGAACTGCACGTGCGCGACTTCTCGCGCGACGACGCCAGCGTGCCGGCGGCGCAGCGCGGCAAGTACCTCGCCTTCACCGAGGCCGACAGCCACGGCATGCGCCACCTGCGCGCGCTCAAGACCGCCGGCATGACCGACGTGCACCTGCTGCCGGTATTCGACCTGGCGACCGTGCCCGAGACCGGCTGCGTCGAACCGCAGGTGCCGGATGCACCGCCCGACAGCGAGGCCCAGCAGGCCGCGGTGATGGCGGTCGCGCGCGAGGACTGCTTCAACTGGGGCTACGACCCGTACCACTTCAACGCGCCCGAGGGCAGCTTCGCCAGCGACGCGCGCGACCCGGCCACCCGCATCCGCGAGTTCCGGGCGATGGTCCAGGCGCTGCACCGCGAGGGCCTGCGGGTGGGCATGGACGTGGTCTACAACCACACCACCGCATCGGGCCAGGCGGAAAAGTCGGTGCTCGACCGGATCGTGCCCGGCTACTACCACCGGCTCGATCAGAACGGCACGGTCGAGCGCTCGACCTGCTGCGACAACACCGCCACCGAGCACGCGATGATGGCGCGGCTGATGATCGACTCGGCCGAGCTGTGGGTGCGCCACTACCGGATCGACTCGTTCCGCTTCGACCTGATGGGGCACCAGCCGCGCACGCAGATGGAGCGGCTGCAGGCGCGGGTGAATGCCGCCGCCGGCCGCCACGTCGAGCTGATCGGCGAGGGCTGGAACTTCGGCGAGGTCGCCGACGGCGCGCGCTTCGTGCAGGCCTCGCAGTTGAGCCTGCAGGACTCCGGCATCGCCACCTTCAGCGACCGCGCGCGCGACGCGATCCGCGGCGGCGGCCCGGCCGACCGCGGCGCCGAGCTGTTCGTGCAGGGTTACGTCAACGGCCTGCACTACGCGCCAAACGCGGCGATGGCGGCGACAGGGACCGCCCTGGAGGCAGGCGAGAGGCAGGACGCGGGCAGTCGAGGCGCGCTGCTGCACGCGGCCGACCTGGTGCGCGCCGGACTGGCCGGCACCCTGGCCGACTACCGGATGGTCATGGCCGACGGCGGCGAGAAGCCGCTCTCGCAGCTCGACTACAAGGGCCAACCCGCCGGCTACGCCGCGCAGCCGTCCGAGGTCGTCAACTACGTCGAGAACCACGACAACCAGACCCTGTTCGACATCAACGTGTTCAAGCTGCCGCAGGCCACTCCGGCCGCCGAGCGCGCGCGGGTGCAGCTGCTGGCGTTCGCGCTCAACGCCTTGAGCCAGGGCATCGCCTACTTCCACGCTGGCGGCGAGCTGCTTCGCTCCAAGTCGCTGGACCGCAACAGCTACGACTCGGGCGACTGGTTCAACCGCGTCGACTGGACCGGCCGGGAGAATTTCTTCGGCACCGGGCTGCCGCCGGCGCAGGACAACCGCGAGGACTGGGACCTGATGCGGCCGCTGCTGCGCGATGCCTCGATCAAGCCTGCGCCGGCAGACATCGCCTTCACCCGCGACGCTTTCCTCGACCTGCTGCGGATCCGCGCCGGCACTACGCTCCTGCGCCTGCGCAGCGCCGACGACATCCACCGGCGCCTGCGCTTCCACAACACCGGGTCACACCAGAACCCGGTGGTGATCGTCGGCGAGATCGACGGCCGCGGTTACGAAGGCGCGAAGTTCGATGCGCTACTGTACTTGGTGAACGTGTCGCCGGCGCCCCAGACCCTGGAAATCGCCGCGGCTGCCGGCCGGCCGTGGGCCCTGCATCCGGTGCAGCGCAGCGAGGCCGCCGCCGACGCGCGCCCGCGCGAACAGGCCCGCTTCGACCAAGCCAGCGGCCGCTTCGAAATCCCCCCACGTACCGCCATCGTCTACGTCATCGAGGATGCAGACTCCACGCGCAGTCCCGAATAAATGTTGAAGAGCACGCCGAATAGCCCCTCCCCCCGCTTGCGGGGGGAGGTTGGGAGGGGGGCGCGAGGCGCGCAGCGCCGAGCGTCCATCGGCCGCCACGAACCCCCACCCCAACCCTCCCCCGCAAGCGGGGGAGGGAGCAGAACGCGGCCCCTCCCGCTTCGAGGGAGGGCGCAGAGTGCGGCCTTTCCCGCCTGGAGGGAGGGCGCAGAGCGCGGCCTCTCCGGTGTGGGGAAGGGGAGCAGAGCAAGCTCCTCCCCCCGCTTGCGGGGGGAGGTTGGGAGGGGGGCGCGAGGCGCGCAGCGCCGAGCCGTGGATCCAGACCGGAGAACCGAATGAAGATGCGACCGCTGCACGCCACCACTCTCCTGCTCGCCGCGAGCCTGTGCGCCTTCACCGCAAACGCCGAGACCGCCGCCACGGTCTCATCGCCGAACAAGGTCCTGACCGTCGAGCTCGACCTGCACGAAGGCCGCCTGGCCTACCGCGTGCTGCGTTTCGGCGAGAAAGTCATCGACGACTCGCGCCTGGGCTTCCGCCTGCGCGGCAGCGGCGCGCTCGACCGCAACCTCGCGCTCGCCTCGCAGGCGCGGCGCAGCCACGACCGGACCTGGGAGCAGCCCTGGGGCGAGAACCGATTCGTCCGCGACCACCACGAGGAACTGCGCGCCACCATCCGCGAGACCATCGCCCCGCACCGCAGCTTCGAACTAGTGTTCCGGGTGTTCGACGACGGCATCGGCTTCCGCTACGAGTTTCCCGAGCAGCCCGCGCTCGCCGAGGCGATCGTCGACGACGAGCTGACCGAGTTCGCGCTCGCCGAAGCCGCCACCGCCTGGTGGATCCCGGCCGGAGAATGGAACCGCTACGAGTACCTCTACCAGCGCACCCCGGTCGAGCAGGTGACCAGCGTGCACACGCCGATGACCGTGCGCACCGAGGACGGGCTGCACATCGCCTTCCACGAGGCGGCGCTGGTCGACTACGCCGGCATGTGGCTGCGCCGCGCCGAGGGCCGCCGCTTCCGCGCCCAGCTCTCGCCCGCGTCCGAAGGCTGGAAGGTCAGGCGCACGCTGCCGTTCCACACCCCGTGGCGCACCATCCAGGTCGCCGACAGCGCCGCCGCGCTGTACGCCTCGTCCGACCTGATCCTCAACCTCAACGAACCGAACAGGCTGGGCGACGTGAGCTGGTTCCAGCCGTCCAAGTACGTCGGCATCTGGTGGTCGCTGCACCTGGAGACCGAGAGCTGGGCGACCGGCCCGAAGCACGGCGCGACCACCGCCAACACCAAACGCTACATCGATTTCGCCGCCAAGCACGGCTTCCGCGGCGTACTGGTGGAAGGCTGGAACCCGGGCTGGGACGGCCAGTGGTTCGGCAACGGCTACGACTTCGACTTCACCCGCGCCACCGACGACTTCGACATTGAGGCGCTGTCGGCCTACGCGACGTCCAAGGGCGTGCACCTGATCGGCCACCACGAGACCGGCTGCGCGGTCAGCCACTACGAGGACCAGATGGAGGCCGCATTCGCGATGAACCGGCGCCTGGGCATCGACGTGGTCAAGACCGGCTACGTCTGCGACGCCGGGCAGATGGAGCGGCGCCTCGAGGACGGAACGATCGCGCGCGAATGGCACGACGGCCAGTGGAGTTCCAACCACCACCTGCGCGTGCTCGAATCCGCGGCAAGGCACCGGGTGGCGATCAACACCCACGAGCCGATCAAGGACACCGGCCTGCGCCGCACGTATCCCAACTGGGCGACCCGCGA
>JBKHXI010000029.1:0-8573 GCA_046566095.1 Gammaproteobacteria bacterium | reverse complement strand
TCGTCGCCGGGTTTCTGCCGGGCACGCTCCTCGTCGATCTGCGCGTCCAGCGCATCGTCGCGGCTGACGTCCGCCTGCGGCTGCACGGAGCCCGCGCGCGGCGCCTGCCGGGCCCGGCCGCCGGCCGTGGCGGCGCGCTCGACCATCTGCACCCGGTAGATCGGTTCGGGCAGGTCCATGCCCGCGTCCTCGAGCGCGGCCTTGACCAGGCGGATGCCCTCGCTCTGGACCTTGCGGAAGTCGGCCTCGCGCTGGTCGACCCAGGCCGAGAACTGGATCGCCATCGACGAGTCCCCGGCCTCCAGCACCAGCGCATCCGGCGGCGGGTCGTCGAGCACCCCCTCCATCGCCAGCAGGGTTTCGCGGCCGAGGCGCTGGGCGAGCGCGATGTCCTCCTCGTTGCCGACGCCGAGGGTGAAGCGCAGCCGCCGCTTGGGGTTGCGGGTGTAGTTGAGCAGTACGCCCTTGAAGACCTGCGCGTTGGGCAGGCGCAGATGGTCGCCGTCGAGCGTCATCAGGATGGTGGCGCGGGAATTGAGCGAGACCACGCGGCCCTCGTGGCCGTCGATCACCACGTGGTCGCCCGGCTCGAACGGCCGGCGCAGGCTCAGCAGCACCCCGGACAGGTAGTTCTCGGCCAGATCGCGGAAGGCGAAGCCCAGCACGATGCCGACCAGGCCGGCCGAGCCGAGCACCGCGCCGACCAGCGCGGTCGCGCCCAGCAGGTCGAGCGCGACCAGCACGCCGGCCAGCAGCGCCACGGCCTGCACCGCGCGCCGCAGCAGCCCGTCCAGGTAAGGATTGCGGCTGCGCAGCCAGGGCAGGCGCAGGCGCCCGCCCAGCAGCCGGCCGGCCCAGCCGGCGAGCAGCACGATCGCGATCGCCACCGCCAGCAGCGGCAGCCCGGCGGCCAGCCGCAGCAGGCTGTCGAGCAGCTGCGCGCGCGTGCGCTCGAAGCGCCGGCCGATGTCGGCGCTCAGCTCGATCCGGTTGTGCACGGCGCGGATGCCGGGCGCGTTGCCGGCGATGGTCTCGGCGAGCGCGCGCTCGTCCTCCGCCAGCACTTCGCCGCCGAGGCGGGCCACGCCGCCGTCGACCGCCACCGTCACCCGTTCCAGGCCCGGCACGCCCCGCAGCCGGCGCTGCAGCGCGGCGCCGGCTGCGTCGTCCTCGGCTTCTGCTTCCGCGGCCGCCGATGCCGCATCCGCCACCGTCGGTGGACTCGTCTGAACCGTCGCCGCGAAGGCCGGCCAGGCCAGCGCGGCAGCCAGCGGCAGCCAGGCCAGTCCCGCGGACGCCGCGCGCGCCAGGCTCACAGCTGCGAGCGGATCGGGATCAGGAACTTCTCGGCGAACTTCTCGCGCCAGGGCCGCTGCTCCCACATCCGGTAGGTGTAGGGCTCGGCGCGCAGCAGGTCGTTCTCGAAGACCTGGGTCATGCGCTCGGCGAAGCCGCGGTGGTAGATGTTGAGGCTGGCCTCGTCGTTGAGCCGGAACGACCGGATGTCGAGGTTGGTGGAGCCGACCGAGACCATCTCGCGGTCGGCCACGAACAGCTTGACGTGGAGCATGGTCGGTTCGTACACGAAGATCTCGACCCCGGCCTGCAGCAGTTCGCCCCAGCTGGCCTTGGAGGCGATCCGCACCGTTTCCGAGTCGATGTGTTCGCCCGGCAGCAGGATCCGCACCCGCACGCCGCGCTGCCGGGCCGCCACCAGCGCCTCCAGCACCAGTTCGTCCGGGACGAAGTAGGAGGCGGCGATGTCCAGCGACTGCTCGGCCGCGGCGATCGCCATCAGGAACATCAGGTGCATGCTCTCGCTGCCGCCGGCGGGCGAGGCGATGAACACGTGCGCGTCCATTTCACCGGCGTACTGCTGCGGCGGGAAGTAGTCCTCGCCGTTGAGGACCTCGCCGGTGGTCTTGATCCAGTTGTCGTTGAACGCCGCCTGCAGCTGCGCCACCACCGGGCCCTCGATCCGGAAGTGGGCCTCGCGCCAGTGGTCGGCGTCCTCGGCGTTGCCCAGCCACTGGTCGGCGACGCCGACGCCGCCGGTGAAGCCGATCTTGCCGTCGATCACCAGCAGCTTGCGGTGGGTGCGGTTGTTGAGCCGGCCGAGGTTGTACCAGTGCAACGGCCGGTACTGCACGATCTCCACGCCGGCCTCGCGCATCTGCTCGAGCAGCGCGGAATCCATCTTGATGCTGCCGGCCCAGTCGACGGTGACCTTGACCTGCACGCCGGCGCGGGCCCGTTCCGAGAGCGCGTCGGCGAACTGCTGGCCGATATCGCCGGACCAGTAGATGTAGGTCTCGAAGGTGATGGTGCGCTGCGCCTGGGCGATCGCCTGCAGCATCGCCGGGAAGATCTGCGCCCCGTTCTGCAGGTCGGTGACGTGGTTGCCCGGCAGGATCGAGGGCCCGAGCATCACCGACATCTCGCGCCGGAACTGCGGGTCGGCGATCGCGTAGCGGTGCTCGATCTTGCGTTCGAGCTTCTTCTCCGGGGTCATGAAGTTCATGGCCAGGACCACCGCCAGGACGGTCAGCAGCACGGTGGCGACGAGGGTCAGGGTCATGCGGCGGCTGCTCCAGCGGATGGCCATGGTTCGGCTCCCGGGCGTTTCGGGTGGGTTGCGCGCAACGGACGGGACGGCGCAGGGCGCCGGCGCCACTGTCCGGAATCCCCATTCAGCGCGGTGTGAATCCAGTGAGCGAGGCTACAGCCACCAGGCCAGCGCGAACAGGCCCAGCATGGCGAAGGCCAGGCCCAGCTTGAGCGCGGCCGCGATCACGATCCCCAGCCAGGTGCCGGCCCCGACCCGGGCGGCCTGGCCGACCTTGCGCCCGTGCAGGAACTCGCCGGCCAGCGCCCCGGCGAACGGTCCGACGAGGATGCCGACGATACCGAAGAACAGCCCCGCCACCGTGCCGACCGCGGCCCCCACCAGGGCCAGCCGGCTGGCCCCGACCCGCTTGGCCCCGAGCAGGGTGCCGAGGAGGTCGATGCCCAGCGACAGCACCGCGAGCACCGCCAGGATCGCCACCGTGGTCGCGCCGACCTGCTGGTAGTCGCCGGCCCAGGCCGCCAGCCACATTCCGGCGAACACCAGCGGCACGCCGGGCAGTGCGGGCAGGACGATGCCGAGCACGCCGACCACGACCATGACGCCGGCCAGCAGGTAGTACAGGGTCTGGGCGTCCATGGCGGGATCGGGCCTCGTGCGGGATGCGGGGGCGGGGAGGGCCCGCATTCTCACAGAAAGCCGCCCCGCGCGGTCGTCACACCCAGCCGGTGGCGTAGTACAGGCCGATCACCAGGAACACCGAGGCGGTGCTGATCAGGGTGATGGCGAAGATGTCCTTGTAGCTCTGGCGGTGGGTCAGGCCGGTGACCGCCAGCAGGGTGATCACCGCGCCGTTGTGCGGCAGCGTGTCCAGGCCGCCGGAGGCGATCGACGCGACCCGGTGCAGCAGCTCCATCGGGATGCCGGCGGCTTCGGCGCCGGCGATGAAGCTGTCGGCCATCGCCGCCAGCGCGATGCCCATGCCGCCGGAGGCCGAACCGGTGATGCCGGCCAGCACGTTGACCGTCACCGCCTCGTTGACCAGCGGGTCGGGGATCGCGTTGAGCGTGTCGGCCACGACCAGGAAGCCGGGCAGGGCGGCGATCACCGCGCCGAAGCCGTATTCGGAAGCGGTGTTCATGCCGGCCAGCAGCGCGCCGCCGACCGCGGCCTTGCTGCCCTCGGCGAAGCGGTGGCGCACCGGCCGCCAGGCCAGCAGCAGCACGCTGAGGATGCCGACCAGCAGCGCGCCCTCCACCGCCCAGATCGCCGCGACCCGCGACACCTCCTGCACCACCGGCGCCGCCTCGCCGACCACCGAGGGACTGAAGCTGTGCTCGGCTCCGTAATAGCGCGGGATCAGCACGGTGAACAGCTTGTTGCTGACGCCCACCAGCACCAGCGGCAGGATCGCGATCCACGGGTTTGCGAGCCGCTCGCCGCCGAAGGGCTCGGGCTCGTTCACCAGTGGCAGCGCGCCGGCATAGCCCTCGCCGGCGCGCATGGCCGAACGCCGGCGCCATTCCAGGTAGGCGATGCCCGCGACCAGGATGAACACCGCGGCGATGCCGCCCAGCACCGGCGCCGCCCAGGCGTCGGTGCCGAAGAACGCGGTCGGGATGATGTTCTGGATCTGCGGCGAGCCGGGCAGCGCGGTCATGGTGAAGGTGAACGCGCCCAGCGCGATCGCGCCCGGGATCAGGCGCTTGGGGATGTCGCCCTGGCGGAACAGCTCGGCGGCGAACGGGTAGACCGCGAACACCACCACGAACAGCGACACGCCGCCGTAGGTCAGCAGCGCGCACACCAGCACGATCGCCAGGATCGCGCGCCCGGCGCCGGCCACGCGGATGGTCGCGGCCACGATCGACTTGGAGAAGCCCGAAAGCTCGATCACCTTGCCGAACACCGCGCCCAGCAGGAACACCGGGAAGTAGAGCTTCAGGAAGCCCACCATCCGGTCCATGAACAGCCCGGTGAACATCGGCGCGACCAGCGAGGGATCGGTCAGCAGCACCGCGCCCATCGCCGCCACCGGCGCGAACAGGATCACGCTGTAGCCGCGGTAGGCCACCAGCATCAGGAACGCCAGCGCGCCCAGCACGATCAGGAACGACATCGGTCACCACGCGCGGTCTCGGGCCAGGCCGCCAGTGTCCGCGCTGGGCCGGGCCGGCCCATTGTCCGAAGGTACAGTGCCGCCGCCCGCCGCGGGCGCATACCTTGCCGGCATGCGGCGAGGGGGCCGCCGACCGCATGCACCCGCAGGAGGGGACGCGATGAAAGGGGACGCGATGAAGCGCAGGCAACTGACCCTGGCCGTCGGCAGCGCGCTGCTGGCCGCCGGCCTGGCCGCGCCGGCCTGGGCGCAGCAGCCGCAGGACGAAGCCCAGGAGCCGCCGCCGGCGCGCGACGCGACCACGATCGACGCGGTCACCGTCACCGCCCGCAAGCGCGAGGAGACGATCCAGGACGTGCCGGTCGCGGTCACCGCGTTCACCGCCGACACGCTCGAGCGGCTGGCGGTCGAGGACCTCGGCGACCTCGACGCGCAGGTGCCGAACCTGACGATCTACGCCGCACGCGGCTCCAGCAGCACCGTGACCGCCTACATCCGCGGCATCGGCCAGTCCGACCCGCTGTGGGGCGTCGACCCGGGCGTGGGCATCTACCTGGACGACGTCTACATCGCCCGTCCCCAGGGCGCGCTGCTGGACGTGTTCGACGTGGAGCGGGTGGAAGTGCTGCGCGGCCCGCAGGGCACGCTGTACGGCAAGAACACCATCGGCGGCGCGATCAAGTACGTCTCGCGCGGCCTGCCGCGCGCGACCGAGGGCTTCGCCTCGGCGACCCTGGGCAACTACGGCCAGAGCGACTTCAAGGGCGCGATCGGCGGCCCCATTGGCGGTTCGGACAGCGGCCTGCGCGGGCGCGTCGCGGTCGCCAGCCTCAACCGCGACGGCTTCGGCGAGAACCTGACCCTCGGCGAGGACGTCAGCGACAAGCGCATCGACGCCTTCCGCCTGGGCCTGGGCGCCTACGTCAGCGAGGATTTCGACATCCAGTTCGCGATCGACTGGATGGACGACAACTCCGGCGCCCGCGGCGCCAAGATGCTGGCGCCCAACCGTTTCACACCGCAGTTCCCCCCGCTCGACGACCGCTACGACGTGCGCAGCGGCATGCCCAACATCAACGACACCCGCCTGTACGGCGGCTCGGCCACCGTCAACTGGCGCATGAACGACGACTGGCGCTTCAAGTACGTGCTCGCCAAGCGCCAGTCGGACACCGAGACCAACATCGACTTCGACACCACCCCGCAGCCGATCGCCGACGTCAAGGCCTTCTACCGCGACCAGCAGGTCACCAACGAGCTGCAGGCCAACTACGACGCCGGCGGGCGCGCCCGCGGCGTGTTCGGGCTCTACCGCTTCAACGGCGAGGCCGGCGGCCAGGTCCTCAACAACTTCTTCGGCTTCATCTTCGGCGACACCCAGGGCACGATGTTCACCGAGAGCATCGCGGCATACACGGACTGGACGTTCGAGCTCAACGAGCGGCTGGAACTGGGCGTAGGCGCGCGCTGGACCGACGAGGACAAGCGCGCGGTGGTGCTCAACCGCGGCTACAGCGACGGCACCTACACCCGGCCGATCTCGGTGGTCGCCGACTTCGACCGCACGGTGAACTTCCAGAACGTCTCGCCCAAGGTCTCGCTGGACTGGCATGTCACGCCGGACATCATGGTCTACGGCCTGGCGACCCGCGGCTTCAAGTCCGGCGGCTTCAACATCCGTGCCAACTCGGTCGCGGTGCCGCGCTCGGCCGAGCCGTTCGAGGACGAGCAGGTCGACAGTTTCGAGGTCGGCAGCAAGATGAGCTTCCTCGACCGCAGCCTGTTCCTCAACCTGGCCTATTTCCACAACAAGTACGAGGACATCCAGCTGTCGGTGTTCACCGCCTTCGACAGCAACGGCGACGGCGTGGACGACGCGTTCTTCGGCGATTTCACCAACGCCGGCGAGGGCACGGTCCAGGGCCTGGAGGTCGAATACCAGTGGCTGCCGACCCGCAACTGGCTGCTGTCGGGCAACCTGGCCTGGCTGGACGCGGAGTACGACGAGTTCATCAGCCGCGGGGTCAACATCGCCGACAGCCAGCGCTTCACCAACGCACCGGAGTTCTCGGGCGCGGTCAACCTGGAGTACCGCACCGAGCTGGCGCGCGGCGGCAGCCTGTCGACCCGCGTGGGCTACAGCTACCAGAGCGAGGTCTATCCCACCACCGACCTGTCCGAGGCGATCCGCCAGCCCGGCTACGGCCTGCTGAATGCGGGCGTGATCTGGAAATCCGGCGGGCCGTGGACGCTGTCCCTGCAGGGCAGCAACCTGGCCGACGAGGAGTACCGCACCACCGGCTACAACATCCCGGTGCTGGGCATCCTGACCGGTTTCTACGGCGCTCCGCGTCAATACAGTCTGAGCGTGCGCTACGACTTCTGACCGGTCTCCCCCGAGCCGGTCGGCTTGCAGCGGCGGACCCCGGTCCGCCGCTGTATTCTTTTTCGGGGTACGTTCCGGGCGGCGGGGAACCGGTGGACGCTGACGACAGGCGGGCGGCGCGGTGCTGAGCCACGGCGTGGTGGTGCTGGCCGCGCTGGCGTGGCTCGGGGTGCTGTTCGCGGTGGCGGTGTACGCCGAACGGCGGCCGCAGGCGCTGGCCCGGCACTGGCCGGTCGTGTACGCGCTGTCGCTGGCGGTCTACTGCACCTCCTGGACCTTCTACGGCACGGTCACCCAGGCCGCCCGCTACGGCTGGCCGCTGCCGCCGACCTTCATCGGCACGATCCTGCTGTACCTGTTCGCGGCCGGCGCGATCGTGCGCCTGGTGCGGATGGCGCACGAGTCCAACGCCACCTCGCTGGCCGACCTGATCGCCTCGCGCCTGGGCAAGGACTCGCGGGTGGCGGCGACCGTGACCGCGATCGCCGCGCTCGGCCTGGTGCCCTACATCGCGCTGCAGCTCAAGGCGGTGGCGATGAGCTACGCCATGGTGACCGGCGGCGACCCGGCGGCGCTGCAGCCGGTGTGGCGCGACGGGGCGCTGTACGTGGCGCTGGCGATGGCCCTGTTCGCGATGGCCTTCGGCGCGCGCAGCGCCAGCGCCACCGCGCACAACCGCGGGCTGGTGCTGGCGATCGCGTTCGAGTCGCTGTTCAAGCTGGTGGCGATGCTGGCCCTGGGCGCGTTCGTGGTGTTCGGCCTGCAGCTGCCGGACGCGCCGGCGCCGGCGCCGCCGCAGACCCCGGCCGACGGCTTCATGCCGCTGGTGATCCTGGGCGTGCTGGCGATGTTCGTGCTGCCGCACCAGTTCCACGTCGGCGTGGTCGAATGCCGCGACCCGGCGCACGTGCGCACCGCGCGCTGGCTGTTCCCGGCCTACATGCTGGCGATCGCGCTGCCGCTGCTGCCGCTGGCGCACGCCGGCACCGTGCTGCTGGGCGGCACCGGGCTGTCCTCGGACCTGTACGTGCTGGCGCTGCCGCTGTCGCAGGGCCGGGAGGGACTGGCCCTGTTCGGCTTCCTCGGCGGGGTCAGCGCGGCGACCAGCATGGTGGTGGTGGCCACGCTCACCCTGGGGGTGATGATCGGCAACCACTGGCTCACGCCCGGCCTGCTGCGCGGGGCCTGGCGCCGCGACGCCGGCGCGGACCTGCGCGCCAGCGTGCTGCGCCAGCGGCGCGCGGCGATCGTGGCGATCATGCTGCTGGCCTGGGGCTACAACCGGCTGATCGCCGGCAACAGCGCGCTGGCCGACGTCGGCGCGGTCTCGTTCTCGGCGCTGGCCACGCTCGCCCCAGCGCTGGCGTTCGCGGTGTGGCGGCCGGAGACGCCGCCGCGGGCGGTGGTCGCGGGGCTTGTCGCAGGCTTCGCGGTCTGGAGCTGGGCGCTGCTGGTGCCCTTGCTGCTGCAGGCGGCGGCGTTGTCGCCCGGCTGGCTGCAGG